>NZ_JBJUSE010000009.1:0-83229 GCF_046098135.1 Streptococcus sp. ST16 | reverse complement strand
AAAAGGACTTAGTCCTGTGCAATACAGAACTAAATCCTTCACTTAAATTATTTGTCTAACTTTTTGGGGTCAGTACATATTACGACAGGATTTTTCTATTCTTCTTTTTTGGTTTCTTGATGAAAGATATTTTGCCAAGTCTCATGGCGACGCCAGATACTGGTGTGGATGATTCCGTCCATCTCATAGCATATGAGTTTGGTTTTCTGACTAATGGAGGTAATCTGAATGTCCTTAATTGCAGCTTTAAGTTCTTTTTCAGCCTTATAAGCCTCTTTATCCATCTGCTCTCCATCTTGACGGATATAGATAAAGTCCTCAGCAAGGAGTTCTTCTAGTTGGTTTCCTTGGTCAATCAATTGCTCGCGCATGAGCAATTTTTTATAGACATTGTCTAAAATTTCATCCTCAGGTATAGGAGCAGGTTCGATATGGACATCGGTGTCAAATACTCCAAAACGCTCTTCTAGCATGGATTCGACCTGGTCTGCAATTTCGTGACTTTCATAGACTGATAAATCAGGATTCATCTCCAGCGTGATATCAAGGTAGATATTGCTACCGTAGGTACGCCCTCTTTGGGACTTGACCTTACTAATCTTTGGAATCTCCATGATAGCCTTTTGGTAGTCTTCTAGTAGCCGGTCATCAAAACCATCTGAAAGACTGAAGGAAGATTCGATAAAGATATCATAGGCTGTCTTTAAGATAAAGAAAGTAATGATGATAGCGACTAATTTATCCACAATCGGATAATTAAAACTGCTGGCTAGGATGGCAATGGAAGTCCCAAGTGAGGTAACAGCATCGGAAAGATTGTCCTTGGCGGCAGCCTTGAGAGCCTTGGATTTGGATTTCTTACTGAGGCGTGTGTTATAGAGATAAACGACAAACATAACCGCTGCAGAAATGATTCCTAGAAATGCTCCCAGAGGATCGATAATCGTTTGTTCCCGACTGAGGATTTTCTGAATGGTATCCCGAAGCACATCAAAGCCAACGTAGAACATGATGATGGAAGTGATCAAACTAGCTAAATCCTCAATCTTCCAGTGTCCAAAGCGGTGGTCACGGTCTGCAGGCTGGCGAGCCATCCGAATGCCAATCAGAAGAGCAACATTTCCGATAATATCGGATACGTTGTTGAAACCATCCGCTACCAAACTGGATGAATGAAGTAGATGACCAGTTGCTAATTTTGCCGCAGACAAGAATAAGTAGGTCGAGATACTGACAATGGCACCACGCTCAGCTAACTTGAGATTTGAGATTGATTGTTTCATCAAACTTCCTTTTCAGTATAAGTAATATTCTTTCATTATACTGGTTTTTGCGGGAAAATTCAAATTTAGTCCACCTTCATCGAATTTTAATGATTGAAAACTTTTCAAAATTTGGTATAATAGTACTACTCAAGGGAGTAGCTGGCAGAAACCTGTGATAGTGTCGTCATTCCGAATTGTGTACTGCAAAGTATACCTTCCGGCACTATCTTAAACAGCGAGACTTGTTATGATTAACAAGTCTCTTTTTGTTTGTCATAAAACAAAAAGAGAACTTGTTTTGCACACAATGTCAAGGAGGAGACACATGTCAAAAGAACAAAAACGCCAGGCGTTTTATACTCAAAGTCCTGAAGAGGTCTTGAAGTCAGTTGAAGCAACTGAGCAAGGCCTTTCGTCAAGCGAAGCGCAAAAACGCCTAGCTGAATATGGACGCAATGAACTGGAAGAGGGTGAGAAAAAATCTCTCTTAGTTAAATTCATTGAACAGTTTAAGGATTTGATGATTATCATCCTAATTGCTGCAGCTATCTTATCCGTCATAACGTCTGGTGGGGAAGATATCGCAGATGCCATCATTATCCTAGCCGTTGTTATCATCAACGCAGCCTTTGGTGTTTACCAAGAAGGAAAAGCAGAAGAAGCCATCGAGGCCCTCAAGTCTATGTCCAGTCCAGCAGCTCGCGTTATTCGTGATGGCCACATGGCAGAGATTGATTCCAAAGAATTGGTGCCAGGAGATATCGTTGCCCTTGAAGCTGGTGATGTGGTACCAGCAGACCTACGTTTGCTAGAAGCTAATTCTCTTAAAATCGAAGAAGCAGCCCTAACAGGTGAGTCTGTGCCAGTTGAAAAAGATTTGACCGTAGAACTCGCTGCAGATGCTGGTATTGGTGACCGTGTCAATATGGCCTTCCAAAACTCAAACGTGACCTATGGTCGTGGTCTTGGTGTTGTTGTCAATACGGGTATGTACACGGAAGTAGGTCATATCGCTGGGATGCTCCAAGATGCGGATGAGACGGATACACCACTCAAACAAAACTTGAACAACCTTTCTAAGGTCTTGACCTATGCAATTTTGGTCATTGCCCTTGTTACTTTTGTAGTTGGAGTCTTTATTCAAGGTAAAGATCCACTTGGTGAGTTGATGACCTCTGTTGCGCTTGCCGTTGCAGCCATCCCAGAAGGGCTTCCTGCTATCGTAACCATCGTTCTTGCCCTTGGTACTCAAGTTTTGGCAAAACGTAACTCTATCGTTCGTAAGTTGCCAGCAGTAGAAACACTTGGTTCAACTGAGATCATCGCGTCTGATAAGACTGGTACGCTTACTATGAACAAGATGACAGTCGAAAAAGTCTTCTATGATGCAGTCCTACATGACTCAGCTGATGACATTGAACTAGGTCTTGAAATGCCTCTTCTTCGTTCTGTTGTTTTGGCTAATGATACTAAGATTGATGCAGAAGGAAACTTGATCGGGGATCCAACGGAAACAGCCTTCATCCAGTATGCCTTGGACAAGGGCTATGATGTTAAAGGATTTTTAGAGAAATATCCTCGAGTCGCTGAATTGCCGTTTGACTCAGATCGTAAACTTATGTCAACAGTTCATCCATTGCCAGATGGTAAATTCCTCGTAGCAGTTAAAGGGGCTCCAGATCAACTTTTGAAACGTTGTGTTGCACGTGACAAGGCTGGAGATATTGCTCCGATTGATGAGAAAGTCACTGAATTAATCCATACAAACAACTCTGACATGGCTCACCAAGCTTTGCGTGTCCTTGCAGGTGCTTATAAGATTGTAGACAGCATTCCAGAAAACCTCATTTCTGAAGAGCTTGAAAACAACTTGATCTTTACTGGTTTGATTGGGATGATTGACCCTGAACGTGCTGAAGCAGCAGAAGCCGTTCGTGTGGCTAAAGAAGCGGGAATCCGTCCAATCATGATTACGGGTGACCACCAAGACACAGCAGAAGCCATTGCCAAACGTTTGGGAATCATCGATGAAAATGACTCAGAAGACCATGTCTTGACTGGTGCGGAACTTAACGAACTTTCTGATGAAGAATTTGAAAAAGTCGTTGGTCAATACTCTGTTTATGCGCGTGTATCTCCAGAACACAAGGTTCGTATCGTGAAAGCTTGGCAAAACCAAGGTAAGGTCGTTGCCATGACAGGTGATGGTGTTAATGATGCGCCAGCTCTGAAAACAGCTGATATCGGTATCGGTATGGGAATCACTGGTACAGAGGTTTCTAAGGGTGCTTCTGACATGATTCTTGCAGATGATAACTTTGCGACCATTATCGTCGCAGTTGAAGAAGGGCGTAAGGTCTTCTCAAACATTCAAAAGACCATCCAATACCTTCTGTCTGCCAATACAGCTGAAGTGCTGACAATTTTCTTGGCAACCCTCTTTGGATGGGATGTTTTGCAACCAGTTCACCTGCTTTGGATTAACCTAGTAACAGATACTTTCCCAGCTATCGCTCTTGGTGTTGAACCTGCTGAGCCAGGTGTTATGACTCATAAACCACGTGGACGTAAGTCTAGCTTATTCTCAGGTGGTGTTTTAAGTTCTATCATTTATCAAGGTGTCTTACAAGGAGCATTGGTTCTGTCTGTTTATGGCTATGCCATTGCTAATCCAGTTCATGCGGGAGATCATGTAGCCATTCACGCAGATGCCCTCACAATGGCCTTTGCAACACTCGGTTTGATCCAGCTCTTCCATGCCTACAATGTAAAATCTGTTTACCAATCCATTTTGACTGTTGGTCCATTTAAATCTAAAACTTTCAACTGGTCAATCTTGGTTTCATTTATTTTACTAGCGTCAACTATTGTTATCGATCCATTAGAAAGCATCTTCCACGTAACAAAACTAGACTTATCACAATGGGGAATCGTTATGGGCGGAAGCTTCTCAATGATACTCATTGTCGAAATCGTTAAGTTTGTTCAACGCAAGCTTGGTTTTGATAAGAATGCGATTTAAAAATAAAGTCATCTTCGGATGGCTTTTTTTGCATTTGAGGGAAAGGACTAGAAGTTGCCCCCTTTTGTGCTATAATAAAGTAAAGTTGTAAGGAGCGTAAGAGAATGGAAAAGAAAATTGTCCGAGATGTCTTATTCCTGTCGCAAGTTTCGAAAGCTGCAAGTCAGGAAGACCTTTATCTGGCTAGAGATTTACAGGATACCCTGCTAGCCAATCGCGAGACCTGTGTTGGTCTGGCGGCAAATATGATTGGGGCGCAGAAGCGGGTGATTATCTTTAATCTTGGCTTGGTTCCCATGGTTATGTTTAACCCTATTCTCCTTTCCTCTGAAGATCCTTACGAGACAGAGGAAGGTTGTTTGTCCTTGACTGGGGTACGGCCAACGACTCGCTATGAAACGATTACGGTTTCCTATCGCGATAGTAAGTGGCAGGAACAGACCATTACGTTAACAGGCTTTCCAGCTCAGATCTGCCAACATGAACTGGATCATTTGGAAGGACGAATTATTTAGGAGGAACTCAGATGAAACGTATACTCTTTGAACTTGTTTTTATCGCAACGACTTGGTATATCTTTTTGCCGCCATTTAATCTTACGAGTTGGGAATTCATCTTCTTTCTCTGTGGGCATCTGGTGGTGATGGGGATTTTGTTTAGTTTTCGAAGGGATACCAATTTTCTCAAGACAGTTCACCTACGTCATGGCAAGGTTGCCAACGAACTCAATCTAGAAGGGCTTCATTTTAATAAATTAGGTGGAGGATTATTGCTGGCTGCAGGCCTTATCTTTGCCCTTGCTGGTCTGGTAAGCCTAGTAACTTCTAGCTTTTTCCAAGCAAAAAATTATGCTAATGTGGTGTCCATCACAGAAAAAGACTTTAAAGATTTTCCTAAGAGTGATACCAGTAAGGTTCCAATCCTAGATCGGAGCACTGCAGAAAAGATTGGTGACCGTTACCTGGGCTCTCTGACGGATAAGGTCTCCCAGTACGTAGCAGCAGATACCTATATTCAGCTGACGGTTGATGGAAAACCCTATCGGGTGACACCTTTGGAGTATGCTGATCCGATTAAATGGTTCAATAATCAGTCCAAGGGAATTGGTGAGTATATCAAGGTTGATATGGTGACAGGAAATGCGGAATTGGTGGATTTGAAAACACCGATGAAGTATTCAGACTCCGAGTATTTTAACCGTGACGTTAAACGCCATCTTCGAATCAAGTACCCGACCAAGATTTTTAAAACGCCATCCTTTGAGGTGGATGATGAAGGCAATCCTTTCTATGTAGCAACCGTTTATCAAAAGCAGTTTGGTCTAGGAGTGCCTCGTCCTTCATCCGTTATTATCTTAGATGCCACCAATGGAGAAACCAAGGAATACAGCTTGGATGAGGTGCCAGAATGGGTGGACCGTGTCTATCCAGCAGAAGAAACCATCGAACAAATCAACTACAACGGCAAATATAAAGACGGCTTTTGGAATGCCTTGATTTCTAAGAAAAATGTTACCCAAACGACAGAAGGCTATAACTATCTTTCTATCGGAAATGACATTTATCTCTACACGGGGGTGACTTCAGCAAATGCTGATGAAAGTAATCTAGGATTTATCCTTGAAAACATGCGCACTGGTGAAATAACCAAGTACAATCTAGCTTCTGCAACAGAAGAATCTGCGCGTGCTTCCGCGGAAGGAGCCGTGCAAGAGAAAGCCTACAAGGCGACCTTCCCTATCCTTGTCAATCTAAACGACAAACCGCTCTACATCATGGGCTTGAAGGATAATGCAGGCTTGGTCAAGGAGTATGCATTGGTCGATGCCGTGGAGTACCAAAACGTTATCGTAGCAACTACGGTAGATGAACTCCTCGGCAAATATGCCAATAAAAATGACCTAGAGCTGGATAATGAAACGGTAGAAAACATTAAGGGAATCGTCTCAGACCTTAAATCAGCTGTCATCAAGGGAGATACCGTCTACTTCTTCAAAGTTGATGGTAAGATTTATAAGGTCAAGGCTTCGGTATCAGATGACCTTCCTTACCTCGAAAATGGCCAATCTTTCGAAGGTCAAGTTGGAAAAGATAATTACCTCAAAACATTTAAAGTGAAATAAACAAAGAAACCTCGGCTAATACCGAGGTTTTCAGATGAAATTCTTGGTCACGATTGAAAAATATGCTACACTAACAATATGAAAATTTTAATCCCAACAGCAAAAGAAATGAACACAGACCTTCCTTGTATCGAAGCGCTCCCTTTGAGGGAAGAAAGTCAGGCAGTCCTTGACTCACTGGCGCACTACTCAGCCAGTGAATTAGAGACTTTTTATAAGGTATCTGCTGAGAAAGCAGAAGAAGAGTACGCTCATATTCAAGCCCTAAAAGATCACAGGGCTAAACATTATCCAGCCTTGAAACTCTTTGACGGTCTCATGTATCGCCACATCAAACGAGATGAGTTGACCGAGACTGAACAAACCTATCTTGAAGATCGTGTCCTGATTACCTCGGCTTTGTATGGCGTTGTTCCAGTCCTATCTCCCATGGCTCCTCACCGTTTAGACTTCTTGATGAAGTTAAAAGTGGCTGGAAAAACCCTAAAGAGTCATTGGAAATCAGTCTATGATGAGTCCCTACAGGATGAGGACTTGATATTTTCTCTCTTGTCATCAGAGTTTGAAACCGTATTTTCTAAGGAAATCAGAGAGAAGATGGTGACCTTCAAGTTTATGGAGGGCAAGGGTGGTCAGCTGAAAATCCACTCAACCATTTCCAAGAAAGCGCGTGGAGCCTTTCTGACGGCTCTAATAGAAGGTCAAGTTCAAACAGTTGACCAAGCTCGCAAGCTCCGCTTTGCAGGCTTTGAATATCGACCTGATTTATCAAGTGATTTAGAACTCGTCTTTGTGAAACAAGCATAAAACCAGCTCATTCGAGCTGGTTTTTGCTTGATTAGTTGATGGCTGCAAGAAGGTTATCAGCTTGTTTAGCAAGTGATGAAGCAGTTGTTTCTTCTAACACCAATTTTCCGTCTGCCCAAGCAGAGTCATTGACACGTGCAGCAGTGAAATCACCAACGACTTGTGTACGGATAAATGGTAAGAGGTCTTTGTAAATCGCGAAGAGTTGATCGTGACCTGCATTGGCTACAGATGATACTGTGACAAACTTGTCTTGAAGAGCAGAAGCGCTACGTGTATCAGACAAGTCAAGAGCACGAGAGAGCCAGTCAAGCAAGTTCTTCACTGTTCCAGGGATAGAGAAGTTGTAGACTGGAGAGAAAATCCAGATGGCATCTGCAGCAAGGACAGCTTCACGAGCAGCAGCTACAGCTGGATGAGTTGGAACTTCAAGATCTTGGCTGAAGAGAGGAACAGCTGAGTAATCAAGATAGCTAACTTCCGCTTTTCCAGCAAGTGCTTTTTCAGCTTCGAGGGCCATTTGGTGATTGAAAGAACCTTGGCGTAGTGATCCGACGATAAATAGTACCTTTTTAGACATGATGTGTCTCCTTTAGTTTAAAATTCAAAGAGCGAACTCTTTTGTTACTATCTATGTTACAACAAAAAATACTAATTAGCAATAATTTTGCTCACAAATCTTTAAATTTTTTTAAAATCCGAATCAAGTCTTCCTTTTCGCCATCTTCCAAGATACTGAGTGCTTCTACGATAGAATCAATATGGTCAGGAAGAACCTCTTCAATTTTTCTGCGGCCTGCAGGTGTTAGTTTCAGGAAAAAGGATCGTCGATCTTTGGGATCACAGGTTCTAGAAATCCACCCATCTCGAACCATATTTCGAATCACAACAGTCATGTTCCCAGAAGTGGTCAACATTTTTTCAATCAAATCCTGAATGCGCAGTTCTCCCTTACTATAGAGGGTTTCCAAAACTGAAAATTGAGTGGGTGTTAATCCGTGTTCTTTAGCAGCCTTGGCTTCATAGGGTTTAAAAGTTCGTATGGCTTTGTTGAGGACGATAGCTGTTTTTAAGTCCAATTGATTATCGGAAATTTGCTCTTTTAAATATTGTTTCATAAGGATATTTTATCAATAATGAGAGAGAAAAACAAGAACTTATATTTTATAGGATAAGATTCTTAGAATGTTTCTGTCATCACTTGTAATAAAGGAGGAGAGATGGTAAAATAGACGAGTGAAACTAAGACAGAAAAAAGCAAAAAACAAGCTATTTATACAGTATGGAATCGGCATTGCTTTGGTATTACTAGTCATGACGACTTCCTTCCTTTATCTGATATCACTCAGCATGAAACCCTATCAAGATGCTAGGGTTGAGGGAGAAAAGCTGGCCAAGCAGTATGCAGAATTGGAAAAGGCAGATCAGGTTGATTTCTATAATGGACTAGAAGGTTATTATAGCGTTTTAGGACATAATAAAAAGCAAGAGGCCATTGCCGTACTGATTGAAAAGAATGACCACAAGATTTACGTTTATCAGCTAGATAAGGGGATTTCTCAAGACAAGGCAGCGACGATTTCGAGGGAAGAAGGAGCTAGCGATATTGACAAAGTCACCTTTGGTCGCTATCAGGACAAGCCGATTTGGGAAGTTAAGTCAGGAAACCAGTACTATCTGGTCGACTTTGAAACAGGAGCAGTGATCCGATAAGGAGGACATATGAAACTATCCAAACGTGTACTAGAAATGGAAGAAAGCGTCACTCTAGCCAGTGATGCAAGAGCCAAAGCATTAAAAGCTCAGGGAAAGGATGTTCTTTTCTTAACCTTGGGACAGCCTGATTTTCATACTCCTGAAAACATTCAGGATGCAGCGGTAGAAGCGATTCGTGATGGACGTGCTTCCTTCTATACAGTTGCTTCAGGCTTACCAGAGTTAAAAGCGGCGGTTAATACCTATTTTGAACGCTACTATGGCTATTCCGTAGCGGCAAACGAGGTTACCTTTGCCACTGGTGCCAAGTTCTCTCTCTACACCTTCTTTATGGCTGTGGTCAATCCAGGTGATGAGGTCATTATCCCTACACCATACTGGGTCAGCTATGGAGATCAAGTCAAAATGGCAGAAGGAGTGCCAGTCTTTGTCCACGCCAAGGAAGACAATCACTTTAAAGTAACAGTAGAGCAGCTAGAAGCAGCCCGAACAGATAAGACCAAGGTCTTAGTTCTCAATTCACCATCGAATCCGACCGGTATGATTTACTCTCGTGAGGAACTCATGGCTATCGGAAATTGGGCTGTTGCGCATGATGTCCTTATCCTAGCAGATGATATTTATGGTCGTTTGGTTTATAACGGGAATGAATTTGTTCCAATCTCTAGTCTGTCAGAAGCCATTCGCAAGCAAACCATCGTGATTAACGGTGTATCTAAGGCCTATGCCATGACTGGTTGGCGGGTAGGTTATGCTGTGGGAAATCCTGAGATTATCGCTGCTATGAGCAAGCTAACAGGACAAACAACCTCTAACCTGACTGCCGTATCACAATATGCTACCATTGAAGCCCTGACTGGACCACAAGACTCCGTCGAAACCATGCGCCAGGCTTTTGAGGAACGGTTGAATACCATTTATCCTCTCTTGTGCCAAGTTCCAGGATTTGAAGTTGTCAAGCCTCAAGGAGCCTTCTACCTCTTCCCAAATGTTAAGAAAGCGATGGAGATGAAGGGTTATACAGATGTGACAGACTTTACAACGGCTATTCTCGAAGAAGTCGGCCTTGCCTTGATTACAGGAGCTGGATTTGGAGCACCAGAAAATGTTCGTCTCAGCTATGCGACGGATATGAATACATTAAAAGAAGCTATTCGTCGCTTGCATCAATTTATGGAAAAATAAAACTCAAAATCTTCGCCAAAAAGGCGAAGATTTTTTGTAACGAAAATCTCGCGAATTTTCTCTGGTCGAACCTAGCTATCGCAGTCTATTTATGGTAAAATAGTGGGTAATGACGTCTTCGGACAAGTTAAACGAAAAAAGGAAGATAGATTATGACAAAACGTGTAACAATTATCGATGTAAAAGACTACGTTGGTCAAGAAGTGACCATTGGAGCCTGGGTTGCCAACAAATCAGGAAAAGGGAAAATTGCCTTCTTGCAATTGCGTGATGGAACAGCCTTCTTCCAAGGTGTAGCCTTCAAACCAAACTTTATTGAAAAATTCGGCGAAGAAGTTGGTCTTGAAAAATTTGAAACGATCAAACACTTGAGCCAAGAGACTTCTGTTTATGTGACAGGAATTGTCAAAGAAGATGAGCGTTCTAAGTTTGGCTATGAGCTCGATATCACAGACATCGAAGTGATCGGTGAATCTCAAGACTACCCAATCACACCAAAAGAACACGGAACAGACTTCTTGATGGACAACCGTCACTTGTGGCTCCGTTCTCGTAAGCAAGTAGCGGTGATGCAAATCCGTAACGCTATCATCTATGCAACATATGAGTTTTTTGACAAGAACGGCTTCATGAAGTTTGATAGCCCAATCCTTTCAGGAAATGCGGCTGAAGATTCAACAGAACTCTTTGAAACAGACTACTTTGGGACACCAGCCTACTTGAGCCAATCAGGTCAGCTTTATCTTGAAGCGGGTGCGATGGCTCTTGGCCGTGTCTTTGACTTTGGTCCAGTATTCCGTGCGGAGAAATCTAAGACTCGCCGTCACTTGACTGAGTTCTGGATGATGGATGCTGAGTACTCTTACTTGACACATGATGAGTCACTTGACTTGCAAGAAGCTTATGTAAAAGCTCTTCTTCAAGGTGTTTTGGATCGTGCTCCTCAAGCCTTGGAAACTTTGGAACGTGATACTGAACTTTTGAAACGCTACATTGCAGAGCCATTTAAACGCATCACTTACGATCAAGCCATTGACCTCTTGCAAGATCATGAAAACGATGCTGATGCTGACTACGAACACTTGGAGCATGGAGATGACTTTGGTTCACCACATGAAACATGGATTTCAAACCACTTTGGTGTGCCAACTTTCGTTATCAACTACCCAGCAGCTATCAAGGCCTTCTACATGAAACCAGTTCCTGGAAATCCAGAGCGCGTGCTTTGTGCAGACTTGCTTGCACCAGAAGGCTATGGAGAAATCATCGGTGGTTCTATGCGTGAGGAAGACTACGATGCCCTTGTCGCTAAGATGGAAGAACTTGGTATGGATCGTACAGAGTACGAATTCTACCTTGACCTTCGTAAATACGGTACAGTACCACACGGTGGATTTGGTATCGGTATCGAGCGTATGGTAACTTTCGCAGCAGGTACAAAACACATCCGTGAAGCGATTCCATTCCCACGTATGTTGCACCGTATCAAACCATAAAATAAATCAAAACGCCCTAGGGGCGTTTTTTCAAAGTAGAAGAAAGAAGAGGTGGAGAACATGTAAAGCACAGCTTAACAAGTGACAAACACAAAGATACAAATACACTTGTTAAAGGAGAAACTATGTTTAAACGAAATTATCGGAAGAATATCTGTCTCATGGCTGGTGTGGAATTTTTTGCCTTTCTGGGCATTACCAGCTTTTGGATTCTATTTCTCAGTCAAAACGGGATGTCGCTTTGGCAGATTGGCTTATTGGAAAGTATTTTTCATGCCACCAGTGTCATCTGTGAAATTCCCTCTGGAATGTTAGCTGACCGCTATTCCTATAAAACCAATCTATATTTAAGTCGAATAGCTGGAATCGCGTCGTCTATTCTCATGTTACTAGGACAAGGTAATTTTTGGATTTACGCACTCGCTATGGTGGTGAGTGCCTTGTCTTATAATTTTGATTCGGGGACGAGTGCAGCTATGGTTTATGATTCGGCCGTGGAGGCTGGATTAAAAGAGCGCTACTTGTCTATCTCCAGTTTTATGTCAGGAGTAGCAGAAGGAACTCGGTCTTTGGGGACTGTTTTAGCGGGATTTTTTGTCCATGGTCAATTGCACTTGACCTACTATATCATGATTGTTACTTCGATAATCGTTCTTTTCCTAACTTGGATGCTAAAAGAGCCTAGTGTTAAAGCACAAAAATCTGAGCGTCTGACAATGAAAAAAATAATCTGGACTGTCAAAGAGGAGTTGCGGAGAAACCCCAGTCTTTTTAGTTGGATGATTCTTTCCCAAATCATCGGGACACTGATGTGCATGTTTTATTTTTACTATCAAAATCAACTGCCTGACTTAGAAGGGTGGCAGATTTCGATAGTCATGTTGATCGGCAGTGTTTTGAATATCTGGGCAGTT
The DNA here is from genome assembly GCF_046098135.1 of Streptococcus sp. ST16. Lineage (NCBI taxonomy): Bacteria > Bacillati > Bacillota > Bacilli > Lactobacillales > Streptococcaceae > Streptococcus > Streptococcus sp. ST16. Next base: position 70,702 of record NZ_JBJUSE010000009.1, on the reverse strand, counting down.
TATCTAGCAAGTAAGATTGGAAAGAGGTATTCAGCCTTAAAACTCTTTCCAATTCTTGTACTCTTGACGGGAGGAACTTATTTGCTTTCCTATTTTGGTACGCCACTGATTTACATTTTGATTTATTGGCTCAGTAACGCCTTATATGCCCTCTTTCAGCCGATTTTTGATAATGATTTACAAAAGCGACTCCCAAGCGAGGTACGGGCAACCATGCTAAGTGTCTACTCTATGATGTTCAGCCTAAGTATGATCATCATTTTTCCTCTGACGGGATGGTTGATTGACTATCTAGGATTTGTAGTAGCCTTCCTTTACTTAGGGCTCATTTTAGTACTAGCCAGCTTTTTGCTATTTTTCATTTTGAAAGAGATGGCCAGAGCTTTGAAACTGAAAGAGGAAGTTATTTCTAAGTAATAAAGTTATTTTTTCACTTTTATCTTTTTTACTTGCTATCTATCAGTTTTTCTAGTATAATGGTTTATTGTGAGTGAACCTCACTTACCCCTTGCAAAGACTGGGGGTCATTAGACCAAAAGGAGGAACATATCAATGGCTAAATACGAAATTCTTTATATCATTCGTCCAAACATTGAAGAAGAAGCGAAAAACGCTTTGGTAGCACGTTTTGACTCTATCTTGACTGACAACGGTGCAACTGTTGTTGAATCAAAAGATTGGGAAAAACGTCGTCTTGCATACGAAATCCAAGATTTCCGTGAAGGACTTTACCACATCGTTAACGTTGAAGCAAACGATGATGTAGCTCTTAAAGAGTTTGACCGTCTTTCAAAAATCAACGCTGACATTCTTCGTCACATGATCGTCAAACTTGACGCGTAAGAAGGTAGATTATGATTAACAATGTTGTACTTGTAGGGCGTATGACGCGTGACGCTGAGTTGCGTTATACCTCATCAAATGTAGCAGTTGCGACTTTTACTCTTGCAGTAAACCGTACATTTAAGAGTCAAAATGGCGAACGTGAGGCTGATTTTATCAATGTCGTTATGTGGCGTCAACAGGCTGAAAATCTTGCTAACTGGGCTAAAAAAGGCTCTCTTATCGGGATCACAGGCCGTATCCAGACTCGTAGTTACGATAACCAGCAAGGACAACGTGTTTACGTAACAGAAGTCGTGGCGGATAATTTCCAAATGTTGGAAAGCCGCGGAGTGCGTGAAGGACATTCAGGTGGAGCTTATTCTGCACCAACTGCTGGTCAATCGGCACCTGCAAACCCAGTACCAGACTTTTCACGTTCTGAAAATCCATTTGGAGCAACAAATCCATTGGACATTTCAGATGATGATTTACCATTCTAATGGACAATTAATACTATAAAGGAGAAAAAACATGGCTCAACAACGTCGTGGCGGATTCAAACGCCGTAAAAAAGTTGATTACATCGCAGCAAACAAAATTGAATATGTTGATTACAAAGATACTGAGCTTCTTAGCCGTTTCGTTTCAGAACGTGGGAAAATCCTTCCTCGTCGTGTAACAGGAACTTCAGCTAAAAACCAACGTAAAGTAACAACAGCTATCAAACGCGCTCGCGTAATGGCTTTGATGCCTTTCGTAAACGAAGATTAAAGAAAAGACCCGGGTGGGTCTTTTTTTCAGGTCCAGTGGACCTCTTTTTCAGACTTTTACAGGATTTTGTTAGAAAGGGATCCCTTTTTACTTAGTAAGATTCTCTTGTCTTACTAGGTCTTTTCTTTTAATTATCGTGCTATAATGGTAGGAGAAAGCTTTAAAGGAGCAACTTATGAAGACGACATGTTCAATTAGAAAAATGCAAGAATCTGACATTAAGGATCTATCTCTAGGATTTATCAGCCAAGGTTGGCCAAGTAGAGAGGAGATTTTGACTCGATATTTTAAGGAGCAGGAAAGTGGAGAGAGGGAAGTGTTAATTGCTGACCTTACTAGTGCTGTAGCGGGCTACATTACTATTTTACCAACTGCCAAGCAGGGGCCTTTTGCAGAAATCGATCCAGAACTCTCAGATTTCAATGTCTTTGAGCCCTTTCAAAATCAAGGTATTGGAAATCTCTTGATGGAAGAAGCGGAAAAACGAGTTAAGCTCATATCGGATAAGGTGACTCTTGGTGTTGGGCTCCATTCAGGGTATGGACCTGCCCAGAGATTGTACATCAAACGAGGTTATATTCCAGATGGTTCGGGCGTCTGGTATCAAAATCACAGACCGGCTATGGACGCTATTTGTGAAGATATCGGTGACCTTGTTTTATATCTGTCAAAAGATTTGATTTAAGATAGATCTTATAAGGTTTAACTTTAAAATAGCAAGAAGTCGTAAATCCCTTTTTCATTAGAGAGGGATTTTTTCGTATTAGAAAAAGAGATACATTCTATGAAACGCTAAAATATAATTATCTGAATCATTAAGAAAAAATAAATATTTAGATAATGGTAAGTTTTAGAATGTTTTAAAAATACTTCGCTCAAAAAATTTTTAAGAAAACTTTAAGGTATAAGGTTTACAAGTTGTAAATTACAGCGTTACAGAAATATTACATTTTATTAAAATTAAATTAAATGCAATAATATACTTTGAAAGAGTTTGACATATAAATTAATTGACGGTAAAATAATTAAGAAAATCAAATTAATTGAAATTGGAACTATTCGATATACAAATTAATATGATTTGTCAAATTTTATTATAGTAGAAGGATACAATAATGAAAAAACTGAAAGTGATGGTTGTTTTTGGAACACGACCAGAAGCTATTAAAATGGCCCCTTTAGTGTTAGAATTACAAAAACATAGTGACAGCATTGAGACGATCACAGTTGTGACAGCTCAACATCGTCAAATGCTAGATCAAGTTCTTGAAACGTTTAGCATCAAGCCGCATTATGATTTGGATATTATGGGGCAAAATCAATCCCTCTTAGATATTACTGGAAAATTTTTAGAAAAGTTTGATCCAATTGTTAAGCAAGAACGTCCAGATATGATTCTTGTTCATGGAGATACAACGACAACTTTTGCAGCAAGTTTAGTTGCTTTCTATAATCAGGTACGTATCGGGCACGTTGAAGCTGGCCTAAGAACCTTTGATAAGTATTCTCCTTTCCCAGAGGAAATGAATCGCCAGATGACAGATAACCTTGCGGATCTTTATTTTGCTCCAACTAGTGAGAGTAAAGAAAATCTCCTCAAGGAAAATCATCCTGAGTCTGCTATTGTCATTACGGGAAATACAGCCATTGATGCCTTGAAACTAACCGTTCAATCGGATTACTATCATGAAGTTCTAGATCAATTGGATCCAGATAAGAAACTTGTATTGGTAACCATGCACCGTCGTGAGAATCAAGGTCAACCAATGAGAAATGTCTTTACAGCTTTACGTGAGATGGTCGATCTTCATCAGGAAATTGAAGTTGTCTATCCAGTTCACCTTAGCCCTGCCGTGCAAGAAGCAGCAAAAGATATCTTAGCAGGTCACAATCGTATTCACTTGATTGAACCTTTAGATGTACTTGATTTTCATAATTTGGCTTCAAGAAGCTATTTTATCATGACTGACTCTGGAGGTGTTCAGGAAGAGGCACCTTCTCTCGGCAAACCTGTCCTCGTCCTTCGTGACACGACAGAACGTCCAGAAGGAGTAAGAGCAGGTACTTTGAAGCTAGTTGGTACGGATCCAGTATGTGTGAAAGAAGCGATGACAGCTCTCTTAACAGATGAAACACTTTATAGAAGAATGTCTCAGGCACCAAATCCTTATGGAGATGGAAGAGCATCTGAACGAATTGTTCGTGCTATACAACATTATTTTGGCATGGCTGAATCTGTATCTGAATTTAAAGAGGGGGATGAGGCGTAATGAAAAAATGGAATAAATTTAGGAATTGGCTCCTCGCTTTTCTGGGGTGCGAGTCGCTTCTTTTAGGGTTTTCTTTTTTCTTTGCTCGAGAGATTATTTTAGAACAAATTTTGTTTTTAGCTTTGGCCTTGTTTGCAGTATTGGTATTATCTGACCTTTTGCTTACTTGGACTCTTATCTTAACATTTGGGCTTGGACTTATCGTTTTGGTTGTGGGTGTGGTTTATATCCCAATCATGCAACTGGTCTTCTTATTGATCAGTTTTCCACTTTTGATTGGGATTTTACTTAAAGTTCGTTACTATTTCTTCAAGGTGACCTCAAAGGTCCAAGAACAGGAAGACGAAGCTCGAGCAGATTATCAGGCTATGGTCACTGAACAAAGTGATGTGACGGTTCAATCTCTATTGATTCATTGGGCACATGAAGATTTGTTCTTCCAGATTAAACCTAAAGAATATAACCAGATGCTCAGTCGCATTCAAGAGGTCATTGCTCATGGATTGAGTTACAATGATAAGCTCTATTACGTTTCAGATGGAAATTTTCTCGTTCTATCTAGTAGTAATAAGCGTTCTTTAAAGGAACTCTATCTGAGTGATTTGCAGGAGAAACTAAGCAGTTTAGTTTTTCATGGAGAAGATGGCAATCAAGAAATTCAGTTTCAAACAGGCTATTTGGTGATTAACTCTGATAATAAAGATAAATACCAAGACTACTCGGATATTGCTAGTCATCTCAAACGTCAATTAGAGACAGATGTAATTGTAGAATATTAGGAGGGAAACATGACTCTAACCAATATATTTTTTGGCATTGCTTTGGGACTCAGTCTCGCCTTTGGCATTTGTTTTATCATATTATTTATTGCGTACAATATTCTTTACCATCGAGTGAACAAAAATTTTAAGGCGGTGAATCATGATTAGTCAAATGTTAATGATTTTTACCTTGCTTACTATTTGGATTTCTCTAGCATGGGGCTTGGTAATTCTCTTTTCAGCAGTACACTTTTGGTTTAAACACAGTGATTTTCGTGTAGACACTTCGCCGCTACCTTATTATCCTAAAGTAACGATTGTTGTTCCTGCTCATAATGAGGATGTGGTTATTGCCCAAACAGCAAAAGCTATCTTGGATATGAATTACCCTCACGACCGTGTGGAGTTGCTTCTATTTGCGGATAACTGTTCGGACAACACCTATGCAGAATGTTTGTCTGTACAAGCCATGCCTGAATATGCAGGAAGAAATCTGACTATTATCGATCGTACTGGTACGGGAGGAAAAGCAGGTGTTCTAAACGATGCTTTGGAGATGGCAACAGGCGAATACATCTGTGTTTATGATGCAGATGCCATGCCTGAAAAGAACGCCCTTTATTTCCTTGTGAAAGAAGTGATGAAGGATCCAGAACGTCACGCGGCATCTTTCGGCCGCAACAAGACTCGAAACGCCAACCAAAATTTCTTGACTCGTTGTATCAATCAGGAAATCGTTGTTACTCAGCGCGTGCACCACGTTGGGATGTGGCATCTCTTTAAAATTGGGCGTATCCCAGGGACCAACTTTATCATTCAAACCGACTTTGTAAAGAGTATCGGTGGTTGGAAAAATGGTGCCTTAACCGAGGATACCGATATTTCCTTCAAAATCATGCAGAGTGGTAAATTGATTGCCCTTGCCTATAATTCAGAGGCTTTCCAACAAGAACCTGAGACCTTAAAGAGTTACTATATGCAGCGTAAACGTTGGGCAAAAGGAAATTATGAAGTTGTTCTCTCAAACTTTAAGCATTTATTTGGCAGAGCAAACTGGCGTGTCAAACTAGAAGTCTTTAACTATTCCTGTGTCTTCTTTTGGTTTAACTTTGCCATTGTCCTCTCGGATTTGATTTTCCTAGCGAATGTGCTAGCAATTTGCCTGAACCTATTCATACCAGATGTTAGAGTTCCATTTGCTTTTGATGCGGATAATATCTACATTGCCCAGCTCATGCTCTTCAACTGGATTCTTATGATTGGTCTGTATCTAATGCAAATTATGATAGCATTGGCAAGTCAATTTGGACAAGCTACGACAAAACAAATCTGGTTAGCCTTGGCAGCCTATTTCTCTTATGCACAGATGTTTATCGTTGTATCCGTTGATTCTATTTCTTCAATTGTGCTGGATAAGGTACTCCACCGAAAAGAAACCAAGTGGGTTAAAACCAAGCGATTTGCAGGATAGGAGGTTCTATGAAAACGAATAAATTACAATATGTCTGGTTTGTACTCATCCTTTCTATCTTTTGTCTAATCTTGTTTTGGGCAAGAGGAAGGAGTGGAGTTGAGATGCGTAATCGAATTTACAGCCAATGGAGTCAACAGTTCCTTGTTACAAAAGGCGATCAATCTTATGTTCGTACGACGAATGATTCTGAGGAAACAACAGTTCTATCAGAAGCTCAAAGTTACGGCATGCTGATAACAGTTCTAGCAGCTCAAAAAGGGCAAGCAACTCAAGCAGATTTTGATAGCCTTTATCGCTATTACCAGAATCATCGTATCGAAGGGACGCAGTTGATGTCTTGGAAACAAGTAATTAAAAATGGTAGCGAAACGGTTGAGAAACAAAACGCAACTGATGGAGATCTCTACATCGCTTATTCCTTGATTGAAGCTGCCAAGCAGTGGCCTGATAAAGCGCAGGAATACCAAGCGCAAGCTAAAAAAATCTTGGATGATATCCTTCAATACAATTACAATGAAGAGACAGGTGTGCTAACAGTAGGAAACTGGGCAAACAAGGACTCCGATTATTATTACTTGATGCGGACGTCTGATACCCTTCCTCACTATTTCCAATCTTTCTATGACCTGACTGGAAACAAACAGTGGTTAGACGTTAAGGATAAGATGCTTGGGCAACTGGAGCAAATTAGTTCTTATTCTGATACGGGTCTCTTGCCAGACTTTATCTGGGCTGAGAAGTCAGGCGCGCGTCTTGTTGATGCTAACACAATCGAATCTCAATACGATGGAGCGTACTCTTATAACGCTTGTCGTTTGCCTTATCACTTGTCTCAAAGTCAAGATGAAAGAAGTCAAAAACTTGTTCAAAAGATGATGAATTTCTTTATGAAAGAGCGACGCGTTTATGCTGGCTATGATTTGAATGGAACGGCCCTCAATCAATACCAGGCAGGTAGTTTCTTGGCACCGATTTCCTATGCAGCTGATAAGGGAGAAGGTTACCTGAAACTCTTTCAACAAAATAAATACATTTTCACACAAGATTTATCTTTGGATAACTACTATGATGCAACGATGATTACTATGATTGCTCTGGAGTTGTTCTAGGATGAGAAGAGAGGGCTAGTTTTACTGGCTCTCTTTTTGATAGAATTTTCATCTTTTTTCAAAAAAGGAATTTCATCAGCTTTATGGTATAATGGAAAGAGTAATGGAAAAAAGAGGTAGAGAGATGGATGCGAAATTAAAATACAAGGCAAAGAAGATTAAAATCATCTTTTTTGATATTGATGATACCCTGCGTACGTCAAAGACAGGTTTTATTCCAGCTACAATTCCCACTGTCTTTAAGCAGTTGCGTGAAAAAGGAATTTTAACAGGTATTGCTTCTGGACGTGGTATTTTTGGAGTTGTTCCAGAGATTCGTGAGCTCAAGCCGGACTTTTTTGTAACCCTAAATGGGGCCTATATTGAAGATAAAAAAAGTCAGGTCATTTATCAGCATCAGATTGACAAGTCAGATGTTGAGGAGTATATCTCTTGGACTAAGCGAGAGGGAATTGAATATGGCTTGGTTGGCAGTCATGACGCCAAGCTCTCTACTCGAACAGAACTGGTCAGTGAGGCTATTGATCCGATTTATCCGAACTTGGATGTGGATCCTGACTTCTATGAAAAAGCAGATATATACCAGATGTGGACCTTTGAAGATAGAGGGGATGGCTTGCACTTACCAGAGTCTTTATCAGATAAACTTCGCATGGTGCGTTGGCATGAACATTCATCTGATATCGTGCCGATTTCAGGATCGAAAGCAACTGGTGTAGCTAAGGTGGTGGGGCATTTAGGCTTGAAACCAGAGAATGTCATGGTCTTTGGTGACGGTCTCAACGACTTGGAACTCTTTGATTATGCTGGAATCAGCGTTGCTATGGGTGTTTCCCATGATAAAATCAAAGAAAAAGCAGATTATATAACAAAAACAGTAGAAGAAGATGGCATTTTTGATGCCTTAGAAGGATTTGGTATGGTAGAAAAAGAATTGCATTTCCCACAAGTAGACATTGAAACAGTAGAAGGTCCGTTGGCGACTATTAAGACAAATCACGGAGACTTGCGGATCAAGCTTTTCCCTGAGCAGGCTCCCAAAACAGTAGCCAACTTTGTTGCTCTGTCAAAAGACGGTTACTATGATGGTGTGATTTTCCACCGCATTATCAAGGATTTTATGATTCAAGGTGGAGACCCAACTGGTACTGGTATGGGTGGAGAGTCAATTTATGGACAAGCTTTTGAAGATGAATTTTCTGAAGAACTTTACAATATCCGTGGCGCTCTTTCTATGGCCAATGCTGGTCCAAATACCAATGGTAGCCAGTTCTTTATCGTGCAAAACCAACACTTGCCATACTCTAAGAAAGAGATTACGCGTGGTGGTTGGCCTGAACCAATCGCTGAGATTTATGCAGAACAAGGTGGAACACCTCACCTAGACCGTCGTCATACTGTTTTTGGGCAATTGGTAGATGCAGAATCTTTTGCGGTCTTGGATGCCATTGCAGCTGTTGAGACTGGTGCAATGGATAAGCCAGTTGAAGATGTGGTAATTGAAACGATTGAAATTGAGGACTAGAATGAAAATTGGTGATAAGCTAACTGGGCGTATTACAGGAATTCAGCCCTATGGTGCCTTTGTTGAGTTAGAGACAGGGGTGACAGGGCTGATTCACATCTCGGAGATTCGGACGGGATTTATTGAAAATATCTATGACATTTTAAAAATTGGCGATGAAGTCCAAGTTCAGGTGGTGGATTTTGACGAATACACTGGGAAGGCCAGCCTTTCTATCCGTACCTTAGAAGAGGAAAAGCATCAATTGCCAAGACGGAGACGTTTTTCAAATGATCGAATCAAGCACGGTTTCGCACCACTTGGACGAATGATGCCTGTTTGGACGCGTGAAGCATTGGAGCATTTAAAAAAGAAGCCGTAAATACGATTATCTAAAACATTTGTAATATTAACATCATTTGTTATAATAAAAGTATGAAAGAAGAACAATTATTAAAATCAGGAGAGCGAATCAACCAGCTTTTTTCGACAGATATCAAGATCATTCAAAATAGAGAGGTGTTTAGCTATTCGGTGGATAGTGTTCTCTTGTCACGCTTTCCTCGCTTCCCTAAAAATGGCTTAATAGTGGATTTTTGTGCTGGAAATGGTGCAGTGGGACTTTTTGCAAGTAGTCGTACCAAGGCAAAAATTCTCTCTGTAGAGATTCAGGAGCGTCTGGCGGATATGGCAGAGCGTTCGGTTCGGTTAAATGGATTGGAAGAGCAGATGCAGGTTATTTGCGATGATTTGAAAAATATGCCTGCTCATATCCAAGGAAGTAAGGTGGATATGATTTTGTGCAATCCTCCTTATTTCAAGGTGGATCCACATTCCAATTTGAATGAGAGTGAACACTACCTTTTAGCTAGACATGAAATTGCGACTAATCTTAAGGAAATCTGTCGAAGTGCTCAGAGTATTCTCAAGTCTAATGGGCGTTTGGTTATGGTTCATCGTCCAGATCGACTTTTGGATATTCTAGATATGCTTCAACGCCATAACTTGGCTCCCAAGCGCCTGCAATTTGTCTATCCTAAACGAGAAAAGGAGGCCAATATGCTCTTAATCGAAGCTATTAAGGATGGATCGACGAGTGGCTTCAAGGTCTTACCACCACTTATTGTTCACAATGATGATGGTTCCTATACACCAGAAATTCAAGAGATTTACTATGGATCATAAGGCTTATATGTATGTGGTTGAGTGTCGCGATGGGTCTTACTATACGGGCTATACAACGGATGTGAAGAGGCGCCTTGCCGTTCATAATAGTGGTAAGGGAGCCAAGTATACCCGGGCTCGCTTGCCAGTCAAACTCATCTATGTAGAGGGTTTTGCTAGCAAGGAAGAAGCCATGTCAGCAGAGGTTCTTCTCAAACGAAAGAAACGCCCACAGAAAGAACGATTTTTATCCGAAAATCAAGAGAAAAATCTAATCAATCATATTGATGTCTAACGAGGAGTCCTTTGACTCCTCTTACTTTTGTCAAAAAGCGAAAAAAATGCTACAATAAAGAGAATAAACAAAATGAGGTATTATCATGTCTAAGATTCTAGTATTTGGTCACCAAAATCCAGATTCAGATGCCATCGGGTCATCTGTAGCCTTTGCCTACCTTGCAAAAGAAGCTTACGGTTTGGATACGGAAGCTGTTGCCCTTGGAACTCCAAATGAAGAAACAGCCTTTGTCTTGAACTATTTTGGTGTGGAAGCACCACGTGTTATCACTTCTGCTAAAGCAGAAGGTGCAGAGCAAGTTATCTTGACTGACCACAATGAATTCCAACAATCTGTATCAGATATCGCTGAAGTAGAAGTTTATGGTGTTGTAGACCACCACCGTGTTGCTAACTTTGAAACTGCAAGCCCACTTTACATGCGTTTGGAACCAGTGGGATCAGCTTCATCTATTGTTTACCGCATGTTTAAAGAACACGGCGTAGCAGTTCCTAAAGAAATTGCTGGTTTGATGCTTTCAGGTTTGATTTCAGATACCCTTCTTTTGAAATCTCCAACAACTCACCCATCTGATAAAGCTATTGCTCCTGAATTGGCAGAATTAGCAGGCGTGAACTTGGAAGAGTACGGTCTTGCTATGCTCAAGGCTGGTACTAACTTGGCTAGCAAATCTGCTGAAGAATTGATTGACATCGATGCTAAGACTTTTGAACTCAACGGAAATAAGGTTCGTGTAGCTCAGGTTAATACAGTTGATATTGCTGAAGTCTTGGAACGTCAAGCTGAAATAGAAGCTGCAATGCAAGCGGTTAATGCAGCAAACGGCTACTCTGATTTTGTCTTGATGATTACAGATATCGTCAACTCAAATTCAGAAATCCTTGCTCTTGGATCAAATATGGACAAGGTGGAAGCAGCCTTCAACTTCAAACTTGAAAATAACCATGCTTTCCTTCCGGGTGCTGTTTCACGTAAGAAACAAGTGGTGCCTCAGTTGACTGAAAGCTTTAATGGGTAATAGTCTGAGTAATAATTGAAATGAGGAAACCTTAGTTTCCTTATAGCTAAAGGGGTTTCGGCTCCTTTTTTTCTAGGAGAGAAAGATGTTAGAAAATGGCGATTTGATTTTTGTGAAGGATCTTTCAGATATGGGGCAGGCTATCCAAGCTTCGACTGGGAACTATAGTCATGTAGCTATCTTTTTAGACGGTTTGATTTATCATGCTAGTGGGCAAGCAGGTGTCATTTGTCAAGGCCCGGCAGAATTTTTTGAACCAACTCATCTTTATGACCTTTATATTTACCCAGATATTGCAGCTGACTTGGTAAAGAAACGAGCTAGCAAACATTTAGGTGCACCCTATAATGCCTCTTTTTATCCAGATGGGTCTGGTTTTTACTGCTCTCAGTACATCGCTGAGATTTTACCTATTTTTGAAACTATTCCCATGAAATTTGGGGACGGGGAGCAGGAGATTAGTGATTTTTGGAGGGACTATTACAGTAAACTCGAACTTCCTGTGCCTCTGAATCAACTAGGAACGAATCCTAGTCAACTAGCAGCATCTCCTCTTTTAGAATGTAAAGAAAGGAATCTTCATGATTCAGATTTTTAATCCTTCTCGTTTGACTCGACAGCCATTTTTTATAGATTTGGTTGACTATCTGGACCAGCATGATGATGTTATCCTTCGGGAGATAAAGGCTCAATTTCCAGATGTATCAGTTGATAAGCTTATGGAAGAGTATATAAAGGCGGGCTTGATTCTAAGGGAAAATAAACACTATTCGCTCAATCTCCCTTTTCTGGAATCAATAGACAATCTATCCCTTGACCAAGAAATTTTTATCAGAGAGGACAGTCCAGTCTATCAAACCTTGCTGGAGAAGACTTTTGAGACAGAATTACGCAATCAAACCAATGCAGCTATTTTAATCGAGCATACGGACTTTGCAAGGCAAAAAATGACCTTGTCCAATTATTTTTATAAAGTTAAGAACCAGTATCCACTGACAGAAGCTCAGCAGAAGCTCTATGATATTTTAGGAGATGTTAACCCTGAGTATGTCCTCAAATATATGACGACTTTTTTGTTAAAATTCCTCAAAAAAGATCAACTGATGCAGAAACGCCGTGATATCTTTGTGGATAGTTTGGTCGTCCTAGGCTATATTGTGCAAAATGAAGCTGGAAAGTATGAGTTGGCTGTTGATTTCGACAAGGAGCGGTTGACTTTCTATTTACCTTAATTGCTTCATTTTGAGCGGACTGTTTGACTTTGCTAAAGAATAAGCATAAACTGAATGCAAGCGATAACGTTTATCGTATTAAAAGCAAAGGAGACAGAGCTATGTCACTTGAAAATAAATTGGATCAAGCGACTGGTGCTATCAAAGAAGGATTTGGTAAAGTTACTGGCGATAGCAAGACAGAAGCAGAAGGTACTGTAGAAAAAACAGTTGCGAAGGCAAAAGAAGTTGTTGAAGATGCTAAAGGTGCTGTAGAAGGTGCCGTTGAAGGTCTTAAAAATTCATTTAAGAAAGAAGACTAAAAAAATCAAGGGAATGTTTCCCTTGATTTTTTTATAGATAACGTTCTGCGATAGCTGCGTCTCCAGGATAGTCTTCTTTCTTTCCTTGGACGATTTGGTAGCAATCGGCTCCCTTACCTGCAATAATCACAGCATCGAGTTCTTGATTTGTGATGGCCATCGCCGCCTTGATGGCTTCTTCACGATCGGCAATCTTTTCAACAGGATGACTGATATAGCTGCTGATTTCATCCGCAATCACCATTGGGTCTTCATAGTTGGGGTCATCAGCGGTGAGAAAGACTTGAATCTCAGGATGTTGATTGAGGAGGAGGCCAAAGTCCTTGCGTCGACTTTCTCCTTTATTGCCTGTCGAACCGAGAACAAGAGCAATTTTTCCAGTTTGATGGGTTTCAACCACATTGATGAGTTTTTTCAGACTGTCACCATTGTGGGCATAGTCGATGAAGACCTTGGCTCCATTTTTCTGAGTCAAGACTTCCATACGTCCAGGAACGCGGGTTGCAGCGATTCCTTTTTTGATATCTTCGAGACTAGCACCTAGACGAAGACAGGCAAGTCCTGCAGCAACTGCATTTTCTTGGTTAAAGTGGCCAATGAGTTGAATATCATAGTCACCAGCGAGTTTACCTGTAGCGGAAAAGCTAAAGGCTTTGGAGTTCTCGATTTGGTTACTTGACTGGCTACCATAGAAGTCATGTTCTTGATCTTCTACTTGTTCTTTTAGCACAGAAAAGTGGTCCATGTCGCTGTTAATGACAACTGCTCGGCTATTTTTCATCAAGAGACGTTTGTGATAGAAGTAGTCTTCAAAGCTAGGATGCTCAATCGGACCGATATGGTCAGGAGTGATGTTAAGAAAGACACCTACATCAAAGGTCAGACCATATACTCGATGAACAAGATAGGCTTGGCTAGAGACTTCCATTACAAGATGGGTTCGACCATTCTTAACAGCCTGAGCCATCATGTCGAAAAGATCGATATTTTCAGGCGTTGAGAAGGAAGATTTAAAGAAGGTCTTGCCATCTAGAGTTGTATTCATAGTTGACAAGAGAGCTGTTGGGTAGCGTTGAGATAGAATGTGGTATGCAAAGTAAGCAGATGTTGTCTTTCCTTTTGTCCCTGTAAAAGCGAGAATTTTAATTTTCTCTTGTGGATTGCCATAAAATTCCATAGCAATCAAACTCATGGCTTTCTTGATATCGTTCACAACGATGACAGGGATACCGACCTCGTAGTCCTTTTCGGAGACGTACCAGGCTAAGCCCTGACTTATAGCAGAAAGAAGGTATTCTTTTTTAAAGGCAGCGCCTTTTGCAAAAAAAAGAGTGCCTTCTTTTACTTTTCGGCTGTCGTAACTGATGCTGTCAAAAACAACTTCGTTGTAGTCGTAGTGGTAGTGTCCTTGGTCGATAATCTCGCGGAAGAGATCATCTTTCTTTAATATATCTAATACGGTTTCAATCTTTATCATACTTTCTATTGTAAACCGAAAGTCTGAATTTTACAAGTAACAAGGAAAAGTTTATAATGGAAGATGAGGAAAATTTCCTAGTTATTAAAATTGAATGAGGAAGCTATGTCTAACGAAAACAATCACCAGCAAGCCCAGATGTTGCGAGGGACTGCTTGGCTAACAGCTAGTAACTTTATTAGTCGCCTCCTTGGGGCAATCTACATTATTCCCTGGTATATCTGGATGGGAACCTATGCTGCTAAGGCAAATGGTCTCTTTACCATGGGCTACAATATTTACGCCTGGTTCTTGCTGATTTCGACAGCGGGTATCCCAGTTGCGGTCGCCAAACAAGTGGCTAAGTACAATACCATGCGAGAAGAAGAGCATAGCTTTGCCTTGATTCGGAGTTTCCTAAGCTTTATGACGGGCTTGGGCTTAGTCTTTGCTTTGGTCTTGTATCTCTTTTCTCCCTGGTTAGCAGATTTGTCAGGTGTGGGGAAAGACCTGATTCCCATCATGCAGAGCTTAGCTTGGGCAGTCTTGATTTTCCCATCTATGAGTGTCATCCGAGGATTCTTCCAAGGGATGAATAACCTGAAACCCTATGCTATGAGCCAAATCGCCGAGCAGGTGATCCGTGTTATCTGGATGTTGATGGCAACCTTCTTCATTATGAAGATGGGTTCTGGTGACTACTTATCAGCCGTTACCCAATCGACCTTTGCGGCCTTTGTGGGGATGGTAGCAAGTTTTGCAGTTTTGATTTACTTCCTTGCCCAAGAAGGTTTGCTCAAAAGAGTCTTTGAAACACGGGATAAGATCAATAGCAAGCGACTCTTAGTCGATACCATCAAGGAAGCCATTCCCTTTATCCTGACAGGATCAGCCATTCAACTCTTCCAGATTTTAGACCAGATGACCTTTATCAATAGTATGAAGTGGTTTACCAACTACAGCAATGAAGACTTGGTTGTCATGTTTTCTTATTTCTCTGCCAATCCGAATAAAATTACCATGATTTTAATCTCTGTGGGAGTTTCAATTGGGAGTGTCGGCTTGCCACTGTTGACGGAGAACTATGTAAAAGGCGACTTGCAGGCGGCGGCTCGCCTAGTCCAAGATAGCCTTACCATGCTCTTCTTATTTCTACTGCCGGCAACAGTTGGAGTGGTCATGGTAGGGGAGCCTCTTTATACAGTTTTTTACGGTAAGCCAGATAGTCTGGCCATGGGCTTATTTGTCTTTGCAGTTTTGCAGTCTACTATCCTAGGTTTGTATATGGTCTTGTCCCCTATGCTTCAGGCCATGTTCCGAAATCGCAAGGCAGTTCTTTATTTTGTCTATGGTTCCATTGCTAAGATCGTCTTGCAATTGCCAACCATTGCCATTTTTCACAGCTACGGTCCCTTGATTTCAACGACTATCGGCTTGATTATTCCGAATGTCTTGATGTACCGAGACATCTGCCAGGTAACGGGTGCTCGTCGAAAGATAATCTTGAAGCGGACTATCTTGATTACCATCTTAACCCTTGTCATGTTCATCCTAGTTGGCTTCTTGCAGTGGCTGCTCGGTTTTGTCTTCCAACCAAGTGGACGTTTCTGGAGTTTCCTTTACGTAGCTCTCATCGGAGGGCTTGGAGGAGGTCTCTATGGTTTGATGAGTCTACGAACACGACTCTTAGACAAGATAATAGGTAAAGCCCAAGCAGACCGACTACGGACACGATTGAAAATCTCGTAAAAAGATTTATAAATAAAAGCAATGAATTTAACCTTTCTTTAATAGAAAGGTTTTTATAGTACATTTTTCTTAAAAAAGGAGAACTTTTTCTAAAATCAAGAGTAGAAAAATCTGTTTTTTAAGTTTTTCTTCAGAAATTACTTGACTAAATAAAACTAAAGCTGTATAATAAGACAAATCTTTAAAACAGGAGGTTCTGGAAATGAAAAAGTCTAAGGCCAAGTATCTGACACTTGCAAGTGTCGTGTTAAGCGCAGGTATCTTACTGAGCGCATGTGGAAACTCAACTAGTTCTTCTAAAACATATAACTATGTTTATTCGAGCGATCCATCTAGTTTGAACTATCTTGCAGAAAACCGGGCAACAACCAACGACATCGTTACTAATTTGGTAGATGGATTGATGGAAAACGACCAATACGGTAACTATGTTCCATCGTTGGCAGAGGATTGGACTGTTTCTCAGGACGGTTTGACCTATACTTACAAATTGCGTAAGGATGCAAAATGGTATACTTATGAGGGTGAAGAATACGCCCCTGTAACGGCCCAAGATTTTGTCACTGGGTTGAAATATGCTGCTGATAAAAAATCCGAGGCCTTGTACCTGGTTCAAGACTCTGTAGCAGGTTTGGATGACTATATCAACGGTAAAACAACTGACTTTTCAACTGTCGGTGTTAAGGCGATTGATGACCAAACAGTTCAGTACACTTTGACACGTCCAGAACCTTATTGGAATTCTAAAACAACTTCAACCATTCTCTTCCCTGTCAATGCAGACTTCCTGAAATCAAAAGGGGATGATTTTGGTAAGGTAGATCCCTCTAGCATTTTGTACAGTGGACCTTTCTTGATGAAATCGTTTGTTTCAAAATCTGTTATCGAATACAAGAAAAATCCAAATTACTGGGATGCTAAAAATGTCTTTGTGGATGATGTGAAATTGACTTACTATGATGGTAGTGACCAAGATGCCCTAGCTCGTAACTTCGTAGAAGGAGTATACAGCTACGCGCGTCTCTACCCAAATAGCTCAAGCTTTGAAGGAATTAAAGAGAAGAACAAGGATAACATCATCTATAGTATGCAAAACGCAACTTCTTATTACTTGAACTTCAACTTGGACAGAAAATCTTATAACTTCACGTCTAAATCCTCAGATATCGAAAAGAAATCAACCCAAGAAGCAGTTCT
Source organism: Streptococcus sp. ST16 (assembly GCF_046098135.1). Lineage (NCBI taxonomy): Bacteria > Bacillati > Bacillota > Bacilli > Lactobacillales > Streptococcaceae > Streptococcus > Streptococcus sp. ST16. Next base: position 53,572 of record NZ_JBJUSE010000009.1, on the reverse strand, counting down.
GAATAAAAACTTCCGTCAAGCCTTCAACTATGCTTATAACCGTACAGCCTATGGAGCACAATCTCAAGGGGAAGAAGGAGCAACAAAGATTATTCGTAACCTAGTGGTACCTCCTACATTTGTAAGTATCAACGGAAAAGACTTTGGCGATGTTGTTTCAGAAAAGATGGTCAACTATGGCCAAGAATGGCAAGGAATCAACTTTGCGGACGCGCAAGACCCATACTACAATCCTGACAAGGCTAAAGCTAAATTTGCGGAAGCCAAGAAAGAATTGGAAGCTAAGGGTGTACAATTCCCAATCCACTTGGATGTATCTGTAGACCAATCAGCTAAAAAAGGTGTACTTGAAGCAAGCTCTTTGAAACAATCCATCGAATCTGTTTTAGGAGCTGAGAATGTGGTTATCGATATCCAACAATTATCAACAGATGACTACGATAATTCTAGCTATCTTGCTCAAACGGCAGCTCAAAAAGACTTTGATATCTATAATGGCGGTTGGAGTGCTGACTACTTGGATCCATCAAGCTATCTTGATATCTTAAATGTCAATAACGGTGGTATGTTACAAAACCTTGGTCTAGAACCAGGTGAGGTTAATGACAAGGCTAAGGCAGTTGGTCTGGATACTTACACTCAAATGTTGGAAGAAGCGAACAAGGAGCAAGATCCAGCAAAACGTTATGAAAAATATGCTGAAATTCAAGCTTGGCTTGTTGATAGCGCCCTTGCAATTCCAAACGTTTCCCAAGGTGGAACACCTAGCTTGAGAAAGACAGTTCCATTCTCAGCGCCATTCTCACAAGCTGGAAATAAGGGTGTCGAATCATACAAGTACCTCAAGTTACAAGATAAGACTGTAACGACTGATGAGTATGAAAAAGCGAAAGAAAAATGGTTGAAAGAAAAAGAAGAATCCAATAAAAAAGCCCAAGAAGAACTGGCAAAACACGTTAAATAACCATTCTATTCAACAGGAAAAACGATAGTTTCTCAAGGAACTATCGTTTTTATATAGTTTGCAACTATAACTAGCTCTTGAAAACAAGAAAATGAGTTAGTGAAAATAAGTGGTACAATAGTTACTATAGATTTGGAGGTACTGTATGAGCAAAGAACGACACATCAATACAATTTTAGCCCAGGCGGGAATCAAGTCAGATAAGGCGACAGGTGCCTTGGTGACGCCACTTCATTTTTCAACAACCTATCAGCATCCAGAGTTCGGTCAGTCTACGGGATTTGACTATACCCGTACTAAAAACCCAACTCGCAGTAAGGCGGAGGAAGTCTTGGCTGCAATCGAATCGGCAGACTACGCCCTAGCAACGAGCTCAGGTATGGCTGCGATTGTACTGGCCTTTAGTGTCTTTCCAGTAGGAAGTAAGATCCTAGCAGTGCGAGATCTTTATGGGGGTTCTTTCCGTTGGTTTAACCAAGTGGAACAGGAAGGTCGTTTTCATTTCACCTATGCCAATACAGAAGAAGAGCTGGTTGCTGAGTTAGAGAGAGATGTGGATGTTCTCTATATCGAAACGCCAACCAATCCGTTGATGTTAGAATTTGATATTGCAAAACTTGCAAAACTAGCTCATGCCAAGGGTGCCAAAGTAGTGGTGGACAATACCTTCTACAGCCCAATTTACCAACGACCGATTGAAGAGGGTGCAGATATTGTCCTTCATTCAGCAACCAAGTATCTAGCAGGCCACAATGATGTCTTGGCTGGGGTAGTTGTGACTAATAGTTTAGAACTATATGAACAACTGTTCTACAATTTGAATACGACAGGTGCGGTCTTGTCACCGTTTGATAGTTATCAGTTGATTCGTGGTCTTAAAACCTTACCACTTCGTATGGAGCGTTCTACCTCTAATGCGCGAGAAATAGTAGCTTTTCTAGAAATTTCTCCCGCAGTCAAGGAAGTTCTCTATACAGGACGTGGAGGCATGATTTCCTTTAAAGTAGTGGACGAAAAACGTATTCCTCATATTTTAAACAGCCTCAAGGTCTTCTCTTTTGCTGAGAGTTTGGGTGGAGTGGAAAGCCTGATCACCTATCCGACTACTCAAACCCATGCGGATATTCCAGCAGAAGTACGTCACTCTTATGGTTTGACAGATGACCTCTTGCGCTTGTCAATTGGGATTGAAGATGCTAGAGATTTGATTGCGGACTTGCGCCAAGCCTTGGAAGGATAAGACAGATATGGGAAAATATGATTTTACAAGCCTGCCCAATCGTTTTGGACACCATACCTATAAATGGAAAGAGGCAGAAGCCGATCGAGAAGTTCTACCAGCTTGGATAGCGGATATGGACTTTGTAGTCTTGCCTGAAGTTCGACAAGCTGTACAAGCCTACGCAGATCAGTTGGTCTATGGCTATACCTATGCAAGCGACGCTTTGATTGAGTCGGTTCAAGAATGGGAAGCCAGCCAACACGGTTATCACTTTGACAAAGATGCTCTCGTCTTTATCGAGGGAGTGGTACCAGCTATTTCAACAGCCATTCAAGCCTTTACAAAAGAAGGAGAAGCTGTTCTGATTAACACACCAGTCTATCCACCGTTTGCCCGCAGTGTCAAACTGAACAATCGCCGATTGATTACCAATTCTTTGGTGGAAAAGAATGGTCTGTTTGAGATTGACTTTGACCAGTTGGAGAAGGATATGGTGGAAGAGGATGTGAAGCTTTATATCCTTTGCAATCCTCACAATCCTGGTGGACGTGTTTGGGAAAAGGAAGTGTTAGAAAAGATTGGTCATCTCTGCCAAAAACACGGTGTCTTGCTTGTTTCAGATGAGATTCACCAAGATTTGACTCTCTTTGGTCACAAACACCAATCTTTCAATACCATTGACCCTGATTTTAAAGACTTTGCCCTTATCTTGAGCAGTGCCACTAAGACCTTTAATATTGCTGGGACGAAAAATTCCTATGCTGTCATTGAAAATTCTAAACTTCGAGTGGCTTTTCAGAAACGCCAGTTGGCCAATAACCAGCATGAAATTTCAGGCTTGGGTTATTTGGCGACAGAAGCTGCCTACCGTTATGGCAAGGACTGGTTAGGAGAACTAAAAGAAGTCATCGAGGACCACATTAACTATGTAGTGGATGTTTTGGGCAACGAAACCAAGATTAAGGTCATGAAACCACAAGGTACCTACTTGATCTGGTTGGATTTTTCAGCCTATGACCTAACGGATGACCGCTTGCAAAAGCTTTTGAAGAATGAAGCCAAGGTCATCCTCAACCGAGGTTTGGACTTTGGGGAGAAGGGAACTCTTCATGCCCGCCTCAATGTAGCCATGCCGAAGTCAGTATTGGAAGAGGTTTGTCAACGCATCGTGACCACTTTTGCTACACTTTAAAAATCCAGCCTTCTAGGAGAAAAGTCTTCCTAGAAGGCTATTTTCATAGGGAAAAATGTGGTATAATGAAAAGATAAGATAAAGGGGTAACTATGGCTAAATTGATTCCAGGAAAGTTGCGCATGGAGGGTGTTACACTCTATGAAACAGGCAACATTGAGATTATCAAGGAAAAAGGGAATCGCCTCTATACTCGTGTGGCGGGAGAAGACTTGCGCTACAGTTTAGAGGATGATCTGGTTTTTTGTGCTTGCGATTTTTTCCAAAAAAGAGGTTACTGTGTTCACCTAGCAGCGCTCGAGCATTATCTGAAGAATGATGAAGAAGGCCAGGTGATTTTACAAGCCTTAGAAAAAGGACATGAAGAGCAAGAAGAGGTCGAAACCAAGGTTAGTTTTGGCGGTAGTTTTTTGGAGCGTATCCAACCTCAGAAGAGAGAGAAAATCTACACTTTGTCGGCTCAAGGCCAGGTGGAAGCTGGAACCAATCGCCTCCTTTGGACTCTCCGAATCGGTTTAGTTGATAGTCAAAAATATTATGTCATTCGTGATATCCCTCTCTTTTTGAAGGTCTTGGTCCATCGAAAGCCATATATGATTGGGAAACACTATGAAAATGACTTGTCATGGGATGCATTTGATACAGCTAGTCAAGATGTTCTTACTTTTTTATGTGGCTTGATTGAGGAGGGGCTGAGTCAAGACCTCTTTTTCCCCAATCAAGGTCGTCACCTCTTTTTCCCTCTGACCTTTTTTGAGCAGGGAGTGGAGTTGCTGATGAACTTGGAAGATTTTCATTTTGAACACCAGATCGATAGTTATGAAAATCTTCTCTTTCATGATTTAGAACCTGATGCAGAATTGTTCTCTTTTTCCGTGCAGGAGTATCCCGATTATTTTGAGATGGAAATTTCTGAGACTGACCGAGTTAACGTATTCTATGGGGGAGCGGTTCTCTTTCATAAGGGGAATTTTTATCTCTTAAATCCTAAACAAATCAGCCTACTAAAGGAAATCAAGGAGCTTCCTCAGGAGGAGAGAGGGAGAAAATGCCTCCAGTTTGACAACAATGATCGTGATCGCCTAGCCGCCTGTTTGCCTTTGTTTGGACAGCTAGGAACAGTGTCTGCCCCCGAGCGTTTGCGAATCAGACCCTTTTCACCAATCTTTTACTTTGATAGGGAGGATGACGGCCGCATCCGCTTGGATATCCAGTTCGACTATGGAGAGGTTAAGGTGACTAGTCGCCAACAGCTGGAACAATTACCATTTTCAAGCGATGCCGTCTTGGAAAACCAGCTATTTCAAGTCTGTTTAGGAGCTGGGTTTGAGGCTGACTTTCAGTCTTGGAGACAGGCTTTGAAGCCAGAGGCAGTTTATTCTTTCTTTCACCATACGATTCCAGCTTTTGAGAAGTTGGGTCAGGTTTTCTTGTCTGATGAGATAAATCAGCTCTACAGTGTCCAAGCACCTCAGGTTCAGATTGAGTCCAAGGGAGGACTGTTGGAGATTCAGTTTGATTTCCAAGGGATTGCCCAAGAAGAGATTGATCAAGCTCTTAAAGCCCTGACCAGCAATCAGGATTTCTATATCAGTTCTTCTGATCAAGTGTACTTTTTTGATGAGGACACCAAGCAGATTCGTCAAAATTTGCAGGAACTGGGGGTTGAGCTAAAAGATGGTTCTTTCCAAGCGCGAAAATCCCTAGCTTATAGCCTTTCTCAGCTTTTTGAAGGTCGAGACAGGATATCCTTCTCGGAAGAATTTCAGCATTTAGCTCATGATTTGACCCATCCAGAGGATTTTCCTTTGGGAGATATACGGGTGCAGGCGAGTTTGAGAGACTACCAGGAAAAGGGTGTTCGTTGGCTCCAGATGCTTCATCACTATGGTTTTGGTGGCATTCTGGCAGATGATATGGGACTGGGAAAAACACTGCAAACTATCGCTTTTTTGACTAGTCAGGTGACAGAAGATAGTCGGGTCTTGATTTTAGCTCCGTCAGGTCTGATCTACAATTGGGCAGATGAATTCAGGAAATTTGCCCCACAGTTGGATTTGGCTGTCGTGCATGGTTTGAAAGCGAATCGAGAAGCAATCCTTTCTGAAAATCACCAAATCTATGTGACTAGCTATGCCACCTTTCGTCAAGACAGCGAGCTTTATCAAGAGATGGCTTTTGATTTTCTCTTTTTAGATGAAGCCCAGGTCATGAAAAATGCCCAGACTAAGATTGCTCAGAGTTTGCGCCAGTTTGTGGTGCCGGCAGTCTTTGCTTTGTCAGGTACGCCTATCGAAAACCATTTAGGAGAGTTGTGGTCTATCTTTCAAATTGTGCTTCCGGGACTCTTACCTAACAAGAAGGAGTTTATGAAATTACCGGCTGACAGGGTCGCGCAGTTTATTAAGCCCTTTGTCATGAGGCGTAAGAAAGAAGAAGTCCTTACAGAACTGCCTGATCTGATCGAAGTCGTCTATAAAAATGAACTGGAAGAGCAGCAGAAGGCCATCTATCTAGCCCAGTTGCAACAGATGCGAGACCGACTAGCCCAAGTGACAGATCAAGAATTCCAGAGAAGTCGGGTAGAAATCTTATCTGGCCTCATGCGATTGCGCCAGATTTGCGATACGCCAGCTCTCTTCATGGACGATTACCAGGGAGCCAGTGGTAAATTGGATAGTCTCCGAGATTTATTGCTACAAGTGGCAGATGGTGGGCATCGGGTCTTGATTTTCTCTCAATTTAAAGGAATGTTGGAAAAAATCGAGCAAGGGCTCCCAAATTTGGGCTTGACTTCCTTCAAAATTACGGGCTCAACTCCTGCTCAAGACCGACAAGAGATGACCAAAATATTTAATCAAGGGGAAAGGGATATCTTTCTCATTTCCCTTAAGGCAGGTGGTGTCGGTCTCAATCTGACAGGAGCTGACACCGTCATCCTGGTGGATCTCTGGTGGAATCCTGCTGTCGAAGCCCAGGCTATCGGACGAGCTCACCGAATGGGACAGGAGCGGAAGGTAGAGGTTTACCGTTTGATTACTAGAGGAACCATTGAAGAAAAGATTCAAGAACTCCAAGAACAGAAGAGACACCTAGTTTCCCAAGTTTTAGATGGGACGGAATCGCGTGCGAGTCTTAGTCTGGCAGAAATTCGAGAAATTTTAGGGATTTCTGAAGCCAGCACTTGAAAAATCAAGACAATACGCTATAATGAAGTGTTGAAAGGAAATACAAAATGAAACAAGATCGATTTCCATTGGTGTCAGATGATGAAATCATGCTGACTAAAATGCCAGTCATGGACTTGTACGATGAGTCAGACTTTATTAGCAATATCAAGGGTGATTACCGCGATAAAAACTATTTGGAATGGTCTCCTATCAATGAGGAACAGGCTGTAACTACTTCGGCAGCTAGCAAGGAGTCAGAACCAGGTCCAGAACCTAAAAAAGTTGAAAAAACGTATGCTGAATTGGCTCGAGAAGAGGCGCGTGCGGATCTGAAGAAGAAACGTTCGGCCAAGTATTTGACTCAGGATGTTAGTCATACTAGACGACACAATGGTTCAACACTTGTTCGTCAAGGAAACCAACCAACAGCACCATTTCAAAAGGAAAATCCAGGTGAGTTTGCCAAGTTTAGTAAAAACTTGAGCCAGTCCCACTATATTCTAGCCGAGGAAGCAGGCCAGGTAGTAACTCCAACTCCGAAAGCCCAAACAGGAAAAGCTAAAAAGAACAACTATGATTTTCTAAAGAAGAGTCAAATCTATAATAAAAAGAATAAGCAAACGGAACAGGAACGTCAGGTTGCCCAAGAGTTGAATCTGACAAGAATCACTGAGTAAGGGAGAAAAACATGTCAAAAACATATCATTTTATTGGAATCAAGGGATCAGGGATGAGTGCCTTGGCCTTGATGTTGCACCAAATGGGACACAAGGTTCAAGGTTCAGACGTTGAAAAATACTACTTTACTCAACGTGGACTAGAGCAGGCAGGGATCACGATTCTTCCTTTTGATGAAAAGAACCTGCAAGGGGATCTTGAAATTATTGCTGGAAATGCCTTTCGTCCAGATAACAATGTTGAAATCGCCTATGCCGACAAAAATGGTATCAGCTACAAACGTTACCATGAATTCCTAGGTAGCTTTATGCGTGACTTTGTCAGCATGGGGGTTGCAGGAGCGCATGGTAAGACATCAACGACAGGTATGTTGTCTCATGTCTTGTCTCACATCACAGACACTAGCTTCTTGATTGGAGATGGAACAGGTCGTGGTTCGGCTAATGCCAAATATTTTGTCTTTGAATCTGACGAATATGAGCGTCACTTCATGCCTTACCACCCAGAATACTCTATTATCACCAATATTGACTTTGACCATCCAGACTACTTTACTAGTCTAGAGGATGTTTTCAATGCCTTTAATGACTATGCTAAGCAAATTACCAAAGGTTTATTCGTCTACGGTGAGGATGCTGAGTTGCGTAAGATTACAGCCAATGCTCCAATCTATTACTATGGCTTTGATGCTGAGGGAAATGACTTTGTAGCTAGCGACCTTTTACGTTCTACAACTGGTTCGACCTTTACAGTTCATTTCCGCGGACAAGAGTTGGGTCAATTCCACATTCCAACCTTTGGTCGTCACAATATTATGAATGCGACAGCCGTTATTGGTTTACTTTATACAGCAGGATTTGACTTGAACTTGGTACGTGAACACTTGAAAACATTTGCTGGTGTCAAGCGTCGTTTCACTGAAAAGGTTGTCAATGGCACCATTATTATCGATGATTTTGCCCACCATCCAACGGAAATCATTGCGACCTTAGATGCGGCTCGTCAGAAATACCCAAGCAAGGAAATTGTTGCAATCTTCCAACCACACACTTTTACTAGAACCATTGCCCTATTGGACGATTTTGCTAAAGCTTTGAGCCAGGCAGATGCTGTTTACTTGGCGAAAATCTATGGATCAGCCCGTGAGGTGGACCATGGTGACGTCAAGGTAGAAGACCTAGCAGATAAAAATAAGAAGAAAAGCCAAGTCATCACAGTTGAAAATGTATCACCACTCCTTGAGCATGATAATGCAGTCTATGTCTTTATGGGAGCAGGAGACATCCAAACCTATGAGTACTCATTTGAACGTCTTTTGTCTAATTTGACAAGTAACGTCCAATAAGAAAAAAGAATGGAAATTCCAATCACCATAGGACGGGCTACATTATCGGATTTAGAAGAAATTGTAGCAATTGAAGAATCTTGTTTATCCTCAGAAGAAATAGTGAGCTACGAGTTTTTAGAAGAGAGTATCCGTAAGATTGCGGATACCTTTCTTGTAGCTAGAGATGAAAACCAGCTCCTAGGCTATGTTTTAGGAGAGTCTCAGTCTCTCCATCCCACATGGGTAGAAATAAGATCATTAGCTATTCATCCTGACCATCGCGGGCAAGGCTTGGGGACCCTTCTTCTTGCTAGCTTGAAACAAGTGGCGGTGGAAGGAGGGTATGAGTATCTTCGCTTGACTTGTCCTGATGACTTGTTCTCTTATTTTGAGATGAATGGCTTTGTTGAGGAAGAAGTACCAGAAGCTTCATGCGCAAGATTTTCGGGATGGGCTCTGATTTGGGCCAATCCTTTTTATCAGGAGGAAGTATGAAAATCAGACACGCAAGATTTTCGGATTTAGATCAAATTTTAGATATAGAGCTGGAGAATTTCTCCCTTGAAGAAGCGATTCCTCGTTCGGTCTTTGAGGCGCACTTACGTGAAATTCAGACCAGTTTTCTCGTAGCTGAAAAGGAGGGACGTATCCTTGGGTATATTGAAGGTCCAGTCGTCCCACATCGTCATCTACAAGATCAATCCTTTACAGAAGAGATAAAAGACTATAGCCATCGACCTGGAGGCTATATCTCTGTGACCTGTCTCTCCATAGCTAAGGAGGCACAAGCCTTGGGCGTGGGAAAAAGACTGTTAAGGGCTCTGAAAGAAGTCGCTTTAGAACATGAACGAGAAGGTATCAATTTGACCTGTCATGACTATCTCATCCCTTATTATGAAAAAAATGGCTTTGTTAACGAGGGGGTATCCCAGTCAAGCTTTGCGGGTGAAAGTTGGTATGATATGGTTTGGCAACCTTAAAAAATGAGAATCATAGCTATAGAAAGGGATGTTTTGTTGCTTTTCTGTAACTTTTAAGATATAATATTATGGATTGTCAACAAGGAGGTAATGCTTTTGACTGAAAAATCAAGAGAAGAAGAAAAATTAAGCTTTAAAGAGCAGATTCTACGTGATTTAGAGAGAGTAAAAGAACAAGATAGAAGAGAGAAAGAAGTAGACATTCCAAATCTGACAGCTTCATCATCTCAAGCTAGTTCAGTAACTCCTGCAAATCCTGAATCTGATGCTTCAACAGAAGAGTTGATGGCTGATTCCCTATCTGTTGTCGATAAAATTCTAAAGAATGCGCCGAGTGTTCCTCCACTTTCGAGTGCTGAAGCTGATGAAACGGATGAAAAAGAAGAGAAAGAGATTAGACAGCCTGTCATTGACAAGATTGAAGTTGTAGAATCTGAAGAACCTCTAGTAGAAACGATTCATCCAGCTGAAGAACCTGTAGTGGAGTCCGTTCAACCTAAGGTGGAACCAGTTGAACTTGAACCTGAAGAAAAAGAATTTAACGATACTCCGACCAAGATAGATGTGACTTATAAGACAGAAGAGGCCAATACATCAGTTGCTTCTTCTGAGAATAAAGCTGAAGCGCTAGCTTCAACTGGATCCTCAGACAGATTAACGGAGGAATCACGTCGTAACCGTCGCCGTAAAGGTAAAAAACCAACCAAGAAAAAGAAGAAATCAAAAGCCAAAGGTTTCCTAGTAACCTTTTTAGTTCTTTTGGTGCTTGTGGCTGCTGGTGGATATTTTGGGTACGGTTATGTTCAAGACTCTTTGAAACCTGTTGATGCGAGCTCTAAGGAGTATGTGACAGTTCAAATTCCAGAAGGATCAAATGTGCAACAAATTGGGAGCACTTTGGAAAAATCTGGTTTGGTCAAACATGGACTTATCTTTAGTATTTATTCTAAGTATAAGGGTTCAGACTTGAAGTCAGGTTATTACAATTTGAAGAAGAGCATGAGTACGGATGACTTAATTCAAGAATTGCAAAAAGGTGGAACTCCTGAACCTCAAGAACCAGTGCTTGCGAACTTAACTATTCCGGAAGGTTATACTTTAGAGCAAATTGCTCAGACAGTAGGTCAACTCCAAGGTGATTTTAAAGAACCTCTTACAGCGGATGCTTTCCTGGCAAAAGCTCAAGATGAAACCTTCATCTCCCAACTAGTAGCCAAGTATCCAAACCTTCTTGGAAGTCTTCCAACAAAAGACAGTGGGGTTCGTTATCGCCTTGAAGGTTACCTTTTCCCAGCAACCTACACTATCAAAGACAGCACTACGGTTGAAAGCTTGATTGATGATATGTTAGCAGCTATGGACAAGGCTATGTCACCGTACTACACTACGATAAAAGAAAAGAATCTGACAGTTAATGAATTGCTCAGTATTGCTTCTCTTGTCGAAAAAGAAGGTGCTAAGACCGAAGATCGTAAATTGATTGCGGGAGTCTTCTATAACCGCTTGAATCTTGGTATGCCACTTCAAAGCAACATTGCTATCTTGTATGCTGAAGGAAAACTTGGCCAAAAGATTAGCTTGGCTGATGATACTGCAATTGATACTACGATTGATTCACCTTATAATGTTTATACACATCTTGGCCTCATGCCCGGACCAGTTGGTAGTCCAAGCCTCGATGCGATTGAAGCAAGTGTAAATCAGACAAAGAGTGAGTACTTATACTTTGTAGCTAATGTTGAAGACGGTAAAGTATACTTTGCAACGACAAAAGAAGAGCATGACCAAAACGTTGCAGAACATATCAATAGTAAATTAACACAATCAAGTAGTTCAAACTAAAATTATGTGGTTTTCCACATAATTTTGTTTTAAAAAAGTAATAGAAAAGAAAGTTGAAAAAATGGCAGAAAAAACTTACCCAATGACCCTTGAAGAAAAGAAAAAGTTAGAAAAAGAATTAGAAGAATTGAAACTTGTTCGTCGTCCTGAAGTAGTAGAGCGTATCAAAATTGCTCGTTCGTACGGGGATCTTTCAGAAAACAGCGAGTACGAAGCAGCTAAGGATGAACAAGCTTTTGTTGAAGGACAAATTTCAAGTCTAGAAACCAAAATTCGCTATGCTGAAATTGTTAATAGCGATGCAGTTGCCCAAGATGAGGTAGCTATCGGTAAGACAGTAACCATCCAAGAAATCGGTGAAGAGGAAGAGGAAGTCTACATCATCGTCGGTTCTGCAGGTGCGGATGCTTTCGCTGGGAAGGTATCAAATGAAAGTCCGATTGGACAAGCTTTGATCGGCAAAAAAACAGGCGATATTGTTACGATTGAGACACCTGTTGGTAGTTACGATGTCAAAATTTTAAAGGTTGAAAAAACGGCCTAAATAGAATGAAAATGGAGTAGTGGAGGTCTTGACTTGCTCAACTCCTTTTTGATTTTTTGAATAAATAGGAGACTATATGAGTTCAAATAAGAAAAAAAATAAAATGGAGCGTGGTTTAACCAATCGCCATGTTCAGGTGATGGCCATTGCGGGGACAATCGGAACAGGACTTTTCCTAGGTGCTGGTCGTTCTATCAGCCTTACTGGACCTTCTATCATCCTGATTTACATGATTACAGGAGCCTTTATGTTTTTGATGATGAGGGCTGTTGGGGAGATGCTATATCAGGATCCAGAACAACATACTTTTATCAACTTTATCACCCGTCATTTGGGGAAAGGCTGGGGGTATTTCTCGGTTTGGTCTTATTGGTTGTCTGTTGTCTTTATCGGTATGGCAGAAATCACTGCGATTTCGCATTATGTTCAGTTTTGGTTTCCTTCTTGGCCTAGTTGGTTGATTCAGATTGTTTTTTTAACGATTTTGGCCTTGGTCAATCTGATTGCGGTTAAGCTCTTTGGAGAAGTCGAGTTTTGGTTTGCTATGGTTAAGATTGTGGCTATTTTAGCTATGATTGCAACAGGGGTCTTTATGGTCTTGACAGGATTTGAAACACCATATGGTGCCGCAAGTTTGGCAAATATCAGCAATCAATTCTCTCTTTTTCCAAATGGAGTCATGAACTTTGTCATGGCCTTTCAAATGGTATTTTTTGCTTATCTGATGATTGAATTTATCGGAGTGACAACCTCTGAAACGAAGAATCCTCGTCAGGTTTTGCCCAAAGCAGTTAAAGAAATTCCTCTCCGAATTGTCTTCTTCTATGGCGGTGCTCTATTAGCCATTATGTCTATTATTCCCTGGAGAGAACTTGCTTCTTCAGATTCACCATTTGTAACGGTTTTTGAGCTGGCAGGTATCAAGTGGGCGGCAGCTTTAATTAACTTCGTTGTTTTGACGTCGGCAGCATCTGCTCTTAATTCAACCCTCTATTCAACAGGGCGACACCTCTAACAGATTGCTCATGATTCACCCAATCGCTTCCTAAAAACGATCAAGGCAGATACTCTCTCTCGCCATAATGTTCCACAAAATGCTATTATTGCTTCAGCAATCTTGATTGCTCTGGCTGCCTTTATCAATGTTTTGCCAGGTGTTTCCGACGCCTTTGCTTTGATTACGGCGTCTTCATCAGGTGTTTACATCGCGATTTATATCTTGATCATGGTGGCTCATCTCAAATACCGCAAGTCACAAGACTTCATGGCGGATGGCTACCTCATGCCCCATTACCGTTTTCTAAATCCTTTAACCATGCTCTTCTTTATCTTTGTCTTTGTAACCCTCTTTTTACAAGAATCTACCTTTATGGGAGCAATTGGTTCAGCTATCTGGATTATCGGTTTCGGAATTTATAGCCAGTGGAAATTTAGAAAATAACTCATGAACTCATCAACTCAGCTTGGTGAGTTTTTTTCTAGTTTGACAGTCTATTGGAATAAGATTATAATCAAGCTGTAACAGTTCTAAGGAGGTTTGGATGCACTTTATATTTGAAAATAAGGCGTCTCAGAAAGCGCAAGAAATAGGAAATTTGATTCGTACTTATAATCGTTCCAAACGAGAAGAGGCTGAAAGCGAGCCACTGAATCTTTATGTCGAAGATGAAAAGGGCAATCTCTTGGCAGGCTTAGTAGCAGAGACTTTCGGAAATTGGTTGGAAATCGAGTATTTGTTTGTGAAAGAGGAATTGCGAGAACAGGGAATCGGTTCAAAACTATTGCAACAGGCAGAAAGTGAAGCTAAGAATCGAAACTGTTGTTTTGCTTTCGTCAATACTTACCAGTTTCAAGCGCCAGATTTTTATAAAAGGCATGGCTACAAGGAAGTCTTTACCTTGCAAGACTATCCCTATACAGGACAAAGATACTATTACCAAAAGGATTTGTAAGCTAAATATGAAAGTATAAATCAAATAGGAAATCTTAACATCACTATGGAGGTGGGCTAATGAATATCATACTAGATATGGGCAACGTTTTATTAGAATGGAACAAAGATAAGATTTTGCAAGGTGTTTCGGATACGAAGAAAGAATATTTGATTTTAGATAAGGCCATTTTTCAGTCGGGGCTTTGGGAAAGATTAGATCTTGGAACCATGACGAGAGAAGAATTAGTCCTTAAAGTTGTGTTGATGATTGGAAGGACCTATCAAAAGAAGGTTGAGGAGGTTATCTGGAACTGGCCTAGCTATATCGCTATTTATACGGAAGTGTTTCCTGTTTTGTCAGAAGTAAAGAAAAAGGGGCATCGCATCTTTGTCTTGTCCAATACCTCAAAGGTATTTTATGACTTGCTGGAAGAGCAACTATCTCCCTTAAAAGAACTTTTAGATGGCTTTGCCTTATCCTGTGATATAAAAGCTATAAAGCCTGATTTGGTAATGTTTAAGGAGATTCTTGATAAATACCAGCTAGATCCTACAAATTGTGTCTTTCTAGACGATATTGAGGACAATACAAACGCAGCTCAGAAATTAGGCATCAAGGCCCATCGGGTCAAGAAAAGAAGTGATGTCGTCGATATTTTGAAATCCTATATTTAAAGGTAACACTCTCTATTTTTTGTGGTAGAGAGTTTTTTGTTAAAGGCGACACTCTCTATTTTTTGTAGTAGATAGTTTTTGTTAATAAAATCTTACAAAATGACATCTATATATTGCATTAAGTTAGATATATGGTATAATGTTTTTAAAAGAAGCGCAACTTTTTAAAAATGTGAAGGAGGACGCTAGTGGCTAAAAATTTAAAATTAAAATTAGCTCGGGTGGAGCGTGATTTAACACAAGGGGATTTGGCAGAAGCTGTGGGCGTTACTAGGCAGACTATAGGCTTGATTGAAGCTGGGAAATACAATCCTAGTCTCTCCCTCTGCCAGTCCATTTGCAGATGCTTAGGAAAAACATTAGACCAACTATTTTGGGAGGAAGAAGATGAAAAATAGAAAAAAACTTGTGATCAAAGATGAACGTACGGAAAAATTGGATGGAAAGATTTCAGGAGAAATTCTTTTGGGAATGTGCCTATTTTTGGCACTGGAAATTTTTGCCAAAGTTTATATTTTTAATTTAACGCTTCTATCCTATTCACCAGAATTACTTTTATTGATTGGAGTAGGTTTGTATGCCATTATTCGCCGCATGTATGTAGGAATTGATATTCGAGATATTGTTGAGAATACTGGAAAAGAAAGAATTTTATCTGCTTTGGGATTTTCTATAGTGATTTTATTGATTGATATCGTAGGCAATCGCGAGGAACTGGTCAGTCTATTGACTTGGAAGTACTCCCTAAAAGTGGTTCTAGCAGTTATTATCTATCTCGTTGGGAGTTATTCCATGGATAGAGTTATCCTATACTTGAATCGCAGAAATCAGCAAGTTTGGGAGGAAGAAGATGAAAAATAGATTATTTTATTATCAATTACTAGACGAAAGGGAAGAACAACTGATTAACAAAGCTGGGACAGAGTCTTTTCATGCGTTTATCGGGCTCATTCTGCTAAGTTATTTGGTGGCTGTATTAGCACCTGCTCTGTTTAATCCTGATATTCTTCTGGTTACCCTTCTTTTAGGAATTTTCTTCTTTTTCAATCGTGCACGACAACTTGGAGTGACCCACTATAGTCGTTTTCATTTTACGATTGTAGGGTGTTTGCTGGTAACTCTCGCTATTACCACTCTTTTGATGTTGCAGAATTATCAATTCAATATCGAAATTTATCAGCACAATCCTCTGAACGTTAAATACTTGTCTGCTTGGGTCATTACTTATCTGATTTACCTTCCTTGGGTTTTTATCGGCAATCTCGGCCTTAAAAGTTATGGCGAATGGGCTCAAAAAAGGTTTGAGCAAGATATGGATGAACTTGAGAGTGGAGAATAGTTTGTTAGCTTTTTATCAATCTCGATAAAATGTGTTATAATAGTACTAATTTATCAGATGGTTGGAAAGCGACTAAAGGCTTTCATGGCTTATAAACAAGGAAGAAGGAAAACAGATGTATCCAGATGATAGTTTAACTTTGCACACAGACTTGTATCAGATCAACATGATGCAGGTTTACTTTGACCAAGGGATTCACAATAAGAAGGCGGTCTTTGAAGTTTATTTCCGCCAGCAACCATTTAACAACGGTTATGCAGTTTTTGCTGGTTTGGAAAGAATTGTGAACTATCTTAAAGACTTGCGCTTTTCTGATAGCGATATTGCCTACTTGGAATCGCTTGGATATCATGGGGCGTTCTTAGATTACCTCCGCAATCTCAAGTTGGAGTTGACGGTTCGTTCTGCCCAGGAAGGGGACTTGGTTTTTGCTAATGAACCGATTGTGCAGGTGGAAGGCCCTCTAGCCCAATGTCAATTGGTCGAAACGGCTCTCTTAAACATCGTTAATTTTCAAACCTTGATAGCGACTAAGGCGGCACGTATTCGTTCGGTTATTGAAGATGAACCCTTGATGGAGTTTGGGACACGTCGTGCGCAAGAAATGGATGCAGCTATCTGGGGAACACGTGCAGCCGTGATTGGTGGTGCCAATGGAACCAGCAACGTGCGTGCTGGTAAACTCTTTGATATTCCTGTCTTGGGGACTCATGCCCATGCCTTGGTACAGGTTTATGGAAACGACTATGAAGCGTTCAAGGCTTATGCGGCGACCCATCGTGACTGTGTCTTTCTAGTAGATACTTATGACACGTTGCGAATCGGTGTGCCAGCTGCCATTCAAGTGGCGCGTGAGCTGGGTGATCAGATTAACTTTATGGGTGTGCGGATCGATTCTGGGGACATTGCCTACATTTCCAAGAAAGTCCGTCAGCAACTGGACGAGGCTGGCTTTACAGAGGCTAAGATCTATGCTTCTAATGATTTGGATGAAAATACTATTCTCAACCTCAAGATGCAAAAGGCCAAGATTGATGTCTGGGGTGTGGGAACCAAGCTGATTACAGCCTATGATCAGCCAGCTCTTGGGGCAGTTTATAAGATTGTAGCTATCGAAGATGAGAATGGTCGTATGCGCAATACCATCAAACTGTCTAATAATGCTGAAAAAGTGTCAACGCCAGGTAAGAAACAGGTGTGGCGCATTACCAGTCGTGAAAAAGGCAAGTCAGAAGGTGATTACATCACCTATGATGGTGTTGATGTGAGCGGCATGACTGAAATCAAGATGTTCCATCCAACTTATACCTACATCAAAAAGACTGTTCGTAATTTTGATGCTGTCCCTCTCTTGGTGGATATTTTCAAAGAAGGAACATTAGTTTACAGCTTGCCTAGCTTGACTGAGATTCAGGCCTATGCTCGCAAGGAATTTGATAAGCTTTGGGATGAGTATAAACGGGTACTTAATCCACAGCACTATCCGGTAGATTTGGCGCGTGATATTTGGCAAGATAAGATGGACTTGATTGACAAGATGCGCAAGGAAGCCCTTGGTGAAGGAGAAGAAGAATGAGTTTGCAAGAGACCATTATCCAGCAACTGGGTGTCAAGCCAGTGATTGACGCTCAGGAAGAAATCCGTCGTTCCATTGACTTCTTAAAAAGATACTTGAAAAAACACCCCTTCCTTAAAACTTTTGTACTAGGGATTTCTGGAGGTCAGGACTCAACCTTAGCAGGGCGCTTGGCGCAATTAGCTATGGAAGAAATGCGAGCAGAGACAGGAGATGACAGCTACCAATTTATCGCTGTCCGCCTGCCCTATGGAGTCCAAGCTGATGAAGACGACGCTCAAAAAGCCCTGACCTTTATCCAACCAGATGTCAGTCTAGTTGTAAATATCAAGGAATCAGCTGATGCCATGACAGCTGCAGTCGAAGCGACAGGAAGTCCTGTTTCAGACTTTAACAAGGGCAATATTAAAGCTCGTAGTCGTATGATTGCCCAATATGCCCTTGCGGGTGCCCATAGCGGAGCGGTCATTGGAACAGACCACGCTGCGGAAAATATCACAGGTTTCTTTACTAAGTTTGGTGACGGTGGTGCAGACATTCTCCCTCTTTACCGCCTCAATAAACGCCAAGGGAAACAACTTTTGAAGGAACTTGGTGCAGATCCTGCCCTCTATGAAAAAATCCCAACAGCAGACCTAGAAGAAGACAAACCTGGACTAGCAGATGAAGTCGCCCTCGGAGTCACTTACAATGAAATTGATGACTACCTCGAAGGCAAAACAATCAGCCCAGAAGCCCAAGCGATTATTGAAAACTGGTGGCATAAAGGCCAACACAAACGCCATCTACCAATCACCGTCTTTGATGACTTTTGGGAGTAAAAAGGTCCGGGGGACCTTTTTAGCTTCTTGCCTTGAAACTTGAGAGCAAGAATAACCTCCAGTGGAGGTTTTTACCTTGAGCTTAGAAATGAGAAAGCGAAGAAGGTCCGGGGGACCTTTTTAGCTTGAGCCTTAAGCTTAGAAAGCGAGGTAACATTATGAAAGCAATCGGTACGCAAATGTTACAGACTGAACGTTTAATCTTGAGAAGATTTGTGGAGAGTGATGCGGAAGCCATGTTTCAAAATTGGGCTTCATCCGCTGAGAATCTGACCTATGTCACCTGGGATCCCCATCCGAATCTTGATGTGACTCGAAGTTCGATTCGAAATTGGGTTGCCTCTTATACCAATCCCAACTATTACAAATGGGCGATTTGTCTCAAAGAAAACCCTGAGCAAGTGATAGGAGATATCAGCATCGTTGAGATGAATGAGTCTGATTCAAGTTGTGAAATTGGGTATGTTTTAGGAAAAGATTATTGGGGAAATGGTATGATGACAGAGGCCTTGAAAGCTGTGTTAGACTCTTGTTTTACTCAAGCAGGCTTTCAAAAGGTCAGAGCTCGTTACGCCAGTCTCAACCCAGCTTCAGGTCGTGTGATGGAGAAGGCTGGAATGTCCTATCTAAAAACCATTGCCAATGGTGTGGAGAGAAAAGACTACGTTGCGGACCTTATTTATTACCAGATAAGCAGGGAAGACAGGTGATTTCTTTTCTGTTTCTATCAAAGTCAGACCTTGTCTGGCTTTTTTTGTGCCAGATTTCTGAATAAACTGATTAAATTCCTATTTTTCCCTATCATTGTCCCTGTTTTATCTGGAGTTTTGGAGCTATAATAGTCCTATCAAATCAAAGAATGGAGGAAGGCAATGGACAATGTATTCTTTTTTATCAGTGTTTTTCTTGCTGGAATTCTTTCCTTCTTTTCTCCTTGTATCTTACCCTTGTTACCGGTCTATGCAGGGGTCTTGTTGGATGACAAAGATGGTGCTCAGGCTTCTAGCGGAAAAATTTCAATCTCACTTGTTAGTTTAGTGCGAACTCTGGCCTTTATAGCAGGGATTTCTTTTATCTTTATCTTACTGGGCTATGGAGCTGGTTTTTTAGGCAATTTGCTGTATGCTTCTTGGTTTCAGTATGTGACGGGTGCGGTTATCATTCTCTTGGGCTTGCACCAGATGGAAGTTTTACATTTGCAGGGACTCTACAAGGAAAGAAGGCTACAATTAAAGAGACAGGATCAAAACGCTAACGGTTATAGTCAGGCATTTTTACTGGGGTTGACCTTTAGTTTTGCTTGGACTCCATGTGTAGGTCCGGTTCTGGGGTCTGTTTTGGCTTTGGCGGCTTCAGGTGGTTCAGGAGCTTGGCAGGGAGCTGGTCTCATGTTAGTTTACACGCTGGGATTGGCGCTACCATTTTTGGTTCTAGCTCTCGCCTCCAGCTATGTTTTGAAACATTTTCGAAAACTCCATCCTTATCTCGGAACCCTCAAAAAAGTGGGTGGTTTCCTCATTATCGTGATGGGAATCTTGGTGCTTTTGGGAAATGCTTCCATTTTGACTACATTATTTGAATAGAGAGGAAAAAGAAATGAAAAAATGGCAAACATGTCTCCTTGGAGTAGGATCAATCTGTTGTTTGGCAGCCTGTTCGGCTAACAACATGGCAGACGAATCAACTATGAAGGAGCAAACAAAAACAGAACAAGTCAGTGCGCAAACTGCGACTAAAGGTCAGGCAGTCAATGATTTTGAACTGATGGGAGTAGATGGCAAGACCTACCGCTTGTCTGATTACAAGGGCAAGAAAGTCTATCTCAAATTCTGGGCTTCTTGGTGTTCCATCTGTCTAGCTAGCCTTCCAGATACGGACGAAATTGCTAAGGATGCAGGTGATGACTATGTGGTCTTGACAGTGGTGTCACCAGGCCACAAGGGAGAACAAGCTGAAGCAGACTTTAAGAATTGGTACAAGGGATTGGATTATAAAAATTTTCCAGTTCTAATTGACCCGTCAGGCAAACTCTTGGAAAGTTATGGTGTTCGTTCTTATCCAACTCAAGCCTTTATAGACAAGGAAGGCAAGCTGGTCAAAACACAACCAGGTTTTATGGATAAGGATATGATTTTAAAAGAATTGAAAGAAATGGGGTAGGGAAAAGTCATGAATGATAAAGTAAAATTGTTTGTCTTGGCAGGGGTCATTCTCCTAGCCCTAACCGGTTTCTATTTTTTATTGATGCGAAATGCAGGGCAGACAGATAGCTCACAAATTGAGAAAGCGTCAGTTAGCCAAGGAGGAAAAACAGTGAAAAAAGCAGAAGTCAGTAAAGACGCAGACTTGCACGAAATTTATCTAGCTGGAGGATGTTTCTGGGGAGTTGAGGAATACTTCTCACGCGTTTCCGGAGTGACAGATGCCGTTTCAGGCTATGCAAATGGTAGAGGGGAAACAACTAAGTACGAATTGATTAACCAAACAGGGCATGCGGAAACCGTCCATGTCACCTATGATGCTAACCAAATTTCCCTCAAGGAAATCCTGCTTCATTACTTCCGGATCATCAATCCAACCAGCAAAAATAAACAAGGAAATGATGTGGGGACCCAGTATCGTACCGGCGTTTATTACACAGATGACAAGGATTTGGAGGTAATCAACCAAGTCTTTGATGAAGTGGCTAAGAAATACGACCAACCTCTAGCAGTTGAAAAGGAGCCCTTGAAGAATTTTGTAGTGGCTGAGGATTACCACCAAGACTATCTCAAGAAAAATCCAAATGGTTACTGCCATATCAATGTTAATCAGGCGGCCTATCCCGTCATCGATGCCAGCAAATATCCTAAACCAAGTGATGAGGAATTGAAGAAGACCTTGTCACCTGAGGAGTATGCCGTTACCCAGAAAAATCAAACAGAACGAGCTTTTTCAAACCGCTACTGGGATAAATTTGAATCCGGTATCTATGTGGATGTCGCAACTGGTGAACCCCTCTTTTCATCAAAGGACAAGTTTGAGTCTGGTTGTGGCTGGCCTAGTTTCACCCAACCAATCAGCCCAGATGTTGCCACCTACAAAGAAGATAAGTCTTACAATATGACACGCATGGAAGTAAGAAGCCGAGTTGGAGATTCTCACCTTGGCCATGTCTTTACAGATGGACCACAGGACAAGGGGGGCTTACGCTACTGTATCAATAGTCTCTCTATCCGCTTTATTCCCAAAGATCAAATGGCAGAAAAAGGCTATGCTTATTTACTAGATTATGTTGATTAAGAGGGCTTTCCTAAGCAGTTAGAGGAGAATTTTGCTATACTGATACTAGTAAGTGACAAAGGAGAGAAGCATGACCTACACAATCTTAATCGTAGAAGATGAATATCTGGTAAGACAAGGCTTGACCAAGTTGGTCAATGTAGCAGCCTACGATATGGAAATCATCGGTCAGGCTGAAAATGGAAGACAGGCTTGGGAATTGATTCAACAACAAGTGCCGGATATCATTTTAACCGATATCAACATGCCTCAGCTAAATGGCATCCAGTTGGCCAGTCTGGTACGAGAAACCTATCCACAAGTGCATTTGGTCTTTTTAACGGGTTACGATGATTTTGATTATGCCTTGTCTGCTGTCAAACTCGGTGTCGATGACTATCTGCTCAAGCCCTTTTCTCGTCAGGATATTGAGGAAATGTTATGGAAAATCAAGCAAAAACTAGACAAGGAAGAAAAGGAAGAGCAGTTACAAGATTTATTAACCGATAAGTTTGAAGGAAACCTGGCTCAGAAGATCCAGTCTCATCTGGCTGATAGTCAGTTTAGTTTAAAGAGCTTGGCCAGTGACTTGGGCTTTAGCCCAACTTATTTGAGTTCCTTGATTAAGAAAGAGTTGGGCTTACCTTTTCAGGATTACCTGGTGAGAGAGCGTGTCAAACAAGCCAAGCTCTTACTTCTGACCACGGATTTAAAGATTTATGAGATAGCCGAAAAGGTTGGCTTTGAAGATATGAACTACTTTACTCAACGTTTTAAACAGATTGCAGGTGTGACACCTCGTCAGTTTAAGAAGGGGGAAGGTCGATGAAGCGTTCGTCTCTCCTAGTCAGAATGGTTATTTCCATCTTTCTAGTCTTTCTCATTCTTTTAGCTCTGGTTGGGACTTTCTACTATCACTCTAGTTCTTCAGCCATTGAGGCTACTATTGAAGGCAATAGCCAAACGACCATTAGCCAGACTAGCCACTTTATTCAGTCTTATATCAAAAAATTAGAAACCACCTCGACCAGTTTGACCCAGCAGAAGGATGTCCTGGCCTATGCTGAGAATCCCAGTCAAGATAAGGTCAAGGGAATCCGAGATTTGTTTTTGACCATCTTAAAGGCAGACCAGGACTTGAAAACTGTTGTGCTGGTGACCAAATCCGGTCAGGTCATTTCCACTGATGACAGTGTGCAGATGAAAACTTCCTCAGATATGATGGCTGAGGATTGGTACCAAAAGGCCATTCATCAGGGAGCTAAGCCAGTTTTGACACCAGCTCGTAAATCAGACAGTCAGTGGGTCATTTCTGTTACTCAGGAACTGGTTGATGCAGAGGGGGCCAATCTTGGAGTGCTTCGATTAGACATTTCTTACGAAACCTTGGAAGCCTATCTCAACCAACTCCAGTTAGGCCAGCAGGGTTTTGCCTTTATCATCAATGAAAATCATGAATTTGTCTACCATCCTAAACGTACTGTCTATAGCTCAGCGAGTGAAATGGAGGCCATGAAACCCTACATCGAGACGGGGCAGGGCTATACGCTAGACCATCAATCCTACGTTAGTCAGGAACAGATTGCAGGTACTGATTGGACGGTTATAGGCGTGTCTTCGTTGGAGAAGTTAGACCAGATTCGGAGTCAACTCATGTGGACCTTGCTTGGTGCTAGTGTCTTATCTCTTCTTGCCTGTCTCTGCTTGGTGTGGTTCAGTCTCAAACGCTGGATTGCCCCTTTGAAGGATCTGAGAGAAACCATGCTGGAAATTGCTTCTGGTACACGAAATCTGCGTGCTAAGGAAGCTGGCGCCTATGAACTGAGAGAAGTGACTCGCCAGTTTAATGCCATGTTGGATCAGATTGATCAGTTGATGGCAGATGTGCGCAGGCAGGAAGAAGCAACCCGGCAGTATGAACTTCAAGCACTGTCGAGCCAGATTAACCCCCATTTCCTCTATAATACTTTGGACACTATCATCTGGATGGCTGAATTTCAGGATAGTCAGCGAGTGGTTCAGGTGACCAAGTCCTTGGCAACCTATTTCCGCTTGGCGCTCAATCAAGGAAAGGATTTGATTTCTCTTTCTGATGAAATCAATCATGTCCGCCAGTACCTCTTTATCCAGAAACAACGCTATGGTGATAAGTTGGAGTATGAGATTGATGAAGAGCCTGACTTTGATAATTTAGTCTTGCCTAAACTGGTGTTGCAACCTCTTGTAGAAAATGCTCTTTACCATGGCATCAAGGAGAAGGAAGGTCAGGGACATATTAAAGTTTCTGTTCAGAAACAGGATACAGGGCTTGTCATCCGCATTGAGGATGATGGCGTTGGCTTCCAAGCTGTGGGCGATAGTAGTCAAAGTCAGCTCAAACGTGGGGGAGTTGGCCTACAAAATGTCAACCAACGACTCAAACTTCATTTTGGAGACAATTACCAGATGAAGATCAATTCTGTACCCTCAAAAGGGACGACGGTTGAAATATACATTAATAAAATAGAAATTAGCTAACTCCCAGTCTATTCTGGGAGTTTTGCTTTTAAAATTCAGAATGATTAGTTGGCCTTGATAAAATCAGTAAAAAAAGATATGATAGATAGTGACAAAAGAGGTATCAAGTATGAAGGAAAAAGACATTCAAAGAGCAACAAGCCAGATTGTAGAAGATGTAATAGACAAAGCTAATTTGAAGCAAGGAGCTATCTTTGTTTTGGGCCTTTCTTCTAGTGAGGTGATAGGTGGTCAGATTGGCAAGGAATCCAGTCAAGAAATTGGGGAAATCATCGTGAAAACCATCCTAGATATCCTAGAGGAAAAAGGAATTCATCTAGCTGTTCAAGGTTGTGAACATGTCAATCGAGCCCTCGTCGTTGAACGTCAGGTGGCAGAGCAGTTTGGTCTGGAAATCGTCAGTGTCCTTCCGACTCTTCATGCGGGAGGTTCGGGTCAGTTGGCAGCCTTCAAGTTTATGCAGGATCCAGTTGAGGTCGAATTCATCAAGGCCCATGCTGGATTGGATATCGGAGATACTGCGATTGGCATGCATGTTAAGCATGTTCAGGTTCCGATTCGCCCTCTTTTGAGAGAAATTGGGCATGCCCATGTAACAGCTCTAGCTAGTCGTCCCAAACTAATCGGAGGTGCGCGTGCGCAGTATCCAGAAGATTCTATCAGAAAGTCGTGAGAATGAAAAAGACAAAACAACAACTAGAAAAAATCACCAAATATTCGATTCGTAAGCTCACTGTTGGTGTAGGTCCTGTAGCCATCGGGGCCTTTCTTTTTGGTGCCAGTACCCTTTCAGTAGATAAAGTGCATGCCAATGAAGTTGGCGGTGCTCATAGTGTTCATTACCGTTATTTGGCGGAGCAGGAATTGACCGAGTCTGAAAAAGCCCTGATTCACCATGAAGTTCCTACAGAATTTCAAGATGAAGATATTCTCTATGTAGTTTATCGCAAGAAAGCAACTAACAGTCAACAACTTCCTTACACAGGAAGTAAAGAACTAGCCTTGGCTGGTCTTGGATTGGCAACAGCCTCACTAGCGGTTCTATTAGTTTCTAAGAAACACCGTAGTAAAGTACTTGGTATTCTGTTAATTAGCTCTATCGGCGTCAGCAATTTTGTACCTTTTACTACCTTTGCATTTGAAAATAAAGAGTTACTTTCTTATAACCAAACTATTTCTGCATCTACACATGAAGGTTTGGCTGAAGGGATTATCCATATTGATGGCTATGAATACATTGGTTACTTCAAGGAAGCAGAACTCCACCCATCAAGACCAGCTTCAGCTGAGAAGCCTCAGTTGCCAGTAGAAAAGCAAAGTGCAAATGAAATCGAGAAAACAGAAGTAGTTCAAGAAACACCGACTGTTGCGCCAGAAACTGTCGTTGAAAAACCTGTGGCACAAACTTCGGTTGCTCCTGCTGTTGAAGAAACACCAGTTTCTGAGAATCCCCAGATTAGACAGGAAGAGAGCTTGGTTGAGATTCCTTTTGAAACGGTCACAAGCCCAGATGCGAATCTAGCAGAAGGACAGACTCGTATCGTCACAGCCGGAGTAAATGGTCAGCGTCGTCTTGTAACCAAAGTTTCGATGGTCAATGGTCAAGAAGTTAGAGAAGTCATCGAAGACCAAGTATTCCAAAATCCTGTGTCGCAAGTCATTGCAGTCGGAACTAAGAAAGAGGTGCAACCTGCTCCAACTCCAGTACCACAAGCTGAACCAACTCACCAAGTAGCTAAAGGTACGCAAGAAGAAGGCAAAGAAGGTCAATCTTTAACGCAACCCGAATTACTAGAGGTTACAGTAGAGTCTAAAGGAACTCAAGAGGCAGGTAAAGAAGGTCAATCCTTAACGCAACCATCCTTACCAGAAGCTACGATAGATGCCAAAGGAACTCAAGAATCTGGCAAAGAAGGTCAAGCTTTAACTCAACCTGCATTACCAGATGCTCCAGTAGAAGTAAAAGGTACACAAGAGGAAGGTAAAGTAGGTCAAGCTCTTGTACAAGAACAGTTACCTGAGTACAAAGTAACTGAGGGAACCCTTGTTGAAACATCGACTACAGACCTAGACTACAAAACTGAAACGACTGAGGATCCAACCAAGTATACGGACGAAGAAACTGTCGTAAGAAATGGTGAAAAAGGTAGTCAAGTTACTAAAACAACTTATAAAACAGTAGAAGGTGTTAAAACTGACCAAGTTCTTTCAACTAGCACAGAAGTTACCAAGGAGCCTGTAAACCAACAGGTAAGTCGTGGGACAAAACCAATTGAAGGAACTCTTGTAGAAGAAAGTCTTGAAAAGATTCCATTTAAGGAAGTTGTTAAAGAAGATGACCAACTGAAAAAAGGCTTAGAAGTTGTAGCTCAAGAAGGAAAAGAAGGCCAGAAAAAAATCACCAAAACCTTTAATACCATTAAGGGAGTTAAAACAGAGGACGCTCCAAAAGTTACAGAGGAAATCCTTGAGGCACCTCAAGACAAAATTTTGAAACGTGGTACCAAGACCTTTGAAAAACCAGTATTGACCATCACAGCAGTTGAGCCTAAGGATTTGAAGCGTACTTCAGATGTTAAGTATAGTCTAGAAAATCCAAGTAAGGCAGCCATTAAATCTATTACCTTAACTCTGAAAAAAGGTGATGAGATTGTCAAAACCTTGAATGTTTCACCAGACGACTTGACAACTACCCTGACAGATTTACAGTACTACAAGGATTATAAACTTGAAACGAAGATGGTTTATGACCGTGGTGAGGGTGATGAGGAAGAGGTTCTGAAAGAAGAACCGCTAAGACTTGACCTTAAAAAAGTTGAAATCAAAAACATCAAAGAAACAAGCTTGATGAGTGTGGATGATGCTGGTGTTGAAACAGATAAGAGCTTACTTACTGAAAAACCGACAGACATTGCTCCACTTTACTTACGAGTGACAACTCATGATAATAAGACAACAAGACTTACGGTAAGTTCTGTTGAAGAAGTGGTTGTCGATGGAAAAACATTGTACAAAGTGGTAGCAAAAGCTCCAAACTTAGTTCAACGTAGAGCAGATGATACTTTCAGTGAAGAGTATGTTCATTACTTTGAAAAACAAAAATTAAAAGAAGGTAATGTATATTACAACTTCAATGAGCTTGTAAAAGATATGCAAGCTAACCCAACGGGTGAGTTTAAACTTGGTGCGGATCTTAATGCAGCAAATGTTCCGACTCCGAATAAACAATACGTGACGAACATTTTTAAAGGTAAGTTGTATAGTGAAGGTGATAAACGTTATACCATTCACAATCTAGCTCGACCATTGTTCAACCGTGTTGAAAATGCTCATATTCATGACATCAACTTTGGTAATGTGAATATCAATATGCCGTGGGCTGATAAAACAGCTCCACTTGGAGATATGTTTAAGAACTCAACGATTGAGAATATTAAGGTTACGGGTAATGTGGTTGGTAATAACGACGTTACAGGTATGATCAACAAACTAGATGAATCCAATATGCGTAATGTAGCCTTTATCGGTAAAATCGAAAGCGTGGGTAACAAAGGTTGGTGGTCTGGTGGACTTGTAAGTGAAAGCTGGAGAAGCAATGTAGATAGTTCTTATGTTGAAGCTGACATTAAAGCCAACAATGCTAAATTTGGTGGATTGATTGCCAAAGTCAACCATGGTGGAAATCCAAATGATGTTAAACAAAAAGGTCGTTTAACTAAATCTGTGGTCAAAGGGACATTGACACTCAAAACCAATAATCAAAGCGGTGGTTTAATTCACGAAAACTATGACTGGGGTTGGGTTGAGAATAACGTCAGCATGATGAAAGTGACAAATGGTGAAATGATGTATGGTTCAGGGTCAGTTGACTCAGGTGACCCATACTTCGGATTTGATTACTTCAAGAACAATGTGTATGTGAACGATGTTGCATCAGGTAACGTTTCTTATAACCGTTCAAAACAGATTAAGGGTATCGACCAAGCAGAAGCGGATAAACGGATTGCTTCGTTCAATATCACAGCCGATAAATATGAAATCACACCATATTTGACTGATAAATTAAATCACGTAGCGTATAAAGAAGACACGTACAAAACTACTCAAGATTATAATGCAGAACGTGAACTTGCTTACCGAAATGTTGAAAAACTTCAACCGTTCTACAATAAAGAGTGGATTGTGAATCAAGGTAATAAGACTCCTGAAGGATCTAAATTATTAACTACAGAAGTATTATCTGTGACAGGTATGAAAGATGGGCAATTTGTAACTGACTTGTCAGATGTTGATCATATTATGATTCATTATGCTGATGGTACTAAGGAAGAAAAAGTTGTCACACGTAAAGCTGATTCTCAAGTCCAACAAGTTCGTGAATATAGTATCGAAGGTCTTGGTGACGTCGTTTATACACCGAATATGGTTGTTAAAGATAGAACACAATTAATCAACGATATTAAAGCAAAATTAGCAGGTGTTGAATTGATTTCACCTGAAGTACGTGCGTTAATGGACAAACGTAACAAACCAGCTGAGAATAGTGACAATCATAAGAACAATTACATTCGTAACTTGTTCCTTGAAGAAAGCTTTGAAGAAACGAAAGCTAATTTAGATAAATTAGTCAAAGCTTTAGTTGAAAACGAAGACCATCAATTGAATAGTGATGATGCGGCTATGAAAGTTCTTCTTAAAAAAGTGGAAGACAATAAAGCTAAGATTATGATGGGTCTTACTTATTTAAATCGTTATTATGGATTTAAATACAATGATATGAGCATTAAAAATCTTATGATGTTCAAGCCTGATTTCTATGGTAAGAATGTTAGTGTTATCGATAGATTAATTCAAATTGGTTCACGTGAACACTTCTTGAAAGGTGACCGAACTCAAGATGCTTATCGTGATGTGATTGCGGGAGCAACAGGTAAAGGTAACTTAAATGACTTCTTAATATATAATATGCAGTTATTTACAGAAGATACTGATATGAATGTGTGGTATAAGAAAGCTATTTCTCATACTAACTATGTAGTTGAGAAACAATCATCTAACCCTGATTTTGCTAATAAGAAATATCACTTATACGAAAACTTAAATAACGGTGAACATGGTCGATACATTTTACCACTTCTTAATACGAAAAAGGCTCACATGTTCTTAATTTCAACGTACAATACGCTAGCGTTTAGTGCATTTGAGAAATATGGTAAGAATACAGAATCTGAACGTGAAGCGTTTAAGAAAGAAATCGATTTACGTGCACAAGAGCAAATTAATTACTTAGACTTCTGGTCAAGACTTGCTGCTGATAATGTACGTAATCAATTGTTGAAATCTGAAAATATGGTTCCATCAGCAATTTGGGATAACCAAGATGTTCCAGGTAATGGATGGGCTGACCGAATGGGTCATAATAAGAATGGTGACTATGCTCCAGTTCGTGAGTTCTATGGACCTACAGGTAAATGGCACGGATATAACGGTATGGGTGCGTATGCTTATATCTTTTCTAACCCACAAAATTCAGAAGCTGTATACTACATCATCTCTAGTATGATTAGTGATTATGGTACATCTGCATTCACTCACGAAACAACTCATATCAATGACCGTATGGCCTACTTAGGAACATGGCGTCACCGTGAAGGGACAGATATTGAATCATTTGCTCAAGGTATGCTACAATCGCCATCTCTTACAAACTATAATGGTGAATATGGTTCACTTGGATTAAATATGGCGTACGAACGTAAAAATGATGGTACACAAATTTATAACTATGATCCTAATATGTTAAGTAGTCGTGAGAAGATTGATCACTACATGAAGAACTATAACGAATCAATGATGATGCTTGATTACTTAGAAGCAGAATCTGTCATCAAGAAAAATACTGGAACTAACGATAAGTGGTTCAAGAAAATCGATAAGAAATATCGCGAAAAAGCGAGCTATAATAAGTTAGAAGGTGCACCACATCAATGGGATTTAGTTCGTGATTTAAATGATGATGAGAAGATTATGAAACTGACAGCTATTGATCAACTTGTAGATAAAAACTTCGCTACTAAACACGGGCTACCAGGTAATGGTCATTACCGTACTGAAGGATTCGATTCTGCTTATACTGTTGTGAATATGATGACTGGTATTTACGGTGGTAACACAAGTAAGAGTACGGCTGGCTCAATCTCATTTAAACACAATACATTCCGTATGTGGGGCTACTACGGTTACCTTGATGGATTCTTAGGGTATGCATCTAACAAGTATAAACAAGAATCTAAAGCAGCCGGTAACGTAGGTCTAGGTGATGACTTTATCATCCAAAAGGTTTCTAAAGGTAGATTTAATACATTAGAAGAGTGGAAGAAAGAATGGTATAAAGAAGTCAGAGCTAAAGCTGAGAAAGGTTTTGTAGAAATTGAAATTGATGGTCAAAAGATTTCAACATATGAAAAACTTCAAGAGCTATTCGATGCTGCAGTTGAAAAAGACCTTCAAGGTAATAAATTTGATAATACAGTGAATCTTAAATGGAAAGTTTACAAACAACTCTTGCAGAAATCAGACGGATTTACTGGAGATTTATTCACTAAATAGTAGATAGGACTAGTAAAATGAAAAAAGGTAGATCAGCTTTGTCTGTATCTGCCTTTTTGTGCTATACTTAAGGTATGCATAGAAAAACAGTGATTGATTTTAGGGCTTTGGGAGAGAGATACACCTTTATCCAGCCGATCAAAGAGTTAAAAACGAGAGACCTATCAGAAGTGGCAGATTTGCTGGCACAAGTGGAAAGCTACCAAGAGCAAGGCTATTATGTGGTGGGTTATGTCAGCTACGAGGCTGCACCTGCTTTTGAGGAAAAACTAGCAGTTCATAAGCTTCCTCTACTGGGCGAGTATTTGCTTTACTTTACCGTTCATGATAGGGTGGAAACATCCCCTATTCCTCTGACTTATGAGGAAGTAGATCTGCCTTCAAATTGGCAGGAAGTAACGTCAGCAGAGGACTATGAAAAGGCTATTGGGCAGATTCACCATCATTTGCGGCAGGGTGACACTTATCAGGTCAACTACACTGTCCAACTCAAGCAAGACTTAAGTGCCAATCCTTTTGCCATTTACAATCGCATGGTGGTAGAGCAGGAGGCAGGATATAATGCCTATGTTGAGCATGACGATATGGCAGTGATTTCCATGAGTCCAGAGCTCTTTTTTGAGCAAAATGACCGAGAATTAATGACTCGTCCAATGAAGGGAACAACTAAACGTGGTCTGACTAACGATGAAGATTTGAAAGAGTCAGCTTGGTTGGAGCAGGATCCTAAAAATCGCTCTGAAAATATGATGATTGTGGACCTCTTGCGCAATGATATGAACCGTATTTCTGAAGTGGGCAGTGAGTATGTAGAACGTCTTTGCCAAGTGGAGCAGTATTCGACTGTTTGGCAGATGACTTCGACCATCAAGAGTCAGTTGCGAGAGGATGTGGACTTGGTTGCCATTTTTCGCTCTCTCTTTCCTTGTGGATCCATAACGGGAGCTCCGAAAATTGCGACCATGGAAATCATCAAGGACTTGGAACCACAATCGCGTGGAGTCTACTGTGGAACGATTGGTCTCTTGCTTCCAAATGGGCGACGGATTTTTAATGTCGCCATTCGGACCATTCAACTCTACAAGGGCCAAGCTATCTATGGGGTTGGCGGAGGGATTACTTGGGATAGCACCTGGGAGTCTGAATACCGTGAAGTTCATCAAAAGGCGGCTGTTCTCTATCGTAAACAAGCTCGTTTCAAATTGATTACAACGGGGAAAATCAGCCAGAAGAGCCTGCTGTTTGAAGATCAACATCTGGAAAGACTGACAAAGGCGAGTCGTTATTTTGCCTATCCTTTTGATCCAGATGACTTGAAACAAAAGATAGAGAAAGAGTGTCAAGCTTGTGATTTCCACCAAGACTATCGCTTGCGAATTACTATCAGCAAGTCTGGAGAGATGGAAGTCAGTCCCCAAATATTGGAACCTCTTAGTACGACCTTCTGCAAAGCCAAACTTTGTCTGCAAGAAGCTGATTTGCAAACGCCATTTACCTACTTTAAAACAACTCACCGACCGCATTTGAGCTTAGGGAAACAGGAAATCATTTACCATAATGTAGCAGGAGAGCTATTAGAAACCTCTATCGGGAATCTAGTTCTGAAAATTGCTGGAAAACTCTACACACCGCCTATCAGCCTAGGAGTTTTGCCAGGAATTTATCGTCAGCATTTGTTGGAAACAGGACAGGTAGAGGAAAAAGTCTTGACTGTGGCGGACTTGAACCAAGCTGAGACTATCTATGGATGTAACGCGGTCAGAGGTTTGTATGAGTTGACGATTGAATCTTAAGTTAGCAAATTTTTGAATAAAGAAAGTGATTAAATGAGAATAAATTCACGCAAACCTTTGCACAAAACAGACGATTCTGTTATACTATATCTGTAAGCATTTTCAATTAAAAAGGAGAAGACGATGAGTCAAAAGATTATTGGGATTGACCTTGGTGGAACATCTATCAAGTTTGCAATTTTAACTCAAGAGGGAGAAATCCAAGAAAAATGGTCTATCAAGACTAATATTTTGGATGAAGGAAGCCATATTGTAGATGATATGATTGAGTCTATTCAACATCGTTTGGACTTGCTTGGATTGTCAGCTACGGATTTCCGAGGGATTGGAATGGGATCACCTGGTGTGGTTGACCGTGAAAAAGGGACTGTTATCGGTGCCTACAACCTCAACTGGAAAACCCTTCAACCGATTAAAGAAAAGATTGAAAAAGCCTTGGGGATTCCATTCTTCATTGATAATGATGCCAACGTAGCTGCTCTTGGTGAGCGCTGGATGGGCGCTGGTGACAACCAACCAGACGTTGTCTTTATGACACTTGGTACCGGTGTTGGTGGCGGTATCGTTGCTGAAGGGAAACTGCTCCACGGTGTTGCTGGTGCGGCAGGAGAGCTTGGTCACATCACTGTTGACTTTGACCAACCAATCGCATGTACCTGTGGTAAGAAAGGTTGTCTTGAGACAGTTGCTTCGGCAACAGGGATTGTCAACTTGACTCGTCGCTACGCTGATGAGTACGAAGGCGATGCGGCCTTGAAACGCTTGATCGACGACGGTGAAGAAGTAACTGCTAAAACTGTCTTTGACCTTGCAAAAGAAGGAGACGACCTTGCCTTGATCGTTTACCGTAACTTCTCACGTTACTTGGGAATTGCCTGTGCTAATATCGGTTCAATCCTCAACCCATCAACAATCGTTATCGGTGGTGGGGTGTCAGCAGCGGGAGAATTCCTTCTCCAAGGTGTTCAAAAAGTCTACGACGAAAATACCTTCCCACAAGTACGCACATCCACTAAATTGGCTCTTGCAACTCTAGGAAATGACGCTGGAGTTATCGGAGCAGCATCACTTGTATTGCAATAAGATAGATTGATAATAGAGCTTGGTTATCCAACAAGCTCTTTTTTAAAAGTCGAATAAAACGAAATAGGTTTTAATTTTGGGAAGGAATCGCTAGATGAACACATCAAAACAACCCATGCTTGAATTAGCGTTGTCTATCGCGACGGAAGCTCATAGAGGACAATTTGATAAGGCAGGGATAGATTATATAGAACATCCAATTTTTGTTGCGAGCCAAGTTGATTCTGAAGAAGAGAAAGCAGTGGCTCTACTACATGATGTTATTGAGGATAGTTCTGTTACTGCTGAAGAGTTACTAAATGCGGGTTTACCAGAGACAGTAGTTACAGCCGTTCAGATTTTGTCAAAGAAAAAGGGACAAGACTATCAAACCTATCTGAAAACTGTGAAATCCAATCCTCTTGCGAGAGCCGTAAAATTAGCTGACCTAAAACATAATTCAGATTTATCGAGACTTGAGACCATTACTGACAAGGATTTGGAACGATTAGAAAAATATAAAAAGGCCATTGATTATCTGAGTATGTAGAAAAGTTTTTTTATGCTATACTAGTTAGGACAATAAATGAGGTGAGAATAAATGACAAAAGCAGATACGATTTTTAAAGAAAATATAGAACGAATTCTTAAGCAAGGTGTCTTGTCTGAGCAGGCACGTCCTAAGTATAAGGATGGGACAGTTGCCAATTCTAAGTACGTAACGGGTGCCTTTGCGGAGTATGATTTGGCCAAAGGGGAATTTCCCATCACAACCTTGCGTCCCATTGCCATCAAATCAGCTATCAAAGAACTCCTCTGGATTTACCAGGACCAGTCCAACAGTTTGAAGGTGCTCAATGACAAGTACAATGTTCACTACTGGAATGACTGGGAAGTGGGAGACACGGGAACCATTGGTGAGCGCTATGGGGCAATCGTTAAGAAACATGACATCATCAACAAGATTCTCAAGCAGTTGGAAGCTAACCCTTGGAACCGTCGCAATATTATATCCCTCTGGGATTACCAAGCTTTTGAGGAGACAGACGGCCTTCTTCCATGCGCCTTTCAGACCATGTTTGATGTCCGCCGTGTAGATGGGGACATCTATCTGGATGCGACCTTGACTCAGCGTTCTAATGACATGCTGGTTGCCCACCACATCAATGCTATGCAGTATGTGGCTCTACAGATGATGATTGCCAAGCATTTCGGTTGGAAGGTTGGGAAGTTCTTCTACTTTATCAACAATCTTCATATCTATGATAATCAGTTTGAACAAGCTCAGGAATTGCTTCGTCGTGAGCCGTCAAACTGCCAACCACGTTTGGTCTTGAATGTGCCAGATGGGACTAATTTCTTTGATATCAAAGCAGAAGACTTTGAGTTGGTTGACTATGATCCAGTCAAGCCGCAGCTGAAGTTTGATTTGGCTATTTAAAAAATAAAAAGAAGTTGAGATTTCTCAACTTCTTTTGTTGTTTAATGTGATACGCGACGGCGAGCTGCCTTTTTGCGGTTTTCTTCGATGAAAGCTGCTTTTTGCTCTTCTGGCTCAATCACTTTCTTTTTAATTGCGTATACTGCACCTGCAACGGCAGCGACAGTTCCTGCGACACCTGTTACAAGACCTTTAGCGAATCCTTTAGCCATGAGTCTTCCTCCTTTATCTTCCCGATCAGCCAGGCTCCTTAAGAGGTAGCATTTTTCTGACTGACCTTTTTGTGATATAATAATAGTAACGAAAAAATGGGAATTTTTCAAGGAAAAAAGATGAAAACAAAAATAATTGTGATTGTTGGACCGACTGCTGTTGGGAAGACAGCCCTTGCTATTGAAGTAGCCAAGCGCTTTGGTGGAGAGGTGGTCAGCGGTGACAGTCAGCAAGTATACAGAGGGTTGGATATTGGGACGGCCAAGGCCAGCCCAGAGGAGCAAGCATCTGTTCCTCATCATTTGATTGATGTCAGAGAGGTGACCGAGTCTTACTCGGCTTTTGATTTTGTTTCAGAAGCTAAGAAGGTTATTGAGGGCATTCAAAGCCGTGGCAAGCTAGCCATTATTGCTGGTGGAACAGGGCTTTATATCCAAAGCTTGCTGGAAGGATACCATCTAGGTGGAGAAACACCTCATGAGGAGATTTTAGCTTATCGGGCTAGCTTGGAGCCTTATTCAGATGAGGAATTATCTCATCTTGTGGAGCAAGCAGGTCTTGAAATTTCCCAGTTTAACCGTCGTCGTGCTATGCGTGCCTTGGAGATTGCCCATTTTGGTCAGGATTTGGAAAATCAAGAGACTTTGTATGAACCTCTGATTATCTGCTTGGATGATGAGCGCAGTCAGCTTTATGAGCGTATCAATCGCCGAGTAGATCTGATGTTTGAGGCTGGTCTTTTGGATGAGGCTAAGTGGCTCTTTGCCCATTATCCAGATGTGCAGGCAGCCAAAGGCATTGGCTACAAGGAACTCTTCCCCTATTTTCGAGGAGAGCAAAGTTTGGAGGAAGCCAGTGAGAGTCTCAAACAGGCAACGCGTCGTTTTGCCAAGCGTCAGCTGACCTGGTTCCGTAATCGCATGCAGGTCACCTTTTATCAGATTGGAGAATCTGGCGTGCAGGAGCGTATTTTTAGCCAGATTGAGGAGTTTTTAGATGATTGAAACAGAGAAAAAAGAGGAGCGAGTCCTGCTCATTGGTGTAGAATTGCAGGGCATGGACAATTTTGATCTCTCTATGGAAGAGTTGGCCAGTCTGGCTAAGACAGCTGGGGCACTTGTTGTAGATAGCTACAGGCAAAAACGGGAAAAGTATGACTCCAAGACCTTCGTTGGTTCTGGTAAGTTGGAAGAGATTGCACTCATGGTAGATGCGGAAGAAATTAGCACTGTCATTGTTAACAATCGTCTGACGCCAAGGCAGAATGTCAATTTGGAGGAAATTCTCGGAGTAAAAGTCATTGATCGTATGCAGTTGATTTTGGATATCTTTGCCATGCGAGCTCGAAGCCATGAAGGCAAACTCCAAGTTCACCTTGCCCAACTCAAGTACCTCTTACCTCGTTTGGTGGGACAAGGGATTATGCTTAGTCGTCAGGCTGGGGGAATTGGTTCCCGTGGACCTGGTGAAAGCCAGCTGGAACTGAACCGTCGTAGTGTTCGCAACCAAATTACAGATATCGAGCGCCAGCTCAAGGTGGTTGAGAAAAATCGGGCGACAGTCAGAGAAAAACGTCTGGAGTCAAGCACCTTTAAGATTGGCTTGATTGGCTACACCAATGCTGGGAAATCAACTATCATGAACACCTTGACCAGCAAGACCCAATATGAGGCAGATGAGCTATTTGCGACTCTGGATGCGACGACGAAGAGCATCCATCTTGGGGGCAATCTACAGGTTACCTTGACTGATACTGTTGGGTTTATCCAAGATTTGCCAACAGAATTGGTGTCCAGTTTCAAATCAACCTTGGAAGAAAGCAAGCATGTGGATCTTCTGGTTCATGTCATCGATGCCAGCAACCCTTACCATGAGGAGCATGAAAAAACGGTTCTGTCTATCATGAAAGACTTGGATATGGAGGATATTCCTCGTCTGACCCTTTATAATAAAGCGGATTTGGTGGAGGATTTCACGCCTACTCAAACGCCGTATACCCTCATTTCTGCCAAGTCTGAGGATAGTCGTGAGCAGTTGCAAGCATTGTTTTTGGAGAAGATCAAGGAGATTTTTGAAGCCTTTACTCTACGGGTGCCTTTTTCTAAGTCCTACAAGATTCATGATTTGGAAAGTGTAGCGATTCTTGAAGATCGTGACTACCAAGATGATGGAGAAGTGATTACAGGCTACATTTCCGAGAAAAATAAATGGAGGTTAGAGGAATTTTATGACTGATATTAAAACCTTGGCTCTAAAATATGGGGGCTATACAAGTCTGGATAAGGTCTATCTGGATCAACTTCTAGCTGGCAAAACAGAACAAGAGCAGTTGGCTCTCATCACTCCTCCGCCCAGTGTAGTGAATGCTTACTTTGCTGAACTCTACCAGAAAAAGAGTCCTGAAGCTGCGATGGATTATTTTTCAGAACTCAGTCATGAACTGAATCTCTACAATGCTGAGCCAAGTTTCACCTTTGAAAAAAAGCCTTTTATTCGTCTTAATCTGTCTGGTAAATCCTTTGGTTTTTGCTATGAGAGTGAGGGCTTGGGGCGAATTTTCTCTGAAAATGAAGAGGTAATATCGGATGACTTGCTTTTTGAGATTGCGCAAATTTTCCCCCATCAGCTCGTCTTTGAAGAGTCTGGAAAGATTTACATGAAGGATGCCGAAGACGAAGAAGTTGTTAGTGTGGA
The DNA here is from genome assembly GCF_046098135.1 of Streptococcus sp. ST16. NCBI lineage: Bacteria > Bacillati > Bacillota > Bacilli > Lactobacillales > Streptococcaceae > Streptococcus > Streptococcus sp. ST16. The sequence continues at coordinate 15,719 of NZ_JBJUSE010000009.1, read as the reverse complement.
GAGTCTCACAGCTTTGACAGATTTGGAAAGCTTAGCTGGTGGTCGCAAACGTCTCAAAGGTTATAGCCAAGAGGATTTATTACAAGAAGCTGTTGCTTTTTCTGGTAAGCGCTATTTCCGATCGGAAAACCGCACAGCCATGTTATATATTGATTAATTAGAAAGTATCAAATGGATATTCAATTTTTAGGAACGGGGGCTGGTCAGCCCTCTAAAGCCCGCAACGTCTCAAGCCTCGCCCTGAAACTTTTGGATGAGATTAACGAAGTCTGGCTCTTTGACTGTGGCGAAGGGACGCAAAATCGCATTCTGGAAACCACGATTCGACCACGTAAGGTCAGCAAAATCTTTATCACTCACTTGCATGGAGACCACATCTTTGGCTTGCCAGGATTCCTTTCTAGTCGTGCCTTTCAAGCCAATGAAGAGCAGACAGATTTGGACATTTATGGACCTCAAGGGATCAAGTCCTTTGTCTTAACCAGTCTTCGTGTGTCAGGTTCTCGTCTGCCTTACCGCATTCATTTCCATGAGTTTGACCAAAATTCTCTAGGGAAAATCCTTGAGACCGATAAATTCACGGTGTATGCAGAGGAGCTGGACCACACTATTTTCTGTGTTGGTTATCGTGTCATGCAAAAGGATCTTGAAGGGACCTTGGATGCTGAAAAACTCAAGGCTGCTGGAGTCCCATTTGGCCCGCTTTTTGGAAAAATCAAAAATGGTCAGGATGTTGTTCTAGAAGATGGGACTGAAATCAAGGCTGCTGACTATATCTCAGCTCCTCGTCCTGGTAAGATTATCACTATCTTGGGTGACACCCGACAAACCAATGCCAGTGTGCGTCTAGCTGTTAACGCAGATGTCCTAGTCCATGAGTCGACTTATGGCAAGGGAGATGAAAAAATTGCCCGCAATCACGGTCACTCAACCAATATGCAGGCAGCACAAGTAGCAGCAGAAGCAGGAGTCAAACGCCTCTTGCTCAACCATATCAGTGCCCGTTTCCTTTCAAAAGATGTCAGCCAGCTTAAGAAAGACGCAGCTAGTATTTTTGAGAATGTCCATGTGGTTAAAGACTTGGAAGAAGTGGAAATTTAAGTGCCACAGAAAGGAAGAAACATGCGCACGATTCTTATTACAGGAGCTAGTGGTGGTCTAGCTCAAGAAATGGTCAAGCTTTTGCTGAATGACCAACTGATTTTGTTAGGTAGAAACAAGGGAAAACTGTCGGAGCTATATGGAAACTATCCCCATGTAGAATTGATTGAAATTGACATTACCGATGACTCGACCCTAGAAGCTCTGGTAGCAGACCTCTATCTCCGTTATGGCAAGATTGATGTCTTGATTAACAATGCTGGCTACGGGATCTTTGAGGAATTTGACCAGATTTCCTATAAAGATATTCATCAGATGTTCGAGGTCAATACCTTTGCCCTGATGAACCTTTCTCGTCGCCTTGCGGCGCGAATGAAGGAGAACCGAAAAGGGCATATCATCAATATCATCAGCATGGCAGGTTTGATAGCGACTAGCAAGTCCAGTCTCTATTCGGCGACCAAGTTTGCGGCTATTGGATTTTCAAACGCTCTGCGCCTCGAACTCATGCCCTATGGTGTCTATCTAACGACGGTCAATCCAGGACCGATTCGTACTGCCTTTTTTGACCAGGCTGACCCAGATGGGACCTACCTCAAGTCGGTTGACCGCTTTCTCTTAGAACCAGATGCAGTCGCTAGAAAGATTGTCAAAACCATAGGAAAAAACAAACGGGAACTCAATCTCCCAGTTTTGTTGAACCTAGCCCATAAGTTTTATACCCTTTTTCCCAAGCTGGCCGATAAGTTGGCAGGGGGAATCTTTAATTATAAGTAAAAGGAGTTCCTTACAGAAGGAACTTTTTTATAATATTGAACTGAGTGTCAAAAATTGTTTGTTTTTGTTCTAAATCTACATTCACATTTTTTGAATCTTCTACAAATTTTAGAAAAAACAATCAAAAATATGATTTTTTGTGTTTAGGGTATTGAAATTTCCTATATTATTTTATAAAATAAGAATAAAAGGCTATGAAAAAGTAATGCGCTTACAAAGAAATGGAAGCGGTTACTAAAGGAGGATTTTATGGAAAAAGGCCATTGGAATCGTAAAAGAGTCTACAGCATTCGTAAGTTTGCCGTAGGTGCTTGCTCTGTCATGATTGGAACCTGTGCAGTTCTATTTGGAGGAAGTGTCATTGGAGAATCACCAGTTTTCGCCGATGAAACTCCTATCGCCCGCACTGTGGAACAAGCAAAAGAGGAAAGTCCGGCAGTGGAGGAAAAAGAAGATCAAGCTGTAGCAGAGCACAAGGATGTTACAAGTGTCGACCAAAGTCAAGCTGCTCCAATTGAAGCAAGCAAACCAGAGAAGAAAGAAGATGAACCTGTAGCTCAAAAAGAGGAGAAAGCGTCAGTAAAACCTGAAGAAACAGCTCCAAAGGTAGAATCTCAAGCTTCAAGTCAAGAAAAGCCTGTCAAGGAAGATTTGAAAGCTGCGACAAATGAAGAAGTGAATCAAATGATTGAAGATAGAAAAGTGAATTTTAATCAAAATTGGCACTTTAAACTCAATGCGAATCCTAAAGAAGCTGTGAAATCGGATGCCGATGTATCAACATGGCAAAAATTGGATCTCCCACACGACTGGAGTATCTTTAACGATTTTGACCATCAGTCCCCTGCCCAAAATGAAGGTGGACAGCTCAATGGTGGTGAAGCTTGGTATCGCAAGACCTTTAAACTTGATGAAAAAGATCTCAAGAAAAATGTTCGTGTGACCTTTGATGGTGTCTATATGGACTCTCAAGTCTATGTCAATGGCCAGTTAGTGGGGCATTATCCAAATGGTTATAACCAGTTCTCATACGATATCACCAAATATCTTCACAAAGATGGTCGTGAGAATGTGATTGCTGTCCATGCAGTCAACAAACAACCAAGTAGCCGTTGGTATTCAGGTAGCGGTATTTACCGTGATGTGACCTTGCAAGTGACAGATAAGGTTCATGTTGAGAAAAATGGGACAACCATCTTAACACCAAAACTTGAAGAACAGCAACATGGCAAGGTTGAAACTCATGTAGCCAGCAAAATCGTCAATACAGATGATAAAGATCATGAACTTGTAGCAGAGTATCAAATCGTTGAACGAGGTGGGCAGGCTGTTACTGGATTGGTTCGTACAGCGAGTCGTACCTTGAAAGCACATGAATCAACAAGTCTTGATGCTATTTTAGAAGTTGAAAAACCAAAACTCTGGACCGTTTTAAATGATAAACCAGCCTTGTACGAATTGATTACTCGTGTATACCGTGATGGTCAATTGGTGGATGCTAAGAAGGATTTGTTTGGTTACCGTTACTATCATTGGACTCCAAATGAAGGATTCTCTTTGAATGGTGAACGCATTAAATTCCATGGTGTTTCCTTGCACCATGACCACGGGGCGCTTGGAGCAGAGGAAAACTATAAAGCAGAATACCGTCGTCTCAAACAAATGAAGGAGATGGGGGTTAACGCCATCCGTACAACTCATAACCCTGCAAGTCCACAGACCTTGCAAATCGCAGCAGAACTTGGTCTGCTTGTTCAGGAAGAGGCCTTTGATACTTGGTATGGTGGCAAGAAACCTTATGACTACGGACGTTTCTTTGAAAAAGACGCCACTCACCCAGAAGCTAGAAAAGGTGAAAAATGGTCTGACTACGATCTTCGTACCATGGTCGAAAGAGACAAAAATAACCCAGCTGTCTTCATGTGGTCTATCGGGAATGAAATCGGTGAAGCCAATGGTGACGCCCATTCTCTAGCAACTGTAAAACGTCTAGTCAAAGTGATCAAGGATGTTGATAAGACTCGTTACGTTACCATGGGAGCAGACAAGTTCCGCTTTGGTGATGGTAGTGGTGGTCATGAGAAGATTGCCGAAGAACTGGATGCAGTTGGTTTCAACTATTCTGAAGACAACTACAAGAAACTTCGGGCGAAACATCCTAATTGGTTGATTTACGGTTCTGAGACATCTTCAGCAACCCGTACACGTGGTAGCTATTATCGTCCTGAACAGGAATTGAAACATAGTAACGGATCTGAGCGTAACTACGAACAGTCTGACTATGGTAATGACCGAGTTGGTTGGGGTAAAACTGCAACAGATTCATGGACTTTTGACCGAGACAATGCTGGCTACGCAGGACAATTTATCTGGACAGGTACAGACTATATCGGGGAGCCTACGCCATGGCATAACCAAAACCATACACCAGTTAAGAGCTCTTACTTTGGTATCGTAGATACAGCAGGTATTCCAAAACATGACTACTACTTGTACCAAAGCCAATGGGTTTCTGTCAAGAAAAAACCGATGGTGCACCTCCTTCCTCACTGGAACTGGGAAGACCCTACTCTAAAAGCGAATGTAGCTGATGCAGAAGGTAAGATTCCAGTTCGCGCATACTCTAACGCTGCAAGCGTAGAATTGTTCTTGAACGGTCAATCTCTCGGAGTTAAGACCTTCAACAAAAAACAAACCAGCGATGGCCGTACCTACCAAGAAGGTGCCAATGCCAAGGAACTCTATCTTGAGTGGAAGGTTGCTTACCAACCAGGAACTTTGGAAGCTGTAGCTCGTGATGAAGCTGGTAAAGAAATTGCACGTGATAAGATCACTACTGCAGGCCAACCAGCAGGAGTTCGCCTCGTCAAGGAAGAACACGCAATCGCAGCAGATGGAAAAGACTTGACTTACATCTACTACGAAATCGTTGACAGCCAAGGGAATGTGGTCCCAACTGCCAATAATCTGGTTCGCTTCCAATTGCATGGACAAGGTCAACTCGTCGGTGTCGATAATGGGGAACAAGCCAGCCGTGAACGCTACAAGGCGCAACCAGACGGTTCTTGGGTCCGCAGAGCCTTTAACGGTAAAGGTGTTGCCATTGTCAAATCAACTGAACAAGCAGGTAAATTCACACTAACAGCCCATTCAGATCTCTTGAAATCGGACCAAGTCACCATCTTTACTGGTAAGAAAGAAGGACAAGAAAAGACTGTTCTAGGAACAGAGGTGCCAAAAGTACGTACTGTTATTGAGAAAGAGCCAAAAATGCCGAAGACAGTCGGTTTTATCTACAGTGATGGCAGTCGTGAAAAACGTCCAGTAACTTGGTCCTCAGTTGATGTGAGCCAAGCAGGAGTTGTGACTGTTAAAGGTATGGCAGATGGACGTGAGGTAGAGGCTCGTGTCGAGGTTCTAGCAATTGCGAAAGAACTACCAACTGTTAAACGTGTTGCCCCGGGAACAGACTTGAGTGCTGTTGACAAATATGTTTCTATCGCCGTTACGGATGGAAGCGTTCAAGAATACGAAGTTGATAACTGGGAGATTGCAGAAGCAGATAAAGCCAAACTTTCAGTAGCAGGATCACGTATTCTAATGACTGGCCAGCTGGGTGGTGAGACTATTCATGCTACCCTTGTAGTAGAAGAAGGTGAGGCTGCGGCACCTGTAGTGCCAACTGTAACGGTTGGTGGCGAATCTGTCACTGGTCTTACTACTCAAAATCCAATGCAATATCGCACTCTTGCTTATGGAGCTAAGTTGCCAGAAGTTGCAGCAAATGCTGAAAATGCAGCTGTTACAGTGGTGCAAGCAAGCGTAGCAAACGGCATGCGTGCAAGCATCTATGTTCAACCAAAAGATGGTGGACCTCTTCAAACCTATGCAATTCAATTCCTTGAAGAAGCACCGAAAATTGACCACTTGAGCTTACAAGTAGAGCAAGCTGACGGTCTTAAAGAAGACCAAACAGTGAAATTGTCTGTACTCGCTCACTATCAAGACGGAACACAAGCAGTTTTACCAGCTGATAAAGTAACCTTCTCTACAAGTGGTGAAGGGGAAGTCGCAGTTCGTAAAGGAATGCTTGAGTTGCATAAGCCAGGAGCAGTCACTCTGAAAGCGGAATATGAGGGAGCTAAAGGCCAAGTTGAACTCACTATCCAAGCCAATACTGAGACGAAGGTTGCGCAATCTATCCGTCCAGTAAATGTAGTGACAGACTTGCATCAAGAACCTACTCTTCCAGCAACAGTAACTGTTGAGTATGACAAAGGTTTCCCTAAAACTCATAAAGTCACTTGGCAAGCTATTCCAAAAGAAAAACTAGACCACTATCAAACCTTTGAAGTTCTAGGTAAAGTTGAAGGGATTGACCTTGAAGCGCGTGCTAAAGTCTCTGTGGAAGGTATCGTTTCGGTTGAAGAAGTCAGTGTGACAACTCCAATCGCTGAAGCACCACAATTACCAGAAAGTGTTCGTACCTACGATTCAAATGGTCACGTTTCAACAGCTAAGGTTACATGGGATACGATTCGTCCAGACCAATACGCCAAGGAAGGTGTCTTTACAGTTAATGGTCGCCTAGAAGGTACGCAATTAACAACCAAACTTCATGTTCGCGTATCTGCTCAAACTGAGACGGGAGCAAATATTTCTGACCAATGGACCGGTTCAGAATTGCCACTGGCCTTTGCTTCAGACTCAAATCCAACCGACCCTGTTTCAAATGTCAACGATAAATTGATTTCCTTTAATGATCGACCAGCCAATCGTTGGACAAACTGGAATCGTAGTAATCCAGAAGCTTCAGTCGGTGTCCTATTCGGAGATTCAGGTATCTTGAGCAAACGTTCCGTTGATAATCTAAGTGTCGGATTCCATGAAGACCATGGAGTTGGTGTACCGAAATCTTATGTGATTGAGTATTATGTTGGTAAGACTGTTCCAACTGCGCCTAAAAACCCTAGCTTTGTAGCAAATGAAGAACATGCCTTTAACGATCCAGCTAACTGGAAACCTGTTACAAATCTAAAAGCTCCTGCTCAACTCAAGGCTGGAGAAATGAATCACTTTAGCTTTGATAAGGTTGAGACCTATGCGGTCCGCATTCGTATGGTTCGACTAGATAGCAAGAAAGGAACTTCTATCACAGAGGTACAAATCTTTGCGAAACAAGTTGCGGCAGCCAAACAAGGACAAACGAGAATCCAAGTTGACGGTAAAGATTTAGCAAACTTCAATCCTGATTTGACTGACTACTATCTTGAGTCTGTAGATGGAAAAGTTCCTGCAGTAACAGCAAGTGTTAGCAACAATGGTCTCGCGACTGTTGTTCCAAGTGTTCGTGAAGGTGAGCCAGTCCGTGTCATCGCGAAAGCTGAAAATGGCGACATCTTAGGAGAATACCGTCTGCACTTTACAAGCAATAAAGATTTGCTCTCTCGTAAACCAGTTGCAGCGGTTAAACAAGCTCGCTTGGTACAAGTAGGACAACCGCTTGAATTGCCAACTAAGGTTCCGGTTTACTTCACAGGTAAAGATGGTTATGAAACAAAAGACTTAGCAGTTGAATGGGAAGAAGTTCCAGCAGAAAAGCTGACAAAAGTAGGTCAATTTACTGTTCGAGGCCGTGTCCTTGGTAGCGACCTCGTTGCGGAATTCACTGTACGAGTGACAGACAAACTTGGTGAGGCCCTCTCAGACAACCCTGACTATGATGAAAATAGTAACCAAGCCTTTGCCTCAGCAACTAATGATATTGATCCAAGTTCACATGACCGTGTGGATTATCTCAATGACGGAGATCATTCAGAAAATCGTCGTTGGACAAACTGGTCTCCAACACCATCTTCTAATCCAGAAGTATCAGCAGGTGTGATCTTCCGTGAAAATGGTAAGATTGTCGAACGGACTGTTGCGCAAGCCAAACTTCATTTCTTTGCAGATAGTGGTACGGATGCACCATCTAAACTCGTTTTGGAACGCTATATTGGCCCAGAATTTGAAGTTCCTACCTACTATTCAAACTACCAAGCCTACGAAGCAGACCATCCATTCAACAATCCAGAAAATTGGGAAGCTGTGCCTTATCGTGCGGATAAAGACATTGAAGCCGGTGATGAAATTAACGTTACCTTTAAAGCTGTCAAAGCCAAAGCCATGAGATGGCGTATGGAGCGCAAAGCGGATAAAAAGGGTGTTGCGATAATTGAGATGACTTTCCTTGCTCCAAGTGAATTGCCTCAAGAAAGTACGCAATCGAAGATTCTTGTAGATGGAAAAGAACTTCCTAACTTCGCTGAAGATCGTCAAGACTACCAAATCACCTATAAAGGTCAACGTCCAAAAGTTTCAGTCGAAGAAAGCAATCAAGTAGCTTCAACAGTTGTAGATAGCGGAGACGATAGCCTTCCAGTACTTGTTCGCCTTGTTTCAGAAAGTGGAAAACAAGTCAAGGAATACCGTATCCACTTGACTAAGGAAAAACCAGTTTCTGAGAAGACTGTTGCTGCTGTACAAGAAGATCTTCCAAAACTCGAATTTATTGAAAAAGATTTGGCCTACAAGACGGTTGAGAAAAAAGATTCAACACTGTATCTAGGTGAAACTCGTGTAGAACAAGAAGGAAAAGTTGGTAAAGAACGTATCTTTACAGCGATTAATCCTGATGGAAGTAAGGAAGAAAAACTCCGTGAAGTGGTAGAGGCTCCGACAGACCGCATCGTCTTGGTTGGAACGAAACTAGGAACCTCCCTTCCAGAAGATGAAGTGAAGAACCTTGTCCTTAACAGACCAGAACTTGTAATCGAAGAAGAAACAATTGATTTCAAGGTTCAGAAACAAAAGAACGATAAGCTTCCAGCAGGTCAAACCCGTGTTCTCCAAGAAGGACAAAAAGGTATCCGTGTTCACTTGATTGAAGTTGAAAATGGCAAGCGAACTGAAAAAGAAAGCTATGATAAAGTCGTGGCTCAGGATCGCATCGTAGAAGTAGGTACGGCTGGTGAAACGACTAAACCAGTACCGCAAGAGTCTACAAAACCACAAGTATCAGAAAAAGCAGATACAAAAGAAATCGCTTCAAGTGCAGCTGGTCAGGTTCAAAAAGAGCAGTTACCAAATACAGGAAGTGCAGAAGGTCAAGCAGCAGTAGCGGCAGGCTTAGCTCTTCTTGGTTTGAGTGCAGGACTAGTAGCCACTAAAGGCAAAAAAGAGGATTAGAATTTCTACGATATGAAGAGATGGGGACAAAATAGATTTATATTTTAAAAACTCTTCATTATAAATTTTGAAAATCTAATAGATTAAATAAAAAGTGAACCAAACTATTCTGGGACAATCAGAATTCTGTTTAGTTCACTTTTTGTTATGTTCTAAACTTTTATTTTAATATATTTCTACTATATTAAATCTTATAACAGTATATAGATTAATAAATTGGTTATATTTAGTTTTATGAATAAAGGGACATTATTTATTGAAAGGGAGTGGAAATATTAAAGGAATGGATTCTTTAAAGTTGACATTTCGTAAATAAATTCTTTAGTAATGAAATAAATCAATTAAAATATATATGTTATAATAAAATTGATAAGTTCTATTATATCATGTGCTGTAAGTGAATATAATTTTATCAAGAATAGAGCATGGTATTATTATGGATACGTCACTATATTGTGGAGGTGTTGCGTACGTAGAATTGAATACTTAATTTTTTATCGATATATAAATAGAAAGGTTGGTCATAATGGATAAGATAAAAAAATATCTCGGTTTTCTGGTATTCCCTCTTTTATTCTTGATGATGCTTTTCCCGGCGGGTGAAGCACATGCGGCAACTGATATCACGAGTAAAGTCAAAATAGATGACTTGAAGATTACTATAGCATCTACAGGAAGCGAGACTGAAGGAATTCATGGTTCAAATGATACTTCGATGAAATTGAAATATTCGGGTAAATTCTCATTTCCCAATGTGGCAGTTAATGAAATCAAGAATGGTGATTACTTTATCGTAAAAGCTCCAAATAACTTGAGTTTGACGGATGGTAGTCTGGATTTGATTGATTCGACATCAAATACCAAAATGGGGACTGTCCAGGTGGATAATGCTAACCATCAGCTGGTATTTACCTTCAATGACAAGGTGAAGGACAAGCAAAATATCCGTGGGGACTTTGTTGCAGAAGCAACTGAAACACTCCAAAAGGAGGGGAAAACGGTTACCTATGTTTTACCAGATGGTAAAAAACAGACCATCACGTATAAAGTAAATAAATATCAACAGACTGACGTGATAGGAGAAACCATTACAAAGTACGGTTATAACGATACCAATAAGGCGAGAGCACATTTTCAAATGAAAATTAATCGCGCTAAGAAAGATATGACTGGACATGTGGTGAAGATTACAGATGACGTTTCAAAGGGAGCCTTTGCTAACTATGTGGAAGGTACTTTCTATATGCATGAAGCGGAATTCGAAACGACGAATACGAATTCATCTGCTCTTAAACATTTAGGTGATGAATACGAAATCACAACCGATCCGGAGGTATACAAGGCTGACTCAGATAAAAAAGCTTTGTTGACCTTTGTCAACGGGAAACGAGGATTTGAGTTGCTCATGCCGACTAATATGGGAACAAAGAGCTTTTTCTTAACTTATGATACATCCTCACCAGCAGATACTTCAACGATAAGTAACTCAGCTCAGTACTTGATTGATAACCAACCACAACTTATTTGGGAAAAATACGGAGGTAGTATTGGAACCAGAACAGAAGCAACGTTTAATTTAAAGACGGTTAAATCTGTAGGTGCGTCAGTCACAGCTGATATTGCTGGTAAGATCAAAATCACAAAATACGATGAAGCGGATGCAACTGTTACGTTGGCAGGCGTTGTCTTTGAAATCCGTGAGAAAACCACTAATAATTTGGTTGATACCGTTACAACAGATGCGGATGGGATAGCTGTCTCAAAGGCTCTCAATAATGGTAAGTATATTGTTAAAGAAAAAACTCCTAAATCAGGCTATCAGGTAAATAGTCAAGAGTTCGAAGTGGAGGTGAAAGATGGAAAGGGTGTTCCCCTCAATATCTCTAACAAACGTGTGACAGTTGACTTTGAAGCAACCAAGACTTGGGTAAACGGAAAAGCAACTGACTACAAAAAAGTCAAACTCGGTTTGTATGTGCACAAAGAAGGACAAACTGTTGCAGATGCAAAACCTGTTACTGGGCACTACACCCCTGAAGTGACAGAGTCTAATGGTGTTTACACTTATAAATGGAAAAATCAACTTCCTGAACGTGATGTTGATGGAAGCAAGCTAGTTTATTCTGTTCGAGAACTTGAAGATCAGACGGGTCTTCCTCTGAAAGAAGGAGAGAAAGTCAAAGTAGGCGACAACAGCTATGTTGTATCCTATAACGGAAACAACAAAGTCACCAACACTTACGAAGTTCCAAAGACAAACGTGACGGCTAAGAAAGTCTGGACTGGTGGTCAGGAAGCGGTTCGTCCAACAGTTTACTTCAAATTGTACCGTACGCCAGAAGGTGGAGCGATTGAAGAAGTAGCTGGTGCTGCCCAAAAAGAAGTTCCCAAAACAGATGGAACTGTAGAATGGACAAACCTTCCTGCGACAGATGAGCACGGCGTGAAGTACACTTACAGTGTGATGGAAGTTGATGATGAAGGCAATCTTGTCACTGCTGTAGATGGTTATACAGCCAATCAAACAGCTGATTTAACTGTCACAAACACCTATGGTACTTCACCAACTAAGGCTGATATTGAATTAAAAAAAGAATTGGTAGGTGGTCGTCCAACACCTCTTCAAAACGAAGAATTTGAATTTATCTTGAAAGACAAAAATGGCCAAGAAGTTCAAAGAGCTAAGAACGATGCAGCTGGTCGCGTAGTCTTCAAAGATATTCCTTTCGATAAAGCGGGTGAATACGAATTTACTGTTGTTGAAGTGAATGCTGGTCAAACCATTGATGGTGTGACCTATGATGGTAGAAAAGTACCGGTCACAGTACATGTAGTAGATGATGGCAAAGGTAAGCTGGTTGCATTAGTAATGTATTATCCTATTACTGCTGTAGCTCTTCCAGCAGCTGATTTGACTTCTTCAGCACCTAGTTCTAATCTCGTTCCATCACTTGCTGGTGCAGTGACAAGAGCTACTGATATTGGGATTCAGACATTTGTCAACACCTATAAGGCTAAAAATGTCACAGCTGTTCTTGAAGTAGATAAGAAACTAACCAATCGCAATCTTGAAGCTGACATGTTCGAATTTACATTGACAGACGAAGTTGGTAACGTTGAAAAAGCGAAGAATGGTGCTGACGGAAAAGTTAAATTCTCAAAGTTGACATTTGATGAAGCACGTACTTACACTTACACTATTAAGGAAGTAAAAGCTGGCACAACGGAGAATGGTATCACCTACGATGCTAAGACCGTCACAGCTAAAGTAATTGTAACCGATGATGGTCAAGGTGAATTGCATGCAAAGGTTGAATACAGCAGTGATGCAAGTGATGGTAGCACAAGTTTCACTAATGTTTACACACCAGCTGAAACACAGGTTCCAGTGAAGAAAGTTTGGAATGATGGCGAGAACCAAGATGGCAAACGTCCGGGCTCTATTACTGTTAAACTTCTAGCAGATGGTCAAGACACAGGTAAGACCCTTGAACTCAATGAAGGAAACAAATGGCAAGCTACTTTCACAGATCTTGACGCAGATAAAGGTGGTACTCCAATCGCCTACACTATTGAAGAAGTTTCAGTCGCAGAATATGAATCTAAGGTAACAGGAGATGCGACAACTGGTTTCACTATTACCAATAGCTACACACCAGGTAAGACTCAAGTTCCAGTGAAGAAAGTATGGAACGATGCCGATAACCAAGATGGCAAACGTCCAGATTCTATCACCGTTAAACTCCTTGCCGATGGTCAAGACACAGGTAAGACACTAGAACTCAATAAAGAAAATAACTGGTCAGGAAGCTTCACAGATCTTGATGTGAACAAAGCTGGTACAGCGATTAAGTACACAGTAGAAGAAGTCGCAGTCGCAGAATATGAGTCTAAGGTAACAGGAGAGGCCGCAACTGGTTTCACTATTACCAATAGCTACACACCAGGTAAGACTCAAGTTCCAGTGAAGAAGGTTTGGAATGATGCCGATAACCAAGACGGCAAACGTCCGGATTCTATCACCGTTAAACTCCTTGCCGATGGTCAAGACACAGGTAAGACACTAGAACTCAATAAAGAAAATAACTGGTCAGGAAGCTTCACAGATCTTGATGTGAACAAATCTGGTAAAGCGATTGCTTACACTATTGAAGAAGTCGCAGTCGCAGAATATGAATCTAAGGTAACAGGAGAGGCCGCAACTGGTTTTACTATTACCAATAGCTACACACCAGGTAAGACTCAAGTGCCAGTGAAGAAAGTTTGGAATGATGCCGATAACCAAGACGGCAAACGTCCAGATTCTATCACCGTTAAACTCCTTGCCGATGGTCAAGACACAGGTAAGACCCTTGAACTCAATAAAGACAACAACTGGTCAGGAAGCTTCACAGATCTTGATGTGAACAAGGCTGGTAAAGCGATTAAGTACACTATTGAAGAAGTTTCAGTCGCAGAATATGAGTCTAAGGTAACAGGAGATGCCACAACTGGCTTCACCATTACTAATAGCTACACACCAGGTAAGACTCAAGTACCGGTGAAGAAAGTTTGGAATGATGCCGAGAACCAAGACGGCAAACGTCCAGCGTCTGTCACAGTTAAATTGCTTGCCGATGGTCAAGACACAGGTAAGACCCTTGAACTCAATAAAGACAACAACTGGTCAGGAAGCTTCACAGATCTTGATGTGAACAAGGCTGGTAAAGCGATTAAGTACACTATTGAAGAAGTTTCAGTCGCAGAATATGAGTCTAAGGTAACAGGAGATGCCACAACTGGCTTCACCATTACTAATAGCTACACACCAGGTAAGACTCAAGTACCGGTGAAGAAAGTTTGGAATGATGCCGAGAACCAAGACGGCAAACGTCCAGCGTCTGTCACAGTTAAATTGCTTGCCGATGGTCAAGACACAGGTAAGACCCTTGAACTCAATAAAGACAACAACTGGTCAGGAAGCTTCACAGATCTTGATGTGAACAAAGCTGGTAAAGCGATTGTTTACTCAGTAGTAGAAGTAACTGTTCCTGGTTACACTTCAGAAGTTACTGGTGACGCTGCATCAGGATTCACTATCACAAATAGCTATTCTCCAGAAACAGTTGATGTAAAAGCAACTAAGAACTGGGATGACGCGAACAACCAAGACGGTAAACGTCCAACTAAGATTACAATCAATCTCTTAGCAGACGGTCAGAAAGTTGATTCAAAAGAGATTCAAGCTGCACCAGACGGAACTTGGACTGTCGAATTCACGAAATTAGCAAAATATAAAGCTGGTAAAGAAATCAAATACACTGTAACAGAAGAAGCCGTAGCAGAATACGAATCAACTATTACAGACTTTACCATCACAAACAAATATGCTCCTAAAGAAATCGACTACAAGGTAACAAAAGTATGGAAGGATGCGAACAACCAAGACGGCAAACGTCCTGAGTCCGTAACGGTTCAACTTTATAAAAAAGTAGGAGATGCAGATCCAGTAGCCGTTGAAGGTAAGAAATTGACCTTGACAGCTAAGGATAAGACAGACGCTAACACTTGGGTAGCATCCTTCACAAATCTTCCACAATACGAAGCTGGTAAAGAAATCACTTACTCTATCGATGAAGTAGATGTACCAGCTGGTTATGAAGCCTCTGTGACTGGTCAAGTGGTAACTAACACCCACAATCCAGATACAGTTATCCTTTCAGGAACTAAGGTGTGGAAAGATAACAACAACCAAGACGGCAAACGTACAACATCTGTGAAAGTTCAAATTCTTAAAAACGATAAAGAAGTCGTTCAAGAAATTGAAGTATCAGAAGCAACTGGTTGGAAGTTCGAATCAAAAGCACTTCCTAAGTATGAAAATGGTGAAGAAATCAAGTACACTGTCAAAGAAGTGGCTGTGAAAGAATATACTTCAACAGTTACTACGGAAAAAGATGGTAAGTACACTATTACCAACAAACATACACCAGAGAAAACTACTGTAAAAGGTAAGAAGATCTGGAATGATGAAAATAACAAAGACGGTATCCGTCCAGATTCTATCAAAGTGAAACTTCTTGCGGATGGTAAAGAAACCGTTCAAGAAGCTACAGTTTCAGAAGCAACTGGTTGGACTTATGAGTTTACAGGTCTTGATCGTTATCAAGATGGTGGTAAAGAGATTGTTTATACAGTTAAAGAAGCATATGTTCCTAAAGGCTATACTTCTGAAGTAATTGGCACTAATATTGTAAATCACCACAAGCCAAAAGACCCAGAACCAAATAAACCACAGGATCCAGAACCAAACAAACCACAGGATCCAGAGCCAAACAAGCCAAAAGATCCAGAACCAGGTAAACCAGGACAAAAACCTCAACTTCCTAACACTGGTGAAAAAGCATCTAATGTAGCAGTAGTTGCAGGACTTGCTTTGATGGCAGTGACTGGTGGATTGTACTTTGTAAGCCGTAAAAATAAATAATCTAGCGTGAGAAAGATAGTTTCCATTTATTTTTCTTAGGTTTAATCTGTGATAAAAAGGCCAGAGGATTCTGAACTGCACCCCAAAAGTTAGACAGAAAAAATCTAACTTTTGGGGTGTTTTATTATGAAATTGAGTTATGAAGATA
>NZ_JBJUSE010000008.1:0-86360 GCF_046098135.1 Streptococcus sp. ST16 | reverse complement strand
CCGAACACAGCAGTTAAGCCCTAGAACGCCGGAAGTAGTTGGGGGTTGCCCCCTGTGAGATATGGAAGTCGCTTAGCTTTTATCCGCCATAGCTCAGTTGGTAGTAGCGCATGACTGTTAATCATGATGTCGTAGGTTCGAGTCCTACTGGCGGAGTATAAATCGAAACGTTCAATTGAGCGTTTTTTTATATGATAAATTGTAAAATATAGTGGACTGTTGAAATTTCAAATTTTATTTTTTAAATCTATAATTACCTCTTTATTTTATTTTTAGTTCGTTTAGCTTTAAATTCTTCTTTTATAGGATTTGAAGCTTTTTTAGTTCCTTTTTTTTGTTAGACTAGTGTTAGTAATAAGAAAGGGAATTTTTATATGCTTCAGAAATTTTATGATCGAGCATTTGTCTTTTTGAAATTAGTTGAACAAGAATATGCCTCTTTAGGCCAGAGTTGTGCTGAGTGGGAATCACTTCATCTTCGGTTTTTACTATATTACTTAATCCGATTTAAAATAAAAAGTGATAGAGACTTTTCTCTATATCACTTTAGAACAGCTTATCGTCTATATCTAGATAAATTCCTGCAAGGTGGTACAACTCTCATCCAATAAGAAACTCATAAATTATATATCACGAACAATAATCTGTATTGATTTTATATATTTAGGATTTTGTTTAATTTTTAAGGTTTTGAATTTTGTTATTTACAGAAATTCCAAATCTTTTCTACTGTTTCTTCTTGATAAAAAAGTGTTTTTTTCTTATAATAAGTTGTAAGATATAATTGCGGGTGAAATTCCTGCCATGTATATGAGAAAGGACGAGCTCCTAGCAGCTCAGACGAATTTTATTATGACTTCAGTTGTTGTTGTAGGTACCCAATGGGGTGATGAAGGTAAAGGGAAAATTACAGATTTTCTTTCAGCTAATGCAGAGGTAATTGCTCGTTATCAAGGTGGTGATAATGCAGGTCACACCATTGTTATTGATGGTAAAAAGTTTAAGTTGCACTTGATTCCATCTGGAATTTTCTTCCCTGAAAAAATTTCAGTTATTGGAAACGGTATGGTTGTAAACCCTAAATCTCTTGTGAAAGAGTTGAGCTATCTTCATGATGAAGGTGTGACAACTGATAACTTGCGTATTTCTGATCGTGCGCATGTTATTTTGCCTTACCACATTGAGTTGGATCGCTTGCAAGAAGAAGCTAAGGGTGATAATAAGATTGGTACTACAATAAAGGGAATTGGTCCAGCATATATGGACAAAGCTGCTCGTGTTGGAATTCGTATTGCGGATCTTTTGGATAAAGAGATTTTTCGTGAGCGTTTAGAACGCAATCTTGCGGAAAAGAATCGTTTGTTTGAAAAATTATATGATAGTGAACCTATTTCATTCGATGATATTTTTGAAGAATATTATGAATATGGGCAACAAATTAAACAATATGTGACAGATACTTCTGTTATCTTGAACGATGCGCTTGATAATGGCAAACGTGTGCTTTTTGAAGGTGCACAAGGTGTTATGTTGGATATTGACCAAGGGACTTATCCATTTGTTACTTCTTCAAACCCTGTCGCTGGTGGTGTGACAATTGGGTCTGGTGTTGGTCCAAGTAAGATTGACAAGGTTGTAGGTGTTTGTAAAGCCTATACGAGTCGTGTAGGTGACGGACCTTTCCCAACTGAGTTGTTTGATGAAGTGGGAGATCGTATCCGTGAAGTAGGTCATGAATATGGTACAACAACTGGCCGTCCACGTCGTGTAGGTTGGTTTGACTCAGTTGTGATGCGTCATAGCCGCCGTGTATCTGGGATTACAAATCTTTCATTGAACTCTATTGATGTTTTGAGTGGTTTGGATACAGTTAAAATCTGTGTGGCCTATGATCTTGATGGTCAACGTATTGACTACTATCCAGCTAGTCTTGAACAGTTGAAACGTTGCAAACCTATCTACGAAGAGTTACCAGGCTGGTCAGAAGACATTACTGGAGTTCGTAATTTGGAAGATCTTCCTGAGAATGCACGTAACTATGTTCGTCGTGTAAGCGAGTTGGTTGGTGTTCGTATCTCAACCTTCTCAGTAGGTCCTGGTCGTGAACAAACTAATATTTTAGAAAGTGTTTGGTCATAGGAGATTTTTAAGATTAGTTTAAGACAGATTGGGTATACTATAGACAGTTACAAGAAGACCTCCTAACTTGTTGTAACAAATATCCTAAACTTTTCTTTTTCATAATAATCTCCCTATTAAGTCACCCCATTGGGTGGCTTTTTTTGTGTTGAGAATCATGATATAATAATAAAATCGACAAGTAGGAAAAGAGAAGAACGATGAATTATACAGTTGAAGAAAAAGAAGCCTTTATGGGAGAGGCTTTGAGAGAGGCTGAGATTGCTTTAGAACACGATGAAATTCCAATTGGTTGTGTGATTGTCAAGGATGGAGAAATCATTGGGAGGGGGCATAATGCGCGCGAGGAGTTGCAACGGGCGGTCATGCATGCAGAAATCATGGCTATAGAGAATGCGAATGTGAGTGAAGAGAGCTGGCGTTTACTAGATTGCACCCTTTTTGTAACCATAGAGCCCTGTGTGATGTGTAGCGGGGCGATTGGGCTTGCCCGTATTCCAAACGTAGTTTACGGGGCTAAAAACCAGAAATTTGGTGCAGCTGGAAGTCTGTACGATATTTTGACAGATGAGCGTCTCAATCATCGTGTAGAGGTAGAAACGGGAATTTTGGAAGATGACTGTGCAGCGATTATGCAGGACTTTTTCCGAAATCGACGGAAAAAATAATTTCTCTTTAAAAACCGAGGGGAATGTGGTATAATAAACAGTGGAGCAACAGTTCTGCGTGAAGCGGGTCAGGGGAGGAATCCAGCAGCCCTAAGCGAGTGTGAATTGTGTGCTCTTTTTTCGTGCTTTTTTCGAATAAATAAGATAAAATAGCCTAGAATAAATGATTATAGAAAAGAGAAAAATATGAAAATTCGTGGTTTTGAATTGGTTTCGAGTTTTACTGATAAAAATTTACTACCGAAGCGTGAGACAGCTCACGCGGCTGGTTACGACTTAAAGGTTGCGGAACGCACCGTGATTGCGCCAGGAGAGATTGTTTTGGTTCCGACAGGTGTTAAGGCCTACATGCAGCCGACAGAAGTGCTCTATCTCTATGACCGTTCATCAAACCCTCGCAAGAAGGGTCTGGTCTTGATCAACTCTGTTGGCGTTATTGATGGGGATTATTATGGAAATCCTGGAAATGAGGGACATATCTTTGCGCAGATGAAAAACATTACTGACCAGGAAGTGGTTCTTGAAGTTGGGGAACGTGTGGTTCAGGCTGTTTTTGTACCATTTTTAATCGCAGATGGAGACGAGGCAGATGGCGTGCGAACTGGTGGATTTGGATCGACAGGGCATTAAGATGAAGATTATCTTTGTACGTCACGGGGAGCCAGATTATAGTATACTTGATAAACTTGAAAATCCGCGACTCTATAGTGGTTTTGGTCGTGATTTAGCACCATTGACAGAAAAAGGTCGCAGTCTGGCAAAAGAAGTTGCTAAAACTGCATGTTTTGGAAAGGCAGAGATTATTATTTCATCGTCTGTGACGAGGGCTTTAGAAACAGCCCATTATATAGCGGTTGAAACAGGATTGGACTTATTTGTGGAGCCGTTTTTTCATGAGTGGCGTCCAGACTTAGATGGTACTAACTCTGATTTAACTAGTGTATTGGTAGCTCATGAATATTATCTAAAACATCAAGGAGGTTTATCTGAAGATTCCCCTTGTCGCTATGAAACTGCTCTGGAGATGCGTCATCGTTTTTTAAGAACTTTGGAAAAATATAAAAATTATAAAACTATTATCATTGTAACTCACGGAATGCTCATGCGCCAATTTGTACCAGACGAGAAGATTAATTTTTGCCAAGTGATTGAATGTGAGATAGAAATTTAGAAAGAGGTTTATCATCGCAAAGAAAAAAACGACATTTGTGTGTCAAAATTGTGCTTATAACTCCCCAAAATACCTAGGACGCTGTCCAAACTGTGGATCTTGGTCTTCTTTTGTCGAGAAAGTTGAGGTTTCTGAGGTCAAGAATGCGCGTGTGTCTTTGACAGGTGAGAAAACCAAGCCCATGAAACTGGCTGAGGTGACTTCAATCAATGTCAATCGAACCAAGACGGAGATGGAGGAATTCAATCGTGTACTTGGAGGCGGAGTGGTACCAGGAAGTCTCGTCCTTATCGGTGGGGATCCAGGAATCGGGAAATCAACCCTTCTATTACAAGTATCGACTCAGCTGTCCCAAGTGGGGACCGTTCTCTATGCCAGTGGGGAGGAGTCTGCCCAGCAGATTAAGTTACGAGCAGAGCGCTTGGGAGATATTGATAGTGAGTTTTATCTCTATGCAGAGACCAATATGCAGAGTGTTCGCGCAGAAGTAGAAAGAATTCAGCCAGACTTCCTCATTATTGACTCCATCCAGACTATTATGTCTCCTGAAATTTCAGGAGTGCAGGGGTCTGTGTCTCAGGTGCGTGAGGTGACCGCTGAGCTCATGCAGCTGGCAAAGACTAATAACATTGCTATCTTTATCGTAGGGCATGTGACCAAGGAAGGGACCTTGGCTGGTCCGCGTATGTTGGAGCATATGGTAGATACGGTGCTTTACTTTGAAGGAGAACGCCACCATACCTTCCGTATCTTGAGAGCAGTCAAAAACCGTTTTGGATCCACTAATGAGATTGGCATCTTTGAGATGCAGTCGGGCGGATTGGTTGAGGTGCTCAATCCGAGTCAAGTTTTCCTAGAGGAGCGTTTGGATGGGGCTACTGGCTCGTCAATCGTTGTGACCATGGAAGGGACCCGTCCGATTTTGGCGGAGGTTCAGGCTTTGGTGACACCGACCATGTTTGGAAATGCCAAGCGTACGACGACAGGACTTGATTTCAATCGTGCGAGTCTGATTATGGCTGTTTTGGAAAAACGAGCAGGGCTTCTCTTGCAAAATCAGGATGCCTATCTCAAATCTGCTGGCGGTGTCAAATTGGATGAGCCTGCCATTGACTTAGCCGTTGCAGTGGCTATTGCCTCTAGTTACAAGGACAAGCCTACCAATCCTCAGGAATGTTTTGTTGGTGAACTGGGCTTGACTGGAGAAATTCGGCGTGTGAATCGTATCGAACAACGTATCAATGAAGCGGCAAAACTGGGTTTTACCAAGATTTATGTACCCAAGAATTCCTTGACAGGAATCACTCCGCCTAAGGAAATTCAGGTCATTGGAGTGACAACGATTCAGGAAGTTTTGAAAAGGGTCTTTGCATAATCCGTGACAAATCCTCTTAAAAATGATAAGATAGGAGAAATATTTAATTATCAAATTTTTGAGGAGGGAATCGTGTCGTATTTTGAACAGTTTATGAAAGCCAATCAGGCTTATGTTGCCCTACATGGGCAGTTAAATTTGCCACTTAAACCGAAAACCAGAGTAGCTATCGTGACCTGCATGGACTCGCGTCTACACGTTGCGCAAGCTTTAGGTTTGGCCCTTGGGGATGCCCATATCCTACGAAATGCTGGCGGTAGAGTAACAGAGGACATGATTCGTTCGCTGGTGATTTCCCAGCAACAAATGGGGACAAGAGAAATCGTGGTGCTTCACCATACAGACTGTGGAGCTCAAACCTTTCAAAATGAAAGTTTTCATGAACATTTAAAACACGAGCTCGGAGTTGATGTATCTGACCAAGATTTTTTACCATTCCAGGATGTTGAAGAGAGTGTGAGAGAGGATATGGAATTGCTTCGAGAATCTCCACTGATTCCTGATGATGTGGTTATTTCAGGTGCTGTCTATGATGTGGATACAGGAAGTATGAGAGAAGTATACTAACTTTGTCTCGAAAAAATTTCATCCTAGCATAAAATCGATTGTTAAAATGTAGGATTTTTAGTTTTAATATAGCTAATATAAAATAGTATAAAACAAGGGTATAAATGTTTGCTCTTGTTTTATTTTTGATTGAAAAATAAAGGAAAAAGCGCTACAATGGTAAATGGAAAATGTTGTGTAAAAAACAAGTGATACATAAATACCGGAGGAAATCATGTCTTTTTCTGATTTAAAGCTGTTTGCCCTTTCTTCTAATAGAGAATTGGCAGAGCGTGTGGCGCAAGAAATTGGGATAGAGTTGGGGAAATCGACTGTTCGCCAATTTTCAGATGGGGAGATTCAGGTCAACATCGAAGAATCAATCCGTGGAAAACACGTCTTTATCCTACAATCAACGAGTTCACCTGTAAATGATAATTTACTTGAAATTTTGATTATGGTGGACGCATTGAAGCGTGCTAGTGCAGAATCTGTCAACGTTGTCATGCCTTACTATGGGTATGCACGTCAGGATAGAAAAGCAAGAGCGCGTGAGCCAATCACTTCAAAGCTTGTCGCAAATATGCTAGAAGTGGCTGGGGTAGATCGTTTGTTGACGATTGATTTGCACGCCGCGCAGATTCAGGGATTCTTTGATATTCCTGTAGATCACTTGATGGGTGCTCCTTTGATTGCGGACTATTTTGAACGCCGTGGCATGGTTGGCTCTGACTACGTGGTTGTCAGTCCAGACCATGGTGGGGTGACTCGTGCTCGTAAGTTGGCAGAGTTTTTGAAAACTCCGATTGCGATTATTGACAAACGCCGTAGTGTAGACAAGATGAATACCAGTGAAGTGATGAATATCATTGGTAAAGTAGAAGGTAAGACTTGTATCTTGATTGACGATATGATTGATACAGCTGGAACTATTTGTCATGCGGCGGATGCTCTTGCTGAAGCAGGTGCTGTTGAAGTTTACGCAAGCTGTACGCACCCAGTTCTTTCAGGGCCAGCTATGGACAATATCCAAAAATCAGCTATTAAAAAATTGGTTGTTTTAGATACTATCTACCTACCAGAAGAGCGTTTGATTGATAAGATTGAACAGATCTCTATTGCTCATCTCTTAGGCGATGCCATTGTACGTATCCACGAAAAACGTCCTCTTTCTCCATTATTTAGTATCGAGAAAAAAATCTAAACTTTCACTTGAAATAGATCGTTCTCCTAGCAGGTTTCTTTTCTTGCTAGGAGATTTTTTGTAGTCAAAATCTGCAAGCCTTTTCAAAATATGCTATACTGAGAAAAAAGGAGAATTTCTATGAGTCAAGAATTTATCAATCCAAGTGATGGTGTGATTCGTCAGTATCTTACAACCAGTAAAACGTTAGCAGTAGTGGGCTTGTCCGATCGTGAGGAAACAACTAGTAATCGAGTGACCAAGGAAATGCAAGCTCGGGGCTATAAAATCATTCCAGTTAATCCCAAGGCTGCAGGTGGGGAAATCTTGGGAGAAAAGGCTTATACGAGTCTAGCTGAGATTCCTTTTCCTGTGGATATTGTCAATGTATACCGACGGAGCGAGTTTTTGCCAGATGTGGCGCGTGATTTTCTCAAGGCTGATGCCAAGATTTTTTGGGCGCAATTAGGACTTGAAAATCTAGAAGCGGAAGAAATCTTGCGTGCTGGAGGATGCGATGACATCGTGATGAATCGCTGTATCAAGAGAGAACATACTCGCTTAATTCTTGAGCAATAAAAAGGTAGCCATGGGCTACCTTTTGTATTATAAAGTACCAATCAATGCTTGCATACCAAGACTGGTGAGGATGATGGCAATCCAGCAAAGAGCTCCGAGGACAATAGATTTACCACTGGATCTAACCATGGCAATTAGATTGGTTTTGAGACCGATAGCACTCATGGCCATGATGATAAAGAATTTAGAGAGTTGTTTGAGAGGGGTAAAGAAACTACTGGACACACCAAGAGAGGTAAGTAGAGTCGTTAAGAGAGAGGCTAGGATAAAATAAAGGATAAAAAGTGGGAAAACTTTTTTCAGTTGTACGCCTTGTTTATTTTCTTGCTGGCGACTTTGCCAGTAGGAGAGAAAGAGCGTAATAGGAATGATCGCTAAGGTGCGCGTGAGTTTAACAATGGTTGCAGACTCGAGGGTATTGGTCTGATAAAGACTGTCCCAAGCACTAGCTGTGGCCGTTACAGAAGAAGTATCATTGACCGCAGTTCCTGCAAAGAGAGCAAAGCCGTCATTGGATAGATGAAGCCAGGTTCCTAGAGTTGGAAAGATGAGCGCAGCCAAGATATTGAAGAAAAAGATAACGGAAATGGCTTGGGCGACTTCCTTTTCCTTAGCATGGATAACAGGCGCTGTCGCCGCAATGGCAGAACCTCCACAGATCGAAGACCCCACTCCAATCAAGGTAGCTAGTTTTGTGTCTAGTGCAAAGAAACGCTGGAAGAGGTAGGCGACGATTAAGGAAATCGAAATGGTGGAAAGGATGACAGGGAGTGAAGTTTGTCCGACTGCAAAGACTTGCGAGATATTGAGACCAAAACCAAGCAAGATGACGGCATACTGGAGTAATTTTTTGGAACTAAAGGTCAAACCTGCATCTAGTTGTTTGTAGGGCGAGAGCCAGGGGTGTAGGAGCATTCCTATAAAGATTGCAAAAACGGGTGCACCCACGACGGGGAAAAGTCCTCCTATAAACCAAGAAATGATAGAAATGAGAAGGCAGGTGAAGATGCCTGCTCCATTTTTTGATAGAAATGACATAAAAACCTCCAATCATAATCTGTTACCATTATAGACTTGTAAACAGGAAAAGTAAAATAGAAAGTGAAAAGTCATTCTATAATGTATTTTTGCGGTCGGGGGGCTTTTGTAGTATAATAGAGATACGTTTTGAGAGTAGGAGGTATCTATGGACTTAACCAAGCGCTTTAATAAACAGTTAGACAAGATTCAAGTTTCCTTGATTCGCCAGTTTGATCAGGCTATTTCTGAGATTCCTGGGGTCTTGCGTTTGACCTTGGGGGAACCTGATTTTACAACGCCAGATCATGTCAAGGAGGCAGCCAAGCGAGCCATTGATCAGAACCAATCCTACTATACAGGGATGAGTGGTCTGTTAACATTACGTCAGGCAGCCAGTGATTTTGTAAAAGAAAAATACCAGCTAGATTACAATCCTGAAAATGAAATCTTGGTTACAATTGGAGCGACAGAGGCTTTATCTGCTACTTTGACAGCTATTTTGGAAGAGGGAGATAAGGTGCTCTTGCCAGCTCCTGCCTATCCAGGTTATGAGCCAATTGTCAATCTAGTTGGGGCAGAGGTTGTCGAGATTGATACGACTGAAAATGGTTTTGTCTTGACCCCTGAAATGTTGGAAAAGGCCATTTTGGAGCAAGGCGACAAGCTCAAGGCTGTCATTCTCAACTATCCGGCTAATCCGACAGGAATTACCTATAGTCGGGAGCAGTTGGAAGCCTTGGCAGATGTTTTACGCAAGTATGAGATTTTTGTTGTCTGTGATGAGGTTTACTCGGAATTGACCTATACAGGGCAAGCCCATGTATCTCTGGGAACGATGCTGAGAGACCAGGCTATTATTATTAATGGCTTGTCTAAATCGCATGCTATGACTGGTTGGCGTTTAGGCTTCATCTTTGCTCCTGCAGCTTTCACAGCTCAGTTAATCAAGAGTCACCAATATTTGGTTACTGCCGCAAACACTATGGCTCAACATGCTGCGGTGGAGGCTTTGACCGCTGGTAAAAACGACGCAGAGCCTATGAAGAAGGAATACATCCAGCGTCGGGATTATATTATTGAGAAGATGACTAATCTTGGTTTTGAGATTATCAAACCAGACGGTGCCTTCTATATCTTTGCTAAGATTCCAGCAGGTTACAATCAAGACTCCTTTGCTTTTCTGAAGGATTTTGCCCAGAAGAAGGCTGTTGCCTTTATTCCGGGTGCTGCTTTTGGTCAGTATGGAGAAGGCTATGTGCGTCTGTCTTATGCAGCCAGCATGGAAACGATCAGAGAGGCTATGAAACGACTTGAGGAGTACATGAGAGAAGCATGATTCAGTCTATCACGAGTCAAGGCTTGGTGCTCTACAATCGTAATTTTCGTGAGGATGACAAGTTAGTCAAGATTTTTACCGAGCAGGCTGGGAAGCGCATGTTTTTCGTCAAACACGCTGGCCAGTCCAAACTAGCTCCGGTTATTCAGCCCTTGGTGTTGGCACGATTTCTCTTGCGAATCAATGATGATGGGCTCAGCTATATCGAGGACTACCATGAGGTGATGACCTTTTCAAAGATTAATAGCGATCTCTTTGTCATGGCCTATGCGACCTACGTAGCAGCTCTTGCAGATGCTAGTTTGCAGGATAACCAGCAGGATGCTCCCTTGTTTGCTTTTTTGCAAAAGACTTTGGAGTTGATGGAAGAGGGTTTGGATTATCAGGTTTTGACCAATATTTTTGAAATTCAAATCTTGACCCGATTTGGGATTAGCCTTAATTTTAATGAGTGTGTCTTTTGCCATCGGGTCGGTCAGGCTTTTGACTTTTCTTTTAAATATGGAGCCTGCCTCTGCCCAGAGCATTATCATGAAGATGAGAGACGTTGTCATCTGAATCCCAATATCCCTTATCTACTTAATCAATTTCAAGCTATTGATTTTGAGACCTTGGAGACTATTTCGCTCAAGCCTGAAATTAAGCAAGACTTGCGCAAGTTTATAGACCAAATCTACGAAGAGTATGTTGGAATTCACCTAAAATCAAAGAAATTTATTGATTCCCTAGCAGACTGGGGACAATTACTAAAAGAGGAAGACAAATGAAAAAAATTGCAGTAGATGCTATGGGGGGCGATTATGCACCTCAAGCTATCGTTGAGGGTGTCAATCAAGCCCTTGCTGACTTTTCAGATATTGAGGTTCAACTCTATGGAGACGAAAGCAAAATCAAGCAATATCTAACAGCGACAGAACGCGTCAGCATTATCCATACGGATGAGAAGATTGATTTTGATGATGAGCCGACAAAAGCTATTCGTAAGAAAAAAAATGCCAGTATGGTATTAGCGGCTAAGGCAGTCAAAGAAGGAGAGGCAGACGCTGTCCTCTCGGCTGGGAATACAGGTGCCTTGTTGGCTGCAGGATTCTTCATTGTCGGTCGTATCAAGAATATCGACCGTCCTGGACTCATGTCGACCTTACCGACCATTGATGGCAAAGGCTTTGACATGCTAGACCTTGGAGCCAATGCAGAAAATACAGCTCATCATCTGCACCAATACGCTGTTTTGGGTTCCTTTTACGCGAAAAATGTTCGTGGGATTTCGAAACCACGTGTTGGTTTGCTCAATAATGGAACAGAAAGTAGCAAGGGTGATCCTCTTCGTAAGGAAACCTACGCCTTGCTAGCAGCGGATGAAAGCTTGAATTTTGTCGGAAACGTGGAAGCGCGTGATTTGATGAATGGCGTTGCGGATGTTGTTGTGGCAGATGGTTTCACGGGAAACGCTGTGCTCAAATCTATTGAAGGGACAGCCATGGGTATTATGGGCTTGCTTAAGACAGCTATCACAGGTGGTGGTATTCGAGCGAAACTAGGTGCTCTTCTTCTCAAGGATAGCCTTAGAGATTTGAAAAAGCAACTCAACTATTCAGATGTTGGTGGAGCGGTCTTGTTTGGTGTTAAGGCACCGGTTGTCAAGACTCATGGCTCAAGTGATGCCAAGGCTGTGTATAGTACGATTCGCCAGATTCGTACTATGCTAGAAACAGACGTAGTTGCCCAGACTGCGCGTGAATTTTCAGGAGAATAAAAAAGATGACAGAAAAAGAAATTTTTGACCGTATTGTAACCATTATCCAAGAGCGACAGGGAGAGGACTTTGTCGTAACAGAGGCCTTGAGTTTGAAAGATGACCTAGATGCGGACTCAGTGGATTTGATGGAGTTCGTCTTGACACTAGAAGATGAATTCGGAATTGAAATCAGTGATGAGGAAATTGACCAACTGCAAAGTGTAGGAGATGTGGTAGCAGTTGTCAAAAGTAAAGAATAGCAAAAAGCAACATGATTTGCATGTTGCTTTTTTGTTTGCAGAAAAAAGAAAAATTTTTAGTAGAAATTGCGAATAAAGAGATGAGAAAGATAAAAGGAGGAATGTTTATGTATGTGACCGGTTTTTATCCGTGGTTCATTAAGTGGTTTTTAAAATAAAAATGAATGAGTTGCTCATTTTCGAATTGTTTTTCGAATAGATAGGTAAGAAGAAAAGGAAGGAGACTACGCGATGTATTTACCAATCTTATTGCCATGGTTTATCAAATGGTATTTAAAATAAATGAATTTACCTGTTCATTTTAGATCACTTCTCGAATAGATAAGTGAGAAGAACAGGAAGAAAAAAAGATTTCAGTAATTTATCCAATCTGGCTATTTAAGTGGCTTAGAGGTTAAAGATTAGATATATAGAAAAAAATAAGGAGAAAAAAGATGACAAACTTTGACAAAATGGAACAGAACTTTGCAGCTCTTACAGAAGAAGAGTTGACGGATGTGAATGGGGGGATTGCACCGATTGTTATTGGCGGGGTAGTTATTAGTTGGAAATTAATTGGAGGTGTGGCAGCGCTTGCTACAGCTACAGCAGGTGCAGGAGTTGCGGCAGGTTATTATGCTAATCGGCCATAACATTGGAGTCTGAGATGAAAATCATACAATTGATACTGAAATATTGGCCAGAATTGACTGTATTATTCAGCTCGATGGTTTATATAAGTATTAGAGTAGTGGCTGATGTAAACAAAATAAACCTACCTATATGGTTTGAATATTTTGATATACCAACGATTTCATTATTTTTGATGACATTTATTTTAATATATAGAAATGAAGGAGAAGAGAATGGATAAATTTCAAGTAATTGATGAGAAAGACTTGCAAGCAATCGAAGGAGGAATTGAGCCTATTTCGATTATATTTGGTCTAAGTGCTATTGCATTCAGCGCATTTGGGGCTGGTTACAAATTTGGTTCAGATTTGGCTCGTCGCGGGCGTTAGGTAATGAACAATCACAACCTTAATCTCAATACATTATTACCCAAACTAGCCACTGTATTTCCCTTGTTGGCAATCGGCCTTCATCTCGCGCTTCATGTGATTCGTACAGGTTCATTAGTATCCTTTGATTGGCAATGGACTGTAGTTGGCTTGCTTGCTTCGGGTTATTTTGGTATTTTTTGCAAAGATTTGTCAAAAAATAATCAAAACTATAAATGATGAATCTGAATCAAAAGGATTTTGCGTATGTAAATGGCGGAGTTTTTCCGCCTTTCTTTTCAGGTAAATAGGAGTTACTATGAAACAATTCTTATTAGGACTTGCTGAGGGGTATTTTGTCGTATCGATCATTCTTTATATCGCAACGTATTTGATTATGAAAAATCCGATCAATACCCTGTTTTATCCAGAAACCTATCCAATTCTGCTTGGTCTGTTTTATGTAGGATACAGGTACAAAACAAAAGAAAGTACGATTGGAAATTGATTGACCGTCAGATTGGAGTTTGGGATGAAAGTTGTTCAATTACTACGAAAAGCTTGGCCAGAGACCACTGTATTGTTTAGCTCGATAGCTTATCTAATGATTAGAATCGTAGCTGATGTAAACAAACTGAATCTACCTATATGGTTTGAATATTTTGATATACCTATGATTTCATTATTCTTGATGACTTTTATCTTACTTTATAAAAGTAAAGAAAATATCATTTCAGAATAGTTCATTTGTAGGTATTCGTTTTTTAGCGGTTTCTTTAAGCAGGCAGAACTTTCGTTCTGCTTTTTTACATTTAAATGATAGTTTATGCTTTTTAAAGTGCGTTTTAGGCGTAAAAATAGTTTATTCAGGAATAATTTCCTAGTTTCATCCTTATTTAGTTAAAATAATCTTACAAAGTTTTTAAGAGATTATTAGAAAAAAGGAGATGGATATGAAATTTGGGAAAAGGCACTATCGTCCCCAGGTGGATCAGATGGATTGCGGTGTGGCTTCCTTGGCCATGGTCTTTGGCTACTATGGTAGTTATTACTCCTTGGCTCACCTGCGAGAGTTAGCCAAGACGACTATGGATGGGACAACTGCTTTGGGTCTTGTCAAGGTGGCAGAAGAGATTGGCTTTGAGACGCGCGCTATCAAGGCGGATATGACGCTCTTTGATTTGCCTGATTTGACCTTCCCTTTTGTAGCCCATGTGCTCAAGGAAGGGGAATTGCTCCACTATTATGTGGTGACAGGTCAGGATAAGAAGGCAATCCACATCGCTGATCCCGATCCTGGTGTTAAGCTGACCAAGATTTCCCGTGAGCGATTTGCGCAAGAATGGACAGGAGTCAGTCTCTTTATGGCTCCGTCTCCAGACTATAAACCCCACAGGGAGAAAAAACAAGGACTCTTATCCTTCTTGCCGATTCTACTCAAGCAGCGGGGCTTAATTACCAATATCGTCCTAGCGACACTTTTGGTGACCCTGATTAACATTGTAGGTTCTTATTATCTGCAGTCTATCATTGATAGTTACGTACCAGACCAGATGCGTTCGACGCTGGGTATCATCTCAATAGGACTGGTCATCGTCTATATTCTCCAGCAAATCTTGTCATATGCCCAGGAATACCTTTTACTTGTTCTGGGGCAACGGCTGTCCATCGATGTGATTTTGTCCTATATCAAGCATGTTTTCCACCTGCCTATGTCCTTCTTTGCGACACGCAGGACAGGAGAAATCGTGTCTCGTTTTACAGATGCTAACAGTATCATCGATGCGCTAGCTTCGACCATTCTTTCGATTTTCCTAGATGTGTCGACGATTTTGATTATCTCGCTTGTCTTGTTTTCACAAAATATAACGCTCTTTTTCATTAGTCTGCTTGCCCTTCCCATCTATACCGTGATTATCTTTGCTTTTATGAAGCCTTTTGAAAAGATGAATCGGGATACTATGGAAGCCAATGCTGTTCTGTCTTCTTCTATCATCGAGGACATCAATGGTATTGAGACCATCAAGTCCTTGACCAGTGAAAGTTCACGCTATCAAAAGATTGATAAGGAATTTGTAACTTATCTGAAAAAGTCTTTTACCTATAGTCGGGCAGAAAGTCAGCAAAAGGCTCTGAAAAAAGTTGCTCAGCTTCTGCTTAATGTTGGTGTTCTCTGGATGGGAGCGGTGCTTGTTATGGATGGAAAAATGAGTTTGGGCCAGCTGATTACCTATAATACCTTGCTTGTTTACTTTACCAATCCTTTGGAAAATATCATCAACCTGCAAACCAAACTTCAGACAGCGCAGGTTGCCAATAACCGTCTGAATGAGGTCTATCTGGTAGCTTCGGAGTTTGAGGAGAAGAAAACGGTCGAAGATTTGAGCATGATGAAGGGAGATATAACCTTTAAGCAAGTCCACTATAAGTATGGCTATGGGCGTGATGTCTTGTCGGATATCAATTTGACCATTCCGCAAGGGTCTAAGGTAGCTTTTGTGGGAATTTCAGGGTCAGGTAAGACGACCTTGGCCAAGATGATGGTTAATTTTTACGACCCAAGTCAGGGAGAGATTAGTCTGGGTGGTGTCAATCTCAATCAGATTGATAAAAAAGCCCTGCGGCAGCATATCAATTATCTGCCTCAACAGCCCTATGTTTTTAACGGAACGATTTTGGAGAATCTTCTCCTTGGAGCCAAGGAAGGGACGACACAGGAAGATATCTTACGAGCAGTTGAATTGGCTGAGATTCGGGAGGATATCGAGCGCATGCCACTGAATTACCAGACAGAATTGGCTTCGGATGGGGCTGGGATTTCAGGGGGGCAACGACAACGAATCGCTCTGGCGCGTGCTCTCTTGACGGATGCACCTGTCTTGATCTTGGATGAGGCGACTAGCAGTTTGGATATCTTGACAGAGAAGCGGATTGTGGATAATCTCATGGCTTTAGACAAGACCTTGATTTTCATTGCTCACCGATTGACCATCGCTGAGAGGACAGAGAAGGTTGTTGTCTTGGATCAGGGCAAGATTGTCGAAGAAGGCACCCATGCAGACTTGCTTGCAGAGGATGGCTTTTACGCCCATTTGGTCAATAGCTAGAAAGAGGAGAAGATGAAACCAGAATTTTTAGAAAGTGCAGAGTTTTATAATCGTCGTTACCATAATTTTTCCAGTCGGGTGATTTTACCTATGTCGCTTCTGCTCGTGTTTCTGTTAGGATTTGCAGTTTTTGCAGAGAAGGAGATTAGTTTGTTTACTAGAGCAACTGTCGAACCTAGTCGGATCATTGCCAATATCCAATCGACTAGCAATCAACGCATCGTGGCCAATTATCTAGAAGAAAACAAACTAGTCAAGCAGGGTGATCTCCTTGTTCAGTACCAGCAAGGGGCGGAGGCTGTCCAGGTCGAAGCATATGCCAGTCAATTGGAGATGTTAAAGGATCAAAAAAAGCAGTTGGGTTATTTGCAATCCAGTTTGAAAGAGGGGAGTGATCAATTTCCAGAGGCGGATAAGTTTGGATATCAGGAGATGTTTAGAGATTATCTCAGCCAAGCGAATGGTCTAAGAAGTAATGTTTCTCAGCAAAATGAGACCATCGCGTCCCAGAATGCAGCAGCTAGTCAAACCCAAGCTGAAATCGGGAACCTCATCAGTCAAACAGAGGCTAAAATTCGCGATTACCAGACAGCTAAGTCAGCTATTGAAACAGGTGCTTCCTTGACCAGTCAGAATCTGGCCTACTCTCTCTACCAGTCCTACAAGTCTCAGAGAGAGGAAAATCCGCAAGCTAAATTGCAAGTGATTGCACAGGTGGATGCACAAATCGCCCAGCTAGAGTCTAGTTTAGCTACTTATCGTGTGCAATATGCAGGTTCTGGAGCTCAACAAGCCCACGCAACGGGACTAGATAGTCAACTGGAATCGCTCAAATCTCAGCACTTAGTTAAAGTAGGCCAGGAATTAACTCTTCTAGATCAGAAAATTTTGGAGGCGGAATCGGGTAAGAAGGTACAGGGAGGTCTCCTTGATAAGGGGAAGATTACAGCAAGTGAGGATGGGGTTCTTCACCTTAATCCTGAGACTAGTGAATCTACGATGGTCGCAGAAGGAACCCTGCTAGCCCAACTCTACCCATCCTTGGAAAAAGAAGGAAAAACCAAACTTACAGCCTATCTCAGTTCAAAAGATGTTGCTAGAGTCAAGATTGGAGACTCTGTCCGCTATACTACGACTAATGATGCGAAGAATCAAATTTTCCTGGATTCCACGATTACAAGTATTGATGCGACAGCTACCAAGACTGAAAAAGGAAATTTCTTTAAAATTGAGGCGGAGACCCATCTGCCTTCTGAGCAGGCTACAACACTTCGTTATGGTTCAGAAGGTCGCCTGCAGATGATTACAGGAAAGAAAAGCTATCTCCGTTATTTTTGGGATCAATTTTTGAATAGAGGGTAATATTCGTGTTTTTCAGAGAATAAATGATTTTAAAACTGTAAGAAGAGCCTATCTTGCAGTTTTTCTTTACGCTTAAAACAGGAAAACGTTATTTATTCGTAAAAACCTTGAATTTTTCATGCTTTTGTGGTAGAATGTGCTCAAGTAAAACGAAAGGCGAACTTTAAAATGTCAAAACAACTGATCTATTCGGGAAAAGCAAAGGATATCTATACAACTAAGGATGAAAATCTTATTATTTCAACTTACAAGGACCAGGCAACTGCCTTCAACGGTGTCAAGAAGGAGCAGATTGCGGGCAAGGGAGTGTTAAATAATCAGATTTCATCTTTTATTTTTGAGAAATTAAATGCGGCTGGTGTAGCGACTCACTTTGTAGAGAAAATTTCGGACACGGAACAGCTCAATAAAAAGGTTAAGATTATTCCTTTGGAAGTTGTGCTCCGCAACTACACGGCTGGTTCCTTTTCAAAACGTTTTGGCGTAGAAGAAGGTATCGCATTTGAGACTCCAATTGTCGAATTTTACTATAAAAATGATGATTTGGATGATCCCTTTATCAATGACGAGCATGTGAAATTCCTTAAAATTGCGGATGACCAGCAGATTGCTTACTTGAAGGAAGAAACCCGTCGTATCAATGAGTTCTTGAAAGCTTGGTTTGCTGAGATTGGCCTTAAATTGATTGACTTTAAGCTAGAGTTTGGTTTTGACAAGGATGGCAAGATTATCTTGGCAGACGAATTTTCACCAGATAACTGCCGTTTGTGGGATGCGGATGGAAACCACATGGACAAGGATGTTTTCCGTAGAGGTCTTGGAGAACTAACAGACGTTTACGAGATTGTCTGGGAAAAGTTGCAAGGTTTAAAATAACACCTTCAAGGTCATTTGTGAACATTGCAAGAGCTGAAATAAAGGAATAAGGATTGATGAATAAACGTATTTTTGTTGAAAAAAAGGCTGATTTTCAGGTCAAGTCAGAGAGTTTGGTTAGAGAACTTCAGCATAACTTGGGGCTTTCAACTTTGAAAAGTATTCGCATCGTGCAAGTTTATGATGTATTTGACTTGGCAGAGGACCTGTTTGCACCTGCAGAGAAACACATTTTCTCTGAGCAGGTGACAGACCATGTCTTGGATGAAGCGGCTGTGCAGGCGGATCTTGCCAACTATGCTTTCTTTGCCATCGAAAGCCTACCAGGGCAGTTTGACCAGCGTGCAGCATCTTCACAGGAAGCTTTGCTCTTGCTAGGTAGCTCGAGTGATGTAACAGTCAATACCGCTCAACTTTACTTAGTCAATAAAGATATTGATGCGACTGAGTTAGAAGCAGTCAAGAACTACTTGCTCAACCCAGTTGATTCACGTTTCAAGGATATCACGACAGGGATTGCCAAGCAGGAATTTTCAGAGTCAGACAAGACCATTCCAAAATTGACTTTCTTTGAAAGCTATACAGCAGAAGACTTTGCCCGCTACAAGGCTGAGCAAGGGATGGCCATGGAAGTGGATGATTTGCTCTTTATCCAAGACTATTTCAAATCAATCGGGCGCGTGCCAACAGAAACAGAGCTCAAGGTTTTGGACACTTACTGGTCTGACCACTGCCGTCACACGACTTTTGAGACAGAGTTGAAGAACATTGATTTCTCAGCATCTAAGTTCCAAAAACAATTACAGGCGACCTATGATAAATATATCGCTATGCGCGAGGAATTAGGTCGTTCTGAAAAACCACAAACCTTGATGGATATGGCGACTATTTTCGGTCGTTATGAGCGTGCCAATGGTCGTTTGGATGACATGGAAGTGTCTGACGAGATTAATGCTTGCTCGGTTGAAATCGAGGTGGATGTGAATGGAGTGAAAGAGCCATGGCTTCTCATGTTTAAAAATGAAACCCACAACCACCCAACGGAAATTGAACCATTTGGTGGCGCGGCTACTTGTATCGGTGGTGCTATTCGTGACCCGTTGTCAGGCCGTTCCTACGTTTACCAAGCCATGCGTATCTCAGGTGCAGGTGATATTACAGCTCCGATTTCAGAAACTCGCGCTGGTAAATTGCCGCAACAAGTTATTTCTAAAACCGCTGCTCATGGTTATTCTTCTTACGGGAATCAGATTGGACTTGCGACGACCTATGTTCGTGAGTACTTCCACCCAGGCTTTGTAGCCAAACGCATGGAGCTTGGTGCCGTTGTTGGTGCAGCTCCCAAGGGCAACGTTGTCCGTGAGAAACCAGAAGCTGGTGATGTGATTATTCTCCTTGGTGGCAAGACTGGACGTGATGGTGTTGGTGGTGCGACAGGTTCTTCTAAGGTTCAAACGGTTGAATCTGTGGAGACTGCCGGTGCCGAGGTTCAAAAAGGGAATGCAATCGAAGAGCGCAAGATTCAACGTCTTTTCCGAAATGGTGATGTCACTCGTCTGATCAAGAAATCCAACGACTTTGGTGCTGGTGGTGTCTGTGTGGCTATCGGTGAATTGGCAGACGGTCTTGAAATTGACCTCAACAAGGTTCCTCTTAAATACCAAGGCTTGAATGGTACAGAAATTGCTATCTCTGAATCACAAGAACGGATGGCAGTTGTGGTGCGTCCTAAGGATGTAGATGCCTTCGTTGCAGAATGTAATAAAGAAAATATTGACGCGGTTGTGGTTGCGACAGTGACTGAAAAACCAAATCTTGTCATGCACTGGAATGGTAAAACAATCGTTGATTTGGAACGTTGTTTCCTTGATACAAATGGTGTACGGGTAGTCGTAGATGCGAAGGTGGTTGACAAGGATGTCAAGCTTCCAGAAGAACGCCAAACATCTGCTGAAACCCTTGAAGTAGATACGCTTGAAGTTTTGTCCGACCTCAACCATGCCAGTCAAAAAGGATTGCAAACGATCTTTGATAGCTCAGTTGGTCGTTCAACAGTCAATCACCCACTTGGTGGTCGTTACCAAATCACGCCAACTGAAGCTTCTGTGCAGAAATTGCCAGTTCAACACGGTGTAACTCACACTGCGTCAGTCATGGCTCAAGGCTTTAACCCTTATGTAGCAGAATGGTCTCCATATCACGGAGCTGCCTATGCAGTTATCGAAGCAACAGCTCGCTTGGTTGCTGCTGGTGCAAACTGGTCTAAGGCTCGTTTCTCTTACCAAGAGTACTTTGAGCGTATGTATAAACAAGCAGAGCGTTTTGGTCAACCGGTAGCTGCTCTTCTTGGATCTATTGAAGCTCAGATTCAACTTGGTTTGCCATCTATTGGTGGTAAGGACTCGATGTCTGGTACTTTTGAAGAATTGACAGTACCACCAACCTTGGTTGCCTTTGGGGTTACAACAGCAGACAGCCGTAAAGTCCTTTCTCCTGAGTTCAAGACTGCTGGTGAAAACATCTACTACATTCCAGGTCAAGCCCTCTCTGCAGAGATTGATTTTGATTTAATTAAGCAAAACTTTGCTCAATTTGAAACCATCCAAGCTGACCACAAAGTAACATCTGCATCAGCTGTTAAATATGGTGGTGTTCTTGAAAGTTTGGCTCTTGCTACCTTTGGGAACCATATCGGTGCAGAGGTGACCTTGCCTGAACTTGAGACTGCATTAACAGCTCAATTAGGTGGATTTGTATTCACATCTCCTGAAGAAATCATTGGAGTGGAGAAGATTGGACAAACAAGTGCCGACTTTACACTCCTTGTCAACGGTGTGAAGCTAGATGGACACAAGCTTGACAGTGCTTTCCAAGGAAAACTGGAAGAAGTCTATCCAACTGAATTTGCACAAGCCAAAGAATTGGCTGAAGTTCCAGCTGTCGCTTCTGACGCAGTCATCAAAGCCAAGGAAACTATTGAAAAACCTGTGGTTTATATCCCAGTATTCCCAGGAACCAACTCAGAATATGACTCAGCCAAGGCCTTTGAGAAAGAAGGTGCAGAGGTTAACTTGGTGCCATTCGTAACCTTGAACGAAGAAGCTATTGTCAAGTCAGTTGAAACTATGGTTGACAACATTGGGAAGGCTAACATCCTTTTCTTTGCAGGTGGTTTCTCAGCTGCGGACGAGCCAGATGGTTCAGCTAAGTTTATCGTCAACATCCTGCTTAATGAAAAAGTGCGTGCAGCTATTGATAGCTTTATCGCTCGTGGTGGTTTGATTATTGGTATCTGTAATGGATTCCAAGCTCTCGTAAAATCAGGTCTTCTTCCATACGGAAACTTTGAAGATGCAAGCAGTACCAGCCCAACCCTCTTCTATAACGATGCCAACCAACACGTGGCTAAGATGGTGGAAACTCGCATTGCCAATACTAATTCACCATGGTTGGCTGGGGTGAAAGTTGGTGATATCCACGCTATTCCAGTATCGCACGGTGAAGGGAAGTTTGTCGTGACGGCTGAGGAATTTGCGGAGCTCCATGACAATGGTCAAATCTTTAGTCAATACGTTGACTTTGACGGCAAACCAACTATGGATTCCAAGTACAATCCAAATGGTTCAGTCAACGCTATCGAGGGAATCACTAGCAAGAATGGCCAAATCATCGGTAAAATGGGACACTCAGAACGTTTCGAAGATGGTCTCTTTCAAAATATCCCAGGAAATAAAGACCAGCACCTGTTCGCGTCAGCGGTTAAATACTTTACTGGAAAATAAGACTTACAGATTTTCTAATAGATAGTATCAGTAATGTAAAAGTCATGTAGATTTAGCTCTTGGTGCTACACAAATAAAAATTAGGTATAAAAAATGACATACGAAGTAAAATCTCTTAATGAAGAATGTGGTGTTTTCGGTATCTGGGGGCATCCAGATGCTGCTAAATTGACCTATTTTGGTCTCCACAGTCTTCAGCACCGTGGTCAAGAGGGGGCGGGAATCCTTTCTAATGATCAGAGGCAATTGAAGCGTCATCGTGATATGGGGCTTTTATCAGAAGTGTTCAGAAATCCAGCTAATTTGGATAAACTGACTGGAACGAGTGCGATTGGGCATGTTCGTTATGCGACTGCTGGCGAAGCTTCTGTAGATAATATCCAGCCCTTCCTCTTTCGCTTTCATGATATGCAGTTTGGACTTGCTCACAACGGAAACTTGACCAATGCCGAATCGCTCAAGAAAGAATTGGAACAAAGAGGAGCTATTTTCAGTTCAACTTCGGACTCGGAAATCTTGGCTCACCTCATTCGTCGAAGTCACAATCCGAACTTGATGGGTAAAATCAAGGAGGCGCTCAGCCTTGTCAAAGGTGGTTTTGCTTATATCTTGCTATTTGAGGATAAGTTGATTGCTGCGCTTGATCCTAATGGCTTCCGTCCGCTTTCTATCGGAAAAATGGCAAACGGAGCGGTGGTGGTTTCGTCTGAAACCTGTGCCTTTGAAGTCATCGGTGCTGAGTGGATTCGTGATGTAAAACCAGGGGAAATTGTGATTGTGGATGACAATGGTATCCAGTACGATAGTTATACGAATGATACCCAGTTGGCGATTTGTTCTATGGAGTATATCTATTTTGCTCGCCCTGACTCTAACATCCATGGTGTCAATGTCCATACTGCACGGAAACGTATGGGTGCCCAATTGGCGCGTGAATTCAAGCATGAAGCGGATATCGTGGTCGGTGTGCCAAATTCCTCGCTCAGCGCAGCTATGGGATTTGCAGAAGAATCTGGTCTGCCAAATGAAATGGGTCTGATCAAAAACCAATACACCCAACGCACCTTTATCCAACCGACTCAAGAATTGCGAGAGCAAGGTGTGCGGATGAAGCTATCAGCCGTTTCGGGTGTTGTCAAAGGAAAACGTGTAGTGATGATTGATGATTCCATTGTTCGTGGGACAACCTCTCGCCGTATTGTTCAGCTTTTGAAAGAAGCAGGTGCGTCTGAAGTTCACGTTGCTATTGGGAGCCCTGCGCTAGCTTATCCATGTTTCTATGGAATTGATATCCAGACGCGTCAGGAGTTGATTGCGGCCAATCATACGGTCGAAGAAACCTGCCAAATCATTGGTGCGGATAGCCTGACCTATCTTTCGATTGATGGCTTGATCAACTCTATCGGGATTGAAACAGATGCGCCGAATGGTGGTCTCTGTGTCGCTTATTTTGATGGAGACTACCCAACTCCTCTCTACGACTATGAGGAAGAATATCGTAGAAGCTTGGGGGATAAGACAAGTTTTTACAAATAGACGGATAAAGACTCTTCATGAAAGGAAAGGAAGAGAAGATGACAAATAAAAATGCTTATGCTCCACGTCTCGCTACTGACCAAAAGTTAAAGCATTTGTCAGTAGACGCTTTGTCTTATGGGACCAAAGCTAGAGCCCTGACTAGTATTTTTCGATAAAATAATTGTTTATCTAAAAATACGTCGCAATCTTCTCAAAGAAAAGGAAAAATAAAATGGCAAATAAAAATGCGTATGCCCAGTCGGGTGTAGATGTTGAAGCGGGTTATGAAGTTGTTGAGCGGATCAAAAAGCACGTGGCTCGCACGGAGCGTGCAGGTGTTATGGGAGCTCTAGGTGGTTTCGGTGGCATGTTTGACCTTTCAAAAACAGGTGTCAAAGAGCCGGTCTTGATCTCAGGGACTGATGGTGTCGGAACCAAGCTCATGTTGGCTATCAAGTATGATAAGCATGACACGATTGGGCAGGATTGTGTGGCCATGTGTGTTAATGACATTATCGCTGCAGGTGCGGAGCCTCTTTACTTCCTGGACTACGTCGCGACTGGCAAGAATGAACCAGCTAAACTAGAACAAGTGGTTGCTGGTGTGGCTGAAGGTTGTGTGCAAGCTGGTGCAGCCCTCATCGGTGGGGAAACGGCTGAGATGCCTGGTATGTACGGCGAAGATGACTACGACTTGGCTGGATTTGCGGTCGGCGTGGCTGAAAAATCTCAAATCATTGACGGTTCAAAGGTGGCAGAAGGTGATGTTCTTCTCGGACTTGCTTCAAGTGGGATTCACTCCAATGGTTACTCACTCGTTCGTCGTGTCTTTGCCGACTACACAGGCGAAGAAGTCTTGCCTGAGTTGGAAGGCAGAAAACTGAAAGATGTCCTTTTGGAACCAACTCGTATCTACGTTAAAGCTGTTCTGCCACTCATCAAGGAAGGCTTGGTAAACGGTATTGCCCACATCACAGGTGGTGGTTTCATCGAGAATGTCCCTCGTATGTTTGCAGACGATCTAGCAGCAGAAATCGAAGAAGATAAAGTTCCAGTTCTTCCGATTTTCAAAGCCCTTGAAAAATACGGTCAGATCAAGCACGAAGAAATGTTTGAAATCTTCAATATGGGTGTGGGCCTCATGTTGGCAGTTAGCCCTGAAAATGTAGGTCGAGTCGAGGAATTGCTGGATGAACCAGTCTATGAAATTGGTCGCATCGTCAAGAAAGAAAACGAAAGTGTCATCATCAAATGAAAAAAATAGCGGTTTTTGCCTCTGGTAATGGCTCAAATTTTCAGGTGATTGCCGAAGAATTTCCGGTGGAGTTTGTTTTTTCAGACCATCGTGACGCCTATGTGCTGGAACGTGCAGACAAGCTCGGCGTCCTGTCCTATGCTTTTGAACTCAAGGAGTTTGAGAACAAGGCGGACTACGAAGCAGCTCTTGTCGAGCTCTTGGAAGAACACCAGATTGACTTGGTTTGTCTAGCAGGCTACATGAAAATCGTTGGGCCAACCTTATTGTCAGCTTATGAGGGTCGAATTATTAACATTCATCCAGCCTATCTCCCTGAATTTCCAGGAGCTCATGGGATTGAGGACGCTTGGAATGCTGGTGTCGCTGAGAGTGGCGTGACCATTCACTGGGTGGATTCGGGTGTGGATACAGGAAAGGTCATCAAACAAGTCCGTGTGCCACGTCTAGCTGATGATACCATCGAAAGCTTTGAAGCTCGCATTCATGAGGCAGAGTACAAGTTGTATCCAGAGGTTATTAGAGAATTGTTGGATAAGTAAATGAAAGGAAATAACATGACTAAACGCGCCTTAATCAGCGTCTCAGACAAAGCGGGCATTGTTGAATTTGCCCAAGAACTCAAAAAACTTGGTTGGGATATCATCTCGACAGGTGGGACAAAGGTTACCCTTGATAATGCTGGGGTGGATACCATTGCCATTGATGATGTGACTGGTTTTCCGGAGATGATGGACGGTCGTGTCAAGACCCTACACCCAAATATCCACGGTGGATTACTCGCTCGTCGTGACTTGGATAGCCACCTTCAAGCGGCTAAGGACAATAAGATCGAGCTCATTGACCTTGTTGTGGTCAACCTCTATCCTTTCAAGGAAACGATTCTCAAACCAGATGTGACGTACGCTGACGCAGTTGAAAACATCGATATTGGTGGGCCATCCATGCTTCGTTCAGCGGCTAAAAACCACGCTAGCGTAACGGTTGTGGTAGATCCTGCTGACTATGCTGTGATTTTGGACGAATTGGCAGCAAATGGTGAAACTACTTATGAAACTCGCCAACGTTTAGCAGCCAAGGTTTTCCGTCACACAGCGGCTTATGATGCCTTGATTGCAGAGTATTTTACAGCTCAGGTCGGCGAAAGCAAGCCTGAAAAGTTGACCTTGACCTATGATCTCAAACAAGCTATGCGCTATGGGGAAAATCCTCAACAGGATGCCGATTTCTACCAAAAAGCCTTGCCGACAGATTACTCCATTGCTTCAGCCAAACAGCTTAACGGTAAGGAATTGTCCTTCAACAATATCCGTGACGCGGATGCTGCCATTCGTATTATCCGTGACTTCAAAGACCGTCCAACCGTTGTAGCATTAAAACACATGAATCCATGCGGTATCGGTCAGGCAGATGACATCGAGACTGCTTGGGACTATGCTTATGAGTCTGATTCAGTGTCTATCTTCGGTGGGATTGTGGTTCTCAACCGTGAGGTAGATGCTGCGACAGCTGAGAAGATGCACGGCGTTTTCCTCGAGATCATCATCGCACCAAGCTATACGGATGAAGCGCTAGCTATTTTGACTAACAAAAAGAAAAACTTGCGGATCTTGGCCATGCCATTTGACGCTCAAGACGCTAGCGAAGTGGAAGCAGAATACACAGGTGTGGTTGGTGGACTCCTCGTTCAAAACCAAGACGTGGTCAAAGAAAGCCCGGCTGACTGGCAGGTGGTAACCAAACGCCAACCAACCGAGACAGAAGCAACCGCCCTTGAGTTCGCTTGGAAAGCTATCAAGTATGTCAAATCAAACGGTATCATCGTAACTAACGACCACATGACACTTGGCGTTGGGCCAGGTCAAACTAACCGTGTAGCCTCTGTTCGTATTGCCATCGACCAAGCCAAAGACCGCCTTGACGGCGCTGTTCTGGCTTCAGATGCTTTCTTCCCATTTGCGGATAACGTGGAAGAAATCGCTAAAGCAGGTATCAAGGCCATCATCCAGCCAGGGGGCTCTGTCCGTGACCAAGAGTCAATCGAAGCGGCTGATAAATACGGCTTGACCATGGTCTTTACAGGCGTGAGACATTTTAGACATTAAGAACGTAAAGGAAAGAAAACAGTTTCTTTCCTTTTTTGCGTAAAAATGCGGAGCAAAACAAGATTATAACGAACGTTTATGGTATAATATTAGTAAATAATTCGCAAAAGAGGTTGAAAGATGAAGCTGTTAGTTGTCGGTTCGGGTGGTCGTGAACATGCCATTGCTAAGAAGTTGCTTGAGTCAAAAGATGTTGAAAAAGTCTTTGTAGCTCCTGGGAATGACGGGATGACTCTGGATGGTCTGGAATTGGTAAATATCTCTATTTCCGAACATTCTGAATTGATTGAATTTGCAAAAGCCAACGATATAGCTTGGTCCTTTATCGGGCCAGATGACGCCCTTGCTGCTGGGATTGTGGATGATTTCAATGCAGTAGGCCTCAAGGCATTTGGTCCGACCAAGGCTGCCGCTGAGCTTGAGTGGTCCAAGGATTTTGCTAAGGAAATCATGGTCAAATACAGCGTTCCAACAGCAGCCTATGGCACATTTTCAGATTTCGAGGAAGCTAAGGCTTATATTGAGGAGAAAGGCGCTCCAATAGTAGTCAAGGCGGATGGGTTGGCGCTTGGGAAAGGTGTTGTCGTTGCTGAGACAGTCGAGCAAGCGGTCGAAGCTGCTCATGAGATGCTTTTGGACAATAAATTTGGTGACTCAGGTGCGCGTGTGGTCATCGAGGAATTCCTTGAAGGAGAGGAATTTTCACTTTTTGCCTTTGTTAATGGTGACATGTTCTACATCATGCCAACAGCTCAGGACCACAAACGTGCCTATGATGGCGACAAGGGGCCTAACACGGGTGGTATGGGTGCCTATGCGCCAGTTCCCCACTTGCCACAGAGCGTGGTTGACACAGCGGTTGGCACTATTATCAAGCCAGTTCTTGAAGGTATGATTAAAGAAGGTCGTCCTTATCTTGGTATTCTTTACGCAGGGCTTATCTTGACAGCTGCTGGACCTAAGGTTATCGAGTTCAATGCTCGATTTGGAGATCCCGAAACTCAGATTATCTTGCCTCGCTTGACATCTGATCTTGCGCAAAATATCACTGACATTTTGGATGGCAAAGAGCCAGCTATCACTTGGACGGACAAGGGTGTGACACTGGGTGTGGTTGTCGCATCAAATGGTTACCCATTGGATTATGAAAAAGGTGTCAAGCTTCCAGCCAAGACCGAAGGCGACATCATAACCTACTATGCAGGAGCTAAGTTCGCGGAAAATAGCAGAGCACTGCTATCCAACGGCGGACGTGTCTATATGCTGGTTACAACAGCAGACACCGTTAAAGAAGCCCAAGAAACCATCTACCAAGAACTCTCCCAACAAAACACAGAAGGTCTCTTTTACCGAACAGATATCGGAAGCAAGGCAATTAAGTAAAGATATAAGAATAACGCGACGAAGTCGCCAAATACGATAATGGTCACCGTGGTGAAAAGACCAGAACAGTGCATGTTCTGGTCTAGGGAAAATTTGAGATCTTAGGCTCAAAGTTTAGGAATGAAACCGAAGGTTTGCTACCGTCCCCACCACCTAAGACCATTATCAAAAAAGGAAGAGAAAGGATTAAAAATGAAACCAGTAATTTCCATCATCATGGGCTCAAAATCCGACTGGGCAACTATGCAAAAAACAGCAGAAGTCCTTGACCGTTTTGGTGTAGCCTACGAAAAGAAAGTTGTCTCTGCCCACCGTACTCCAGACCTCATGTTCAGACATGCGGAGGAAGCTCGTGGTCGCGGTATCAAGGTCATTATCGCAGGTGCTGGTGGCGCAGCTCACTTGCCAGGGATGGTTGCTGCTAAAACCACCCTTCCGGTTATCGGGGTTCCCGTCAAGTCTCGTGCTCTTAGTGGTGTAGACTCGCTCTACTCTATCGTTCAGATGCCAGGTGGTGTGCCAGTTGCAACTATGGCTATCGGTGAAGCAGGTGCGACTAATGCTGCCCTCTTTGCCCTCCGTCTCCTGTCAGTAGAGGATCAGGCTATCGCGACAGCTTTGGCAGATTTCGCAGAAGAGCAAGGAAAAATCGCAGAGGAGTCTACCAA
Organism: Streptococcus sp. ST16; assembly: GCF_046098135.1. Classification (NCBI taxonomy): domain Bacteria; kingdom Bacillati; phylum Bacillota; class Bacilli; order Lactobacillales; family Streptococcaceae; genus Streptococcus; species Streptococcus sp. ST16. The sequence continues at coordinate 57,309 of NZ_JBJUSE010000008.1, read as the reverse complement.
TGAGCTCATCTAAAACAATCGGAATTATCGGTGGCGGTCAGCTTGGTCAGATGATGGCCATTTCTGCTATCTACATGGGGCATAAGGTTATCGCGCTGGATCCTGCGGCGGATTGCCCTGCCTCTCGTGTGGCGGAAATCATCGTGGCTCCCTATAACGATGTGAACGCTCTCCGTCAGCTGGCTGAGCGATGTGATGTCCTCACCTATGAGTTTGAAAATGTCGATGCTGACGGTCTGGATGCGGTTATCAAGGAAGGACAACTTCCTCAGGGAACAGACCTGCTCCGCATCTCTCAAAATCGCATTTTTGAAAAGGACTTCCTCTCAAACAAGGCACAAGTGACAGTTGCACCCTACAAGGTTGTGACTTCTAGCCAAGATTTGGCAGATATCGACCTGTCGAAAAATTGTGTGCTTAAGACGGCGACTGGTGGATACGATGGGCATGGACAAAAGGTCATTCGCTCAGAAGTAGATTTGGAAGAAGCCTATGCATTAGCCGATTCAGCAGCCTGCGTTTTGGAAGAATTTGTCAACTTTGACCTTGAGATTTCTGTCATAGTATCCGGAAATGGTAAGGACGTGACAGTCTTCCCAGTTCAGGAAAATATCCATCGCAACAATATCCTCTCTAAGACCATTGTCCCAGCTCGCATTTCAGAAAGTCTAGCGGAAAAAGCCAAAGCCATGGCTGTGCGAATTGCAGAACAACTGAACCTGTCTGGAACGCTCTGTGTGGAAATGTTTGCGACGGCTGATAACATCATCGTCAATGAAATCGCACCACGTCCACACAATTCAGGCCACTACTCAATTGAAGCCTGCGACTTCTCGCAGTTTGACACCCATATCTTGGGTGTTCTCGGAGCACCATTGCCAGCTATCAAATTGCATGCGCCTGCAGTCATGCTCAATGTTCTCGGCCAGCATGTCGAGGCCGCTGAAAAGTATATCGCAGAAAATCCAAGCGCCCATCTCCACATGTATGGTAAAATAGAAGCGAAGCATAACCGCAAGATGGGACATGTGACTTTGTTTAGTGATGTGCCGGATAGTGTGGTTGAGTTTGGGGAGTAAAAATGGTAAATAAAAAGTGGTACTATAAAAATTTTAACATGGTTTCTGAGTTAGATATTTCAGGAGAGTTTATCTATAATGGTATATCTATTGTTAACAATATGAATTCAATTGATTCAGAGATGCCAACAGAATTATTTTTAGCTTTATATAATATTTCTGTAGGAATTGAAAGATTACAAAAGATAATTTTAGTACTATGGGAATTTGATGAAAAAGAACCTATTGAGGAATTCTCGGAAAGAATTAAGATTCATAATCATGTAGAATTGAATAGAAGGATTGAAAAAGCAGTAGGTAAAAAAGCTAATTTTAATAAGCAAGAATATCAATTTTTAGAGCTTGTAAAGAACTTCTATTCTAATGCAAGATATGATAGATTTGCAGAGGTAGGAAATAGTTGGGAATATAAGCTAATTCATAAATTTTTTGCTGATAATTATATTGATTATGAAAGATTGATTTCTAACTCAAGTATTATTCCAATTAATGATAGCATAAGGAAACTGATTGGACGAGTAGTTTTCAAAGTAGTAAATTATTATTATAAACTCGTTAAGGAGGGAAGCCAAAAATCGGGTACTTATTCATATGAGCTTAGAAATGATTCAAAGGCTCAGAAAATATTTTTACATACGGAAAATAGTAGAGGATTAAGTTCTATCAAAATAGATGAAAGAATAGCCATAAGTGAAATTCTTGTTTATTTACGAAATACAACTGATAAATCCTCGTATTTAAAATTTATTGAAGAAATATCTCCTCTAAATTTTGATAAAATGGAAATTAGTAGATACTTATCTGTATTCTTGCTGGAAAATAGAGCTCCTCAACATTTAATTGATGAAATTGAATATATCTACGATAAAGAAAAAGTTAATATACGCGAAAGAATAGAGCACTTAGATTTAATGACAAAAGATAATACGCAAGTTCTATTTGATTTCCCTTATCAAAAGAAAATATACACACTTCTGCAAGATATAAAAAAGAGGGAGGATATTAGCATAGAAATAATAACAAGGTTACAAGATGCTAATTGTTATATTGATGATATTGAAATTCAAGAGGTTATAAAATCTATCATTGATAATGCTAATAAATATCTGAGTAATGAGATTTTAAGAGAAGTATTTATTAATGACTTTAATGATCTTTATAGGATTTTGGAAGATGAACGTGTAATAGAGCGTTGGGAAAATTTAATCTTAGATGAAGAAGTGAATTAGATTAAAGGAGAAGAAAATGATCAACCGTTACTCTCGCCCTGAGATGGCGAACATTTGGAGTGAAGAAAATAAATACCGTGCTTGGCTTGAGGTGGAAATCCTGGCTGACGAGGCATGGGCTGAGTTGGGGGAAATCCCTAAGGAAGATGTGGCTTTGATTCGTGAAAAAGCGGACTTTGACATTGATCGTATTTTGGAGATTGAGCAAGAGACTCGCCATGATGTGGTGGCTTTCACACGTGCGGTTTCTGAGACGCTTGGTGAAGAGCGCAAGTGGGTACACTATGGGTTGACTTCTACCGACGTGGTGGATACTGCCTACGGTTACCTTTACAAGCAGGCCAACGACATCATCCGTCGAGACCTTGAAAACTTCATCAACATCATCGCTGACAAAGCGAAAGAACACAAGTTCACCATCATGATGGGGCGTACCCACGGTGTGCACGCTGAGCCGACAACCTTTGGTCTTAAATTGGCGACTTGGTATAGCGAAATGAAGCGCAATATCGAGCGTTTCGAGCATGCAGCTGCTGGTGTGGAAGCTGGTAAGATTTCTGGTGCGGTTGGGAACTTTGCCAACATCCCACCATTTGTAGAGCAATACGTCTGCGACAAATTGGGTATCCGTGCTCAAGAAATTTCTACACAAGTACTTCCTCGTGACCTTCACGCTGAGTACTTTGCAGTTCTTGCTAGCATCGCGACTTCAATCGAACGTATGGCAACGGAAATCCGTGGTCTTCAAAAATCTGAACAACGCGAAGTGGAAGAATTCTTTGCCAAAGGCCAAAAAGGTTCATCTGCTATGCCTCACAAACGCAACCCTATCGGTTCTGAGAACATGACAGGTCTTGCGCGTGTTATTCGTGGTCACATGGTGACAGCCTATGAAAACGTGGCTCTCTGGCACGAACGGGATATCTCTCACTCATCAGCTGAACGTATCATCACACCAGATACAACCATTTTGATTGACTACATGCTCAACCGTTTCGGAAATATCGTCAAGAACTTGACGGTCTTCCCAGAAAACATGATTCGCAACATGAACTCTACGTTTGGTCTTATCTTTAGCCAACGTGCTATGTTGACCTTGATCGAGAAGGGAATGACGCGTGAGCAAGCCTACGACCTTGTTCAACCGAAAACAGCCTACTCTTGGGACAACCAAGTGGACTTTAAACCGCTTCTCGAAGCAGATCCAGAAGTGACATCACGCCTGACTCAAGAGGAAATCGATGAAATCTTCAACCCTGCATACTACACAAAACGAGTAGACGATATCTTTGAACGTATCGGACTGGGTGACTAATCACAACAAAAAAGCGAGATTCAATCTCGCTTTTTTATATGCTTATCGAAGGATGTTAATCTTCTTTTTTCTTAGTGAGCCCGTAAGCTGCTAGTGTGGCCATGAGTCCTGCTGCGACCAAGCCTGCAGAGTCTTGACTTCCTGTTGCAGGGAGTTGTTTTTCATCTGCTTTGCTAGTAGTTGCTTCAGCTTGCTCAGCTTTCTCAACGGCAGTTCCGACTTCGACAACCTGAGCGACCGCTTCCTGCGATACCGCACTATTGACAAGGGTTCTTTCTTCCTTGCCATCAGCAGTAGTGCTGACAGAGTAGAAGACGGTACGGCGACCATTTACTCCAGCAACGACTACTTGACTTTGTCCTTTTGGTAATTGTGGATTTTCACGTGTTACGGTAGTGAACGGAATCTCTTCTTCTTGGATGTCCAGTCTAGGTTTTTCTTCTGCGGCTGGGGCAAGACCGTGTTCATCCCCCACATGGGTAACAAGAGTTCCGACTTCAATAACTTGGGTCACTGCTTCTTGGGTCACAAGGCTATCTACAAGAGTTTTCACTTCCTTACCGTCAACAGTAGTGCTCACAGAGTAGTAATGACTGCGACGACCGTTAGCGCCTTTAGTAACAACTTGAGTCTTCCCTTTGAGTAAGAGTGGATTTTCACGTGTCACAGTAGTGAACGGAATCTCTTCCTCTTGGATATCTAGTCTCGGTTTTGCTTCTGCAGTTGTCGCTTTACCACTTTCATCTCCTTTGTGAGTAATAGGGGCACCGATTTCAACCACTTGTGTCACAGGTTCTTTGGTTACTTGGCTATCTAGAACAGTTTCTGTTTGTTTCCCATTTTCAGTAAGGACAGAGATGTAATGAGTGCGTTCGCCCTCTACACCTGGTGTGATGATCTTTTCCTGACCGACTGGGAGATTCGGATTTTCCTTCTTGATGACCTCAAATGGAATCTTTTCTGCTCTTGTGATGAGTTCCGGTTTGGTTTCAACATTGGCAGCTAGTTCGTTTTCATCGAGGCTTCCTGAGTGAGTTTCCGCTGGTTTGAGGCCTAGACGGGCTGCTTTGAGCTTGGCTACAAGAGTGTCTAACTCAGCTTGCTTGCTGCGATTGAGGTTGTAGTTGAGAGCCTCTTTAGCTGCATTTAGGGCATCGAGACTTTCTTTGCTGTATCCTTCCAAGTTAGTAGGAATTTGAGCAAGCTCCTCACGGAGGGCATTGTAGTTAGCGCGGAAGTAGTCTTTGTTGTGATCTGCGAAGGCAGTCATGAGTTCAAAGATTTCTTCTTCCTTATACTCAGCACTTGGTCTATCTGCCCAGATAGCAAGCATACTACCAATAGTAGGAAGGTCAACTTCAGGGTATTTAGTTGATGCTAGTTGATTAAATGGAGTTTTCGCGGTATTTTCGAGAGCTTTTTTGAGGAAGCCACCGCCATCTTCTGGTTTTTGACCGAGAATGTAGTACCAGTCTCCGTTGGTATTAAGGAATTTATAGCCTTTACTTGCAAGGTACTGAGGAGATGCAAGGTTGTAGCCCCACCATCCTTTAGACCAGTAAGAGATGATGACATCCTTGTCAAACTCAACATCGTCCTTGTCCTCGTAGTAGAAACCATCGTTGAAGGCCATTGGTTGAAGGCCTCTTTCTTTAGCCATGGCAGCAAGAGTGTTAGCATATTCAGCAAACTTGCCATAGAGTCCATACCATTTGAGGTAGTACCAGCCTTGGGCGTTGGTAGCATCATTGGCATATTCGTCTGTACCGTAGTTGAAGATCTTAGTCTTGCCTGCAAAGAAGTCCATGTACTTGCCGATGAGGGCTTTGACAAAGTTCATCGCCTCTTCGTTTTCGAGGTCCATAGTTGTTTTGGAGACCTTGTCAAAGTTGGCTTGAGGATTCTTGATTCCAAGTTTTTCCATAGCGACGAGCATGGCATCCATGTGACCTGGGCTGTTGATCGCTGGGATGAGTCCGATACCTTTTGATTTTGCGTACTCAATCAATTCAGTGATTTCAGCCTGACTAAGAGTGGTTCCGTTTGGATCATCGTAGTAAGCTTTTGTTCCTTCGATGATGGCCTTTTTGATATCGTCACTTGCATAAGTTTTGCCGTTAGCTGTGATGGTCATGTCATCAAGGAGGAAGCGAAGTCCATCATTTCCTAGGAGAAGATGCACATCAGAGTAGCCGAGTTCGCTCGCCTTGTCTACGATGCGTTTGAGTTGGTCAAGTGTGAAGTACTTACGTCCAGCATCGATAGAGATTACCTTGTTCTTGGCAAGTTTTTCAACTTCGCGTTTCGCGTCTTCTTCTTTTTGAGCTTCTGGTGTGAAGGTCAAGTTGCTAACAGCTTCTTGGAGTTTTGCGATTGCTTGATCAATGGTGTCTTGTTGGGCACGGCTGAGGTTGCTATCGAGTGAGCGAATAGCTTTTTCAGCTTTTTTGACAGCTGCGACACTTTCTGCAGTATAGCGGTTAAGGTCTGTTGGGACTTCTTTCAGAGCTTGTTCAGCAGACTCATAGTCGGCAGCAAAGTACTCAGCATTTGCATTTGCGAAGCTACGCATGAGTTTGAAGAGGCGTGATGGTGAATAGCGTGCAGATGGGGTATCCGCCCAAGCAGCTACCATACCCCCGATGAACGGGATAGTAGCCCCATCAGATTTTGGTACAGAAGTGATTGGAGTGTTCTTGATACCATTGAGTCCTTGGTCGAGGTTGTACCAGCCTTGACCATCGGCATTTCGTCCGAGGACGTAGTACCAAGCATCGTTGGTATTAAGAATCTGGTGGCCTTTTTCAACTAGAAGTTTAGAAGAAGCGACGTCGTATCCGCCCCATCCACCAGTCCACATAGAAACGATGATATCTTTGTCAAAGGTTCCAAAGCTAGTGTCGCTATTATAGTAGATACCGTCGTTAAAGGCCATTGGTTTGAGGCCGTGAGATTTGACGATGCGAGCAAGGTCATTGGCGTAGGCGATAAATTTATCATAACCCTTGTCAGGGAATCCATCTTCTGGATACCATTTATAGGCTTGAAGAACGCTCCAGCCTTTGGCGTTTGTAGCATCATTGGCGTACTCGTCTAGTCCGATATTGAAAATATCAGTTTTTCCAGCAAAGTATGCAGCATACTTGTCGATCAGGGCTTTGGTAAACTCAACAGCTTCTTTGTTATCCAGGTCAACGGTACGAGCAGATTCCTTACCAAAGTAGTTGAAGTTCGGTTTTTGGATGCCTAGTTCTTTCATTGCATGCAAAATCGCATCCATGTGACCAGGGCTGTTTACAGTTGGGATGAGACCAATGCCTTTGTTTTTAGCGTAGTTAATCAAGTCCGTCATCTGACTCTCTGTCAAATGGTTGCCGTTTGGATCCTTGTAGTAGGCATCAGTTCCATTTTCGAGTGCACGTTTGACATCGTCGCTTGCATAGGTTTTACCATTGGCTTTGATCGTCATGTCGTCCAACATAAAACGCATGCCATCATTTCCAACTAGTAGATGAAGATCAGTATAACCGTAGTGTTTGGCTTTGTCGATGATTTCTTTGAGTTGATCTGGAGAAAAGTACTTGCGTCCAGCATCAATTGAGATCATTTTTCGTTTTGCCAGTTTTTCATTTACCTGAGGTGCTCGTTCAGTGTTAGGAGTGGTTACTGCAGGTGTGGCTGCTTCATTTTTCTTTTCTGAAGGAGTGCTTGCTGCAGGAGTTTCAGCTGGAGCAGGGCTTTCTTTCTCGGCAGTAGGAGTTGGAGTAGCATTTTCTGTCACAACTGGTGCGCTTGACTCTTCCGTTTTTGGAGCAACTGTATGAGGAGCCTCCTTGTCTTCTTTGACCTCCTCTTTTGCAGGCTCGCCAGCCTTTTCTTCCAGTTTTTCTGGGGCCTTGGACTCTACAGCTTCTTCGGCTGCTTGTGGACTCTCCTGAATAGTTTGAACGGTTTCCTCAGCTGTTGGAGCTGGAGTAATCCCGTCGGCAGCTACGACTTGTGCGCTAAAAGCAAATCCTATAAGTACAGAAGCTGCTCCAACCGCGTATTTACGAATGGAGAAGCGCTGTTTCTTTTCTAGTTTCATGACAAAACCTCCTTGTTATTATCATATATGACAGCGTTTACATAAAACCGATTTTATTTTATTATGTAAGGAGTAAAATGTCAAGTGGGTTTATATAAGAACTATAATAAATAGAGGAAATCATAAGATTTAGAAGAAAATTATTTCCAGAAATGAGAAAGAGAAAGCCGATATTTAACTTGTTTTTAGTAAAAATGCTACTAATTAAATAAGAACCTTTCAGAACATTTCCATAGCCTCGGCCTCATGCTATAATAGGTATAGAAAAAGCCTGAGCTAGGCTCAAGCTTTCTCTTAATGACCTCGATTACATGAGAGGAATTTAATTTTGTAGTAGTCTGCTCGCTTATACGTTTCACTATAGGCGAGGACTTGGCCAGTAGCCTCAAGTTTAGTAGTCTTGGTTTGGAAGACTGTTGGAAATTGCGTATCGATTCCAAGTACAGAAGCAACATGCTCTGGTGTTGGAAATGCGATTTCATTGATTTCCTCAAAATGTTCATCGTTCATGTGAATGCGGTAATCCAATTTGAAACGTTTATAGATAGAACTATAATAGTCAAGATTTGGATAGTTGGCATTGATGTATTGTTCAGGAATATAGGATGTGTGGTAGATGTAAGTTACGCCATTTGTTTGACGGGTACGTTCAATTTTGTAGTAGAACTGATCTCCACGTAATCCAAGTTTCTCCAGGTACTCAAGCTTGTTTCCGCGCTCGATAGAAAGGACAGTAACTTTATCATCTTTTGTTTCAAAGATTTCGACATCTGAAAATTCAACGAGTTTGTGCTTGCGGGCACGTGAAACGAAAGTCCCTTTCCCTTGTTGGCGGACAATATAGCCGTCTTTTGCAAGGTCATTCAAAGCACGCACAACAGTGATTGAACTAACATCATACATCGCGATCAATTCTGCTTCTGTATAAAATTTATCTCCACTTGCAAATTGACCAGAGATGATTTTGTTTTTTAATTCATCTTTAATATATTGGTATTTTGGAATAGCCATAATTTCACCTCGATTCTCTTTCTCCAGTCTTGATTTTACCATAAATACAGACAAAATAGTAGTATTTAGGTAAAAAAAATTAAAATAATAGACTAAAAATGTTATGTTACATATAAAAAATTTCATTTCATAACCTTGTGAATTATCATACATTAAAATATCGCTTTCATGCTATTTTTAGATAATTTTGGTAAATGGTAAGTAAAAAAATAGAAAAATTTTAAATAATTTTCTAAAACCTATTGACAAATGCAAAAGATTTGATTATATTTAATATTATAATAAATGAAAGCGCAAACTTAATTCGTCAGAGGTGGTAACATGACAAGATTTAAAATTGAGGACGATTTCTATTTAGATGGGAAGTCGTTCAAGATTTTGTCTGGCGCCATTCATTATTTTAGAATTCCAGCAGAGGATTGGTATCATTCTCTCTATAACTTAAAGGCGCTTGGCTTTAATACGGTCGAGACCTATGTGGCTTGGAATTTACATGAACCCGTTGAAGGGGAATTTGATTTTGAAGGTGCCAGAAATTTGGAGAGATTTCTTCAAATAGCACAAGATTTGGGTCTCTATGCCATTGTACGCCCGTCTCCATTTATCTGTGCGGAATGGGAATTTGGTGGCTTGCCGGCTTGGCTCTTGACCAAGGACATGCGAATCCGCTCGTCCGACCCGGCCTACATCGAGGCGGTTGCTCGCTATTATGACCAGTTATTGCCGAGGCTTGTGCCTCGCTTGTTGGAAAATGGTGGAAACATTCTTATGATGCAAGTCGAAAATGAATATGGTTCTTATGGAGAAGATAAGTCTTATCTGAGAGCGATTCGAAAATTGATGGAAGACCGAGGGATTGATTGCCCACTCTTTACTTCAGACGGTCCTTGGAGAGCGACTCTGAAAGCCGGAACCTTGATCGAAGATGACCTCTTTGTGACAGGGAACTTCGGCTCTAAAGCTCCATACAACTTTTCACAGATGCAGGAATTCTTTGATGAGCATGGCAAAAAATGGCCTCTCATGTGTATGGAATTCTGGGATGGTTGGTTCAACCGTTGGAAAGAACCCATCATCACACGCGATCCAAAAGAGTTGGCGGAAGCTGTTCGAGAGGTGTTAGAGCAAGGCTCCATCAACCTTTACATGTTCCATGGTGGCACAAACTTTGGTTTCATGAATGGCTGCTCGGCCAGAGGAACTCTAGATTTGCCACAAGTTACATCTTACGACTATGATGCCCTTCTCGATGAAGAAGGAAATCCAACTGCTAAATACCTAGCAGTCAAGAAGATGATGGCAACACACTTCCCAGAGTATCCACAGTTGGAACCACTTTACAAGGAAAGCATGGAAATGGAATCCATTCCACTAGTCGAAAAAGTTTCCTTGTTTGAAACCCTGGATAGCCTGGCAAGTCCAACTGAAAGTCTCTATCCAAAAGCGATGGAAGAACTTGGTCAAAGTTATGGCTACCTTCTTTATCGTACCGAAGCAAGTTGGGATGCAGAAGAGGAACGTCTCCGTATCATCGATGGACGTGATCGAGCTCAACTCTATGTAGATGGTCAATGGATTGCCACTCAATACCAGACAGAAATTGGTGAAGATATCTACTGTCAGGGCAATAGAGAAGGCTTTTCAGAGATTGATATCTTGGTCGAAAATATGGGGCGTGTCAACTACGGACATAAGTTCTTGGCAGATACGCAACGTAAAGGAATTCGGACAGGTGTCTGCAAGGATCTACACTTCATGTTAAATTGGAAACAATATCCACTTCCATTGGATAATCCTGAGAAAATTGATTTTTCAAAAGGATGGACAGAAGGACAACCCGCCTTTTACGCTTTTGACTTCACCGTTGAAGAGCCGAAGGATACCTACTTAGACTTGTCTGAGTTTGGTAAGGGAGTTGCCTTTGTCAATGGGCGTCACCTAGGACGTTTCTGGAACGTCGGCCCGACCCTCTCACTTTATATCCCCCATAGCTATCTCAAGGAAGGTGCTAACCGCATCGTCATCTTTGAAACTGAGGGCGAATATAAAGAAGAGATTCATTTAACTCGTAAACCTACACTAAAACACATAAAGGGGGAAAACTTATGACAATTGTAGGATGCCGTATCGATGGACGTTTGATCCACGGTCAAGTAGCCAATCTTTGGGCAGGGAAACTAAACGTTTCACGCATTATGGTTGTAGACGACGAAGTTGTTAACAACGATATTGAAAAGAGTGGTTTGAAACTTGCGACACCACCAGGTGTCAAACTCAGTATCTTGCCAGTTGAGAAAGCAGCAGCCAATATCCTTGCTGGTAAATACGATAGCCAACGTCTCTTTATCGTTGCACGTAAACCAGACCGTTTCCTTGGTTTGGTCGAAGCAGGTGTTCCGCTTGAAACACTCAACGTCGGCAATATGTCTCAAACACCAGAAACTCGCTCTATCACACGTTCTATCAACGTGGTAGACAAGGATGTGGAAGATTTCCACAAACTAGCAGAAAAAGGTGTGAAACTCACTGCTCAAATGGTTCCAAATGATCCAGTTTCAGACTTTTTGAGCTTATTAAAATAGGAAAAAATTTTTAGGAGGTCATTGTTATGATACAATGGTGGCAAATTTTACTTCTCACTTTGTACTCAGCTTATCAAATCTGTGATGAGTTGACAATCGTTTCATCTGCAGGTTCCCCTGTATTCGCTGGTTTCATTACCGGTTTGATCATGGGAGATGTGACAACTGGTTTGTTTATCGGTGGTAGCTTGCAGTTGTTCGTTCTCGGGGTTGGTACCTTTGGTGGTGCTTCTCGTATCGACGCAACTTCTGGTGCGGTTCTTGCAACAGCATTCTCTATCTCTCAAGGTATTGATACAGATCTTGCGATCACAACAATCGCTGTACCAGTAGCAGCACTTTTGACATACTTCGACGTTCTTGGACGTATGACAACTACTTTCTTTGCACACCGTATTGATGCTGCGATCGAACGCTTCGACTACAAAGGTATCGAACGCAACTACCTTCTTGGTGCAGTTCCTTGGGCTCTTTCTCGCGCCCTTCCAGTATTCTTCGCCCTTGCTTTTGGTGGTGCTTTTGTACAATCAGTAGTAGACCTTGTTAAAGAATATCAATGGGTTGCAGACGGTTTGACTCTTGCAGGTCGTATGCTTCCAGGTCTTGGATTCGCTATCTTGCTTCGTTACCTTCCGGTTAAACGTAACCTTCACTACCTTGCTATGGGATTCGGTTTGACAGCTATGTTGACTGTACTTTACTCATACGTAACAAGTCTTGGTGGTGCTGTTGCTGGTATCATTAGCCTTTTACCTGCTGATGTTGCTGAAAAGATTGGCTTTGCTAACAACTTCAAAGGTTTGTCTATGATCGGTATCTCTATCGTAGGTATCTTCCTTGCAGTTGTTCACTTTAAGAACAGCCAAAAAGTAGCTGTAGCAGCACCTTCTACACCATCAGAAAGTGGGGAAATCGAAGATGACGAATTCTAATTACAAACTTACAAAAGAAGATTTTAATCAAATCAACAAACGTAGCTTGTTTACTTTCCAATTGGGTTGGAACTATGAACGTATGCAAGCTTCTGGTTACCTTTACATGATCTTGCCTCAATTGCGTAAAATGTATGGGGATGGAACTCCTGAATTGAAAGAAATGATGAAAGTTCATACTCAATTCTTCAATACTTCTCCATTCTTCCACACAATTATCGCTGGTTTTGACCTTGCCATGGAAGAAAAAGATGGTATAGGTTCAAAAGATGCCGTTAACGGTATCAAGACAGGTTTGATGGGACCATTTGCTCCTCTTGGAGACACAATCTTTGGTTCACTTGTACCTGCTATCATGGGATCTATCGCAGCAACTATGGCTATCGCTGGCCAACCATGGGGTATCTTCCTTTGGATTGCAGTTGCAGTTGCATATGACATCTTCCGTTGGAAACAGTTGGAATTTGCCTATAAAGAAGGGGTTAACCTTATCAATAACATGCAAAGTACGTTGACAGCTTTGATTGACGCTGCATCTGTACTTGGTGTCTTCATGATGGGTGCTCTTGTAGCAACAATGATCAACTTTGATATTTCTTACAAATTGCCAATCGGTGAAAAGATGATTGACTTCCAAGACATCTTGAACTCAATCTTCCCACGCTTGCTTCCAGCAATCTTTACTGCCTTTATCTTCTGGTTGCTTGGTAAGAAAGGTATGAACTCTACTAAAGCGATCGGTATCATTATCGTTCTTGCAGTAGGTCTTTCATTCATCGGTAAATTCTTGCTTGGAATGGGCGCATAATTTATGAGCAAATCATTAATTTTGGTGAGTCATGGTCGCTTCTGTGAAGAACTGAAAGGTAGCACAGAAATGATCATGGGTCCACAGGACAACATTCATGCAGTGGCTCTTCTTCCAGAAGATGGCCCAGAAGAATTTACTGCAAAATTTGAAGCTGCTATCGAAGGATTGGATGATTTCCTAGTCTTTGCGGACCTTCTCGGTGGTACACCATGTAACGTGGTAAGCCGTTTGATTATGGAAGGTCGCGACATTGAACTCTACGCAGGGATGAATCTTCCAATGGTGATTGAATTTATCAATGCCAGCCTTACAGGCGCAGATGCGGACTATAAGAGTCGTGCTGCAGAAAGCATTGTAAAAGTCAATGATTTGTTAGCTGGCTTCGATGATGACGAAGACGAATAAGATGTGATAACGGCTAAATCGTTAGAACAGCTTGTATAGAATATACATGGGAATGGGAGTCACTCCCATTCCCATATTTTCAATAGGAATGAAACAACAATAGATTAGAGGAACTCTATGCTAAATTACACAAAAGAAGAATTACTTGAACTGGGTGCAGAAATCACGACTCGTGAAATCTACCAACAGCCTGATGTATGGGAAGAGGCTTTTGAAGCCTATCAAGCGAAACGTGAAGAAATTGCAGCTTTTCTGCAAGGTATCGCTGATAAACATGACTATATCAAGGTCATCTTGACAGGTGCTGGTACTTCTGCTTATGTGGGAGATACCTTGGTACCATACTTTAAGGAAGTCTATGACGAACGTAAATGGAACTTCAATTCTATTGCGACAACAGATATTGTAGCCAATCCAGAAACCTATCTGAAAAAAGATGTGGCGACTGTCCTTGTATCCTTTGCTCGTAGTGGGAATTCACCTGAAAGTGTGGCGACTGTTGATTTGGCTAAAGCCTTGGTTGACGACCTCTATCAAGTGACCATTACATGTGCTGCAGATGGTAAATTGGCGCTTCAAGCTCATGGCGATGAGCGCAATCTTTTGCTCTTGCAACCAGCTGCCTCTAATGATGCTGGCTTTGCCATGACTTCTAGCTTTACATCTATGATGTTGACAGCTCTCTTGGTTTTTGACCCTACAGAATTTGCTGTTAAAGCTGAACGTTTTGAAGTTGTGGTTAGCCTTGCCCGTAAGGTCCTAGACAATGCAGCAGATGTCAAAGAGCTTGTTGACCTAGACTTTAACCGTGTCATCTATCTGGGGGCAGGTCCTTTCTTCGGTCTTGCTCATGAAGCTCAGCTCAAGATTTTGGAATTAACAGCTGGTCAAGTGGCAACTATGTATGAAAGCCCAGTTGGCTTCCGTCACGGTCCAAAATCATTAATTAACGAAGATACAGTTGTTTTGGTCTTTGGCACAACGACAGACTACACTCGCAAGTACGACTTGGACTTGGTTCGTGAAGTGGCTGGTGACCAGATTGCCCGTCGCGTCGTGCTTTTGAGTGATCAGGCCTTTGGTCTTGAAAATGTCAAAGAAGTGGCACTTGGTTGCGGCGGTGTCTTGAATGACATTTACCGTGTCTTCCCTTACATCGTATATGCCCAACTCTTTGCCCTTTTGACTTCGCTTAAAGTGGAAAACAAACCAGATACACCATCACCTACAGGCACCGTAAACCGTGTGGTACAAGGTGTCATCATTCATGACTATCAAAAATAAGGAAGTATCTATGAGTAAATTACAATTAAGTCCCAATAAAGTAGCCCGCTTGCAAAAACTCTCTGACGAGAATGGCATTATCTCAGCTCTTGCCTTTGACCAACGTGGTGCTTTAAAACGCCTCATGGCTCAATACCAAACAGAGGAACCAACTGTGGCTCAAATGGAAGAACTCAAGGTCTTGGTTGCAGATGAATTGACAAAATACGCTTCATCTATGCTTCTTGACCCTGAGTATGGTCTCCCAGCTACAAAAGCGCTTGATGCCAACGCAGGCCTTCTCCTTGCTTATGAAAAAACTGGCTACGACACAACTAGCACTAAACGCTTGCCAGACTGCTTGGATGTTTGGTCTGCCAAACGCATCAAAGAACAAGGTGCTGATGCTGTCAAATTCTTGCTTTACTACGATGTAGACAGCTCTGACGAACTCAACCAACAAAAACAAGCTTACATCGAACGCATCGGTTCAGAGTGTGTGGCGGAAGACATTCCATTCTTCCTTGAAATCCTCGCTTACGATGAAAAAATCGCTGACGCAGGTTCTGCTGAATACGCTAAAGCAAAACCACACAAGGTTATCGGTGCTATGAAGGTCTTCTCAGACCCACGCTTCAACATCGATGTCTTGAAAGTGGAAGTTCCAGTCAATGTCAAATACGTTGAAGGTTTTGGCGATGGTGAAATCGTGTATACTCGTGAAGAAGCAGCAGCCTTCTTCAAAGCACAAGACGAAGCGACTAACCTTCCATACATCTACTTGAGTGCGGGAGTGTCAGCTAAACTTTTCCAAGAAACCCTTGTCTTTGCCCACGAATCAGGTGCAAACTTTAACGGTGTTCTTTGCGGCCGTGCAACTTGGGCTGGATCAGTTGAAGCCTACATCAAAGACGGTGAAGCAGCAGCTCGTGAATGGTTGCGTACAACTGGATTTGAGAACATTGACGAACTCAACAAAGTTCTCAAAACAACAGCAACTTCATGGACTGAACGTGTAGAAGCATAAAACAAGAATAGAAGACCCCCCTTTTGTTAAGAAGATACTTAAGGTTTTCTGACAAAGGATTCTGAACATAGAAACTACAACCATAGATGGTGCATACACTCTCTATGGTTTGTTTACTTAAGAGAAATGAATCAAAGGAGAACAGAATGAAAGCATACACAGAGCGTGTATTTGGAAATCATGATGGCAAGGATGTCTTGGCCTATCGCTTTGAGACTGACGGTGGCTATCAGCTGGAGATTATGACTTATGGTGCGACCATTTTGCGCTATGTAACGCCTGACAAGGCTGGAAATTTTTCCAATGTTATCTTGGGCTTTGATGATTTTGCTAGCTATGTAGGCAATAGTCCCAAGCATGGAGCAAGTGTGGGGCCAGTAGCAGGTCGTATCGCAGGTGCGACATTTGAGCTCAATGGCAAGACCTATGACCTTGAAGTTAATAATGCTAGCAACTGTAACCACAGTGGTTCAACTGGTTGGGATTCGAGCTTGTTTGAATTGGTCGAAGTAAGCGACCATGGCTTGACCCTCTACACAGAGCGTACAGACGGGACAGGAGGATTTCCTGGGAATCTTAAGATTTGGATTAGCTACCGCTTGGAAGAAACAGGTGCCTACGAAGTCAGCTACAAGGTAACGACCGATCAGGATACGCTGGTCAATCCAACTAATCACAGCTACTTCAACTTGTCTGGCGATTTCACGCAGACAGTTGACCGCCATGTCTTTCAGCTAAATACGGAGGGCATTTACCCAATCGCTCCGGACGGTGTTCCGGCCAAAACTCCAGATGCCAATCGTGACGTAGTAAAACACATCTACAATGGTGCTTTGCTCAAGGATATCTTTGCAGAAGAAGATGAGCAAATCCAGATGGTATCTGGTTTGGATCACCCATTTGCCCTCCCTGCAGGCCATGACAATGCTGGTTTCCTTTATGACCAAAATTCAGGTCGCTTCCTACTTTTCAAGACAGAGGCTCCTTGCTTTGTGGTCTACACAGCAAACTTTGTGGATGAGGGTGTCATCATAGCTGGTCAGCCAATGATTCAGCACAATGGGATTGCCCTTGAAGCGCAGGCCTTACCAGATGCCATTCACAGTGACCTCAAAGACCAAGTTATTCTCAAAGCGGGGCAAACCTTTACCAGCAAAACTCGCTACGAGCTGGTTGTTAAATAAAAAGAAGAGCTGGTTTCCAGCTCTTTTGAGTTGTCTTCGTTGACATTTTATCTCAATAGTGTATAATGGATGTAATTAATAAAGTTACAACAAAAAGGAGACACCCTATGACTTATGCATACCAAAGCCACATTTACCTAGCAGAGGCGGTTTTAAATGTCAAGGATTTGACGAGTCAAACGGCTTTTTATCACCAGATTATTGGCTTAGAGATTTTATCTCAAACAGAGACAGAAGCGATTTTGGGACTTGGCAGAAAAGCCTTGGTCCACCTGATTCAGGCAGAAAAAGCTGGGGAAGTAAGGGAGCATTATGGGCTCTACCATCTAGCGATTTTATTGCCGACACGAAAAGCCTTGGCAGATGTCCTGAAACACTTAAGTGATTTGCGCATTCCTCTGGTCGGAGGAGCGGATCATGGATACAGTGAGGCCCTTTATCTGGAAGATTTGGAAGGAAATGGCATTGAACTCTACCGTGATAAGCCAGTTTCTTCATGGGATATTCGAGAAGACGGACGCATTATCGGTGTGACAGAGGCCCTTGCGGCTCAGGATATCTATGAGTTAGGGGAAAAGGTAGATCCCTTTATCCTAGCTGAAGGGACGAGAATGGGGCATATCCATCTATCGGTTAAGGATAGTCGCGCGGCGAGTCAGTTTTATCAAAAGGTGTTAGGGCTAGAGGATAAATTTAGCATCCCTAGTGCTAGTTGGATTGCAGCTGGGGACTACCACCATCACTTAGCAGTCAATGAATGGGGAGGAAAAAATCTGGCTCCACGTAAGGCAGGCATGCCTGGCTTGGCCTACTACGTCCTTGAGGTCGAAAGCAAGGAAGAACTCTTAGCCATCGTTCAGCAAGCGCAAGAGGTAGAAGCACCAATCAAGTGGGTAAATTCGAGTGAGTTGAATCTTGTAGACCCAGATGGGATTGTGACCCGCATTCGCTTGGAACGATGAGATGTGAAAAACACATCATATACATAGAAAAAGGCGGACAAGCTCGCATTCTGTTTTTAGAATGCGGACTTGTTCGCTTTTTATGGAATAATAAAGAGTGAAACCATTATAGCCAAACTGTAAAGGTAATCACCTGTTTTTTGTAGCTGACAAAGATTTTTCCTCTAAACAAGCTGACGAGGTGCTGAGCCATGGAGAGGCCTATTCCATGGCCAGATATAGTTTGGTTATTGTGAGAGGTCTCCGCACGATAAAAGCGGTCAAAGAAACGTTTAATATTAGCTGCTTGCCCATCCTTATAATCATTAGAAATAGTGATACAAGTGTGTTTGTGTAGTAGATAATTTTTTCGTTGAAGCGTCAAGCGAATCGTTCCAGCGGGGTCGCAGTATTTGCGGGCATTGTCAAGAAGAATGCTAAGAAGCTCATAAAATTCCTCTTGGGCTACTTTTTCTACAACATCTGCTTCAATAGAACTTTCAAATCTTTTATCTTCTTTGGTAAAGAGAGGAGCAAAATCTGAGGCAACCTTTTCAGCGATGACGGAGATATTTTGAGGAGCTAGTTTGATATCCTCTTGCTCCTCGAGCCGAGCAAGTCGGATGAGTCTTCCAATCAGATGGTTAAGACGCTCTGTCTGTTCCTTAGTGCTGATACTCCACTCAGTCTCACCCTCTATTAACTCCTGTAGTTCGGTATTGGCCGAAATAATAGCTAGAGGTGTTTTGAGTTCGTGTCCTGCATTGGTGATAAACATCCGTTGCTTTTCATAGTTTTTGATAAAAGGACGAATGACAATCCCTGAAATCAAGGTGAAGAGTAGTATGAGGAGGAGTAAGCTAGCTAAGGCTAGCCAGATAGAAACTTGAAGTAGGGTACTGCGTTCCCGGATATAGTAAGTCGTTTCAAAGAAGACCAGCAGTTTCCCAGTCGTAGATTGGCTCACTTGGTAGGTAAAATAACGCCCCTTATGAGTAATAGTGCCATAAGTTTCCTGCTTTTTGAGAACATTGGGGAGAAAACTTTTGACCTCATCCTCAGTTAAGGATTGAACATTTGTGAGAGAGATGGCGTAGTCATTTTCCTTTTCTCTGACGGAGAAGTATTGGAAATTATAGACGATTCCTTCCTGGATATTTTTCTCAGTCAGACTTTCTTTGACTTCGTCAGTAATAGGAAGTTCCCCCTCATTCTTGGTTAAGATAGAGAGAACAGTGTGAATGTTGTCCTCAGTCTGAGTGTAGACGATACTATTCATCAAAACTAGAAAGAAGGTTAGAATCAGAGTGATGGCAAGAGTAGCCGTTGCGATAAATTTGATACGAAGCTTTCGAAACATCTAGTCACCTCCTGTTAATTGGAAGGGGCCTTCTGCCGGCCCAAGTATCTGTAAGCTAGACTGGACACTTTGGAGTTTTTGGCGTAGGTAGGAAATATAGAGAAAAACGAGCTCGTGATCACTTTCTTCCAACTCATCTGGCCAGACCTGTTCTAGTAGTTGTTGACAACTGAGGGCTTGGTTAGCATACTGGATGAGGAGGGTCAAGAGTTGAGTCTCTTTCTTTCCTAGGCGAATGCTGTTTGTAGCAGCTAATTCTTGTTCGTTAATGTCTAAGCGGGTGTTGCCTAATTGGACGGTATCGGGTGTATAGTCCTCCAGACGGCGGGCAGTAGAACGGAGTCTAGCCAATAGTTCCTTGAGAGAGAAGGGTTTGGTTAAGTAGTCGTCGGCACCTGCATCGAGTCCGGTTACACGGTCATCTACTTCCGCCATGGCTGTCAACATGATAACGTGGGTCGTATTGCCCAACTGGCGAATTTCTTTGAGGGCTTCAATTCCAGTTTTAATTGGCATCATGATGTCAAAAATCATGAGGTGATAGTGGTTAGATTTAGCCTTTTCGACAGCGTCTTGTCCGTTAAAAACAGAATCAACGCTGTAGCCTTCGCGTTCTAACGCAACGGTGATAACACGATTTAGTTGGGTTTCATCTTCGGCAAGTAAGATTTTCATAAGTTCTCCTTAGTCTTGATCAGAGCGCTGAATCAAATCACGGATGGTTTGCATGGTCAAGTCACAAGAAGCAAGTTCATCGGAACAACGTTTGAGCTCGCGCGTGATTCTCTCAGGATTTTGGATGTTTTTCTTGTATTTCATCTGGTGTTCGAGGCTGGCCCAGGAGTCCATGGCAATCGTACGCAGTTGAATCTCGATAAAATAGGTACCCTGGTCATTTCCCAGACAGTCTGGGTAGGGAGTGGTCACCTCTAGAATCAGATGATAGGAACGGTAGCCGTTGGGTTTGACCTGACGGATATAGTCTTTCTCTTTGAAAATATGGATGCTTGACATCTGGCGAATATACTCTACGATGCGGTAGATATCATCTGTAAAGCCTGTGATAA
Organism: Streptococcus sp. ST16; assembly: GCF_046098135.1. Lineage (NCBI taxonomy): Bacteria > Bacillati > Bacillota > Bacilli > Lactobacillales > Streptococcaceae > Streptococcus > Streptococcus sp. ST16. The sequence continues at coordinate 37,016 of NZ_JBJUSE010000008.1, read as the reverse complement.
TTCGAACGCCTATAGCATCTCGTATTTCTTTAAGAGCGGATTGACTTGTTTGAGGAAGACTTTTGCGTTGGCATTTTTCACGCATACTTTTTTCTGTTTTGATGCGCGCATGCAAATGCTCATATAGTTTGAGGTTGGTTTCCTTTTTGTAATTAGCTGCGGCCTCTTCTATGTCTTGAATAAAGGTTTGCAAGATAGTCGGTAAATAGGATTCGTAGCCACCATAGATAGAATTCATAAGTAAGTCCATTCTGAACATTTTTTTACTATTATATCATGAAAACACGGATTGGGTTCCTATAAAAACAGATAGGATGAGAATTTTGACAAAGAACCTTATTCGAGATATAATGAAGAAAAAGTGACCAAGGATAAATCAATGACAAACTCAAAGTATATAACACGCTTGAAACGTTCAGAGGGCCAGTTGCGTGGGATTCAAAAGATGATTGAAGAAGATCGTGACTGCGCTGATATTGTGACGCAGTTGACAGCAGTGAAGTCTAGTGTTGAGCGCGTGATTGAGATGATGATTACCGAAAATCTCACCGCCTGCATCAACCAACCGCTAGACGACCCTGAGGCTCAAAAAGAACGTTTGGAAAAGGCTATCCGATACTTGATTAAACGGAAATAAACTAATTTTTTGAGATAAGAGTTGCAAAGGTCTAGCTACTATTAGAATAGTGTAATGTGACTCAAGAGAGGCTGGTAAAAAGCCTTTAAAATAAAAAAACGCATACTATCAGGCGTTGAAAAGCCTTGATAGTATGCGTTTTATTGTGGGGAGATTTATACTCTTCGAAAATCAAATTCAAACCACGTCAGCTTCACCTTGCCGTACTCAAGTACAGCCTGCGGCTAGCTTCCTAGTTTGCACTTTGATTTTCATTGAGTATTACTTCATTTTCTCCTGAAATTGAGTTGTTGCCCAGCTTCTTTTGATTATTCTACTTGCCCAGGCCAAGCATTCATACCACCTTCTACATTGGTAACGGTGAGACCTTGGGCACTGAGAAATTGACAGGCAGAGGCGGAACGTACTCCACCTTGACAGATGACATGGTATTCATGGTCCGGTTTGAGTTCTTTGTAGCCTTGCTCCAAGGTACTTAAAGGCAGACTTTTAGCACCTGGCACATGTCCTGCTTGGAATTCATGTACTTCACGGACATCGATAAGATCTAGATTTTCATGTTGATATTTTTCATAAAAGTCAGCCATGCTGATATTAGTTACCATATTCTACTCCTTCTGGGTTAGCCATTTTGTATAGTGAATAAGCGCCGTCAAGGTTTTGGACGGTAAATCCTGCTTGCTTGAGGATACGCTCTGCGATATAGCTGCGCAAACCACTGTGGCAGCTAACGATGTAGGCTTGGTTCTTGTCCAGTTCATCCAAGCGTTCCCGTAGTTCGTTTAGGGGGATATGAATGGTATCGACTTTGAGTCGACCACTTTGGAATTCGCCACTTGTCCGCACATCTAGGAATTTCTTGCCCTTAGCCAGTTCGTCTTCGAGCTGGTACCATTGAATATTGTCGCTGAGGCCCTCGATAAGGTTCAAGGCTGCGTAGCCCAGCATATTGACGGGATCCTTGGCAGATCCAAAAGGTGGCGCATAGGTAAACTCTAACTCTGGTAAGTCAAAGACGGTGAGATTTCCCTTGATGGCAGTAGCTAGGATATCGATTCGCTTGTCAACACCTTTCTTTCCAACTCCTTGGGCACCATAGATTTTTCCAGTGGTTGGGTCAAAGAGGAGCTTCAAGGTCATATCAGTAGCGCCTGGATAATAACCAGCGTGGTCTTTACCGCTGACATGAAGTGCCTTGTAAGGAAGTTGGTTCATGCTAAGGATACGCTCGCTGAGACCAGTCGAAGCAGCTGTCATATCAAAGGCACGAACGATCGCAGTGCCGATACTGCCCTTGTTTGTACGCCCGAGTCCTGCGATGACGTCCGCCACTTGGCGTCCCTGACGATTGGCAGGAGAAGCGAGAGAGATGAGGGCGTCTTGGCCCGTAATCTCTTGCTTGACGACGATGGCATCCCCAACTGCAAAAATATCTTTTTGACTGGTTTCATAATGTTCATCGACCAAGATCCCACCACGAAGTCCCAGTTCAATTCCCGCAGCTTTAGCCAGTCCGTTTTCAGGTTCAACACCGACAGAAAGGATGGTGAGGTCAGAAGTGATCTTTTGACCGTTTTCGAGAACGATGACTTTTCCTTGGTCTTCAAATCGAGTTGCAGACTGAGAAGTGATAACGCGAACGCCGTTTTTAACCAATTCTGCTTGAACAAAGGCTGCCATTTCGTGATCTAATGGTGGCAAGACATGGGGCGCTTTTTCAACGATAGTAACTTGCAATCCACGTTTCGCCAGGTTTTCAGCCATTTCAAGCCCGATAAAGCCTGCGCCGATAACGACAGCTTCTTTTGGATGATTGTCCAAGGCCGCCATAATTTCATCGAGATCGGGAACATTGCGAAGCGTGTAGGCGTTCTTAGCTTCTGCCAAGCCTTCAATGGTAGGAACAAATGGTTTAGCTCCTGGGGAGAGGATCAACTTGTCGTAGCTTTCTGTGAATTCCTGTCCATCATGGCGTACGGTCACAGTGTGCTCTGTTGGTGAAATGCTGATGACCTCATGGAAAGGACGAACATCGAGATTAAAGCGTGCCCTGAGACTTTCAGGAGTTTGAACCAATAAACTATCACGGTTTGAAATTTCTCCTGAAACATAGTAAGGAAGTCCGCAGTTTGCAAAGGAAACAAAGGGACCTTTCTCAAAAATAGTGATTTCAGCGTCTTCCATGAGACGTCTGAGACGGGTTGCTGCTGACATACCGCCTGCAACTCCTCCAGCAATGATAACTTTCATTGACTTTCTCCTTTATGCTTCTAGATGACCTTACCTGTCCAAGCGCTCATACCGCCTCGAACATTGACGACATCGTAACCTTTTTTCTTTAGCTTTTTAGCGGCTAGTTTGCTTCGCACACCAGAATGACAAATGACATAAAGTGTTTCTTTTGTCGCAGGTGTGTAAGATCCAATCTCAGTTAGAGGGACATTCTTAGCATTTTTGATATGACCTCTATGGAATTCCGTAGGCGTCCGAACATCCAGTAGCTGAATCGGTTCTCTGAGTTTAGCTTCTAACTCGCTGGTAGAAATACTGTCAATTTTTGTAAATAATAAGTGAAACATAGGCACCTCCAAATATACCCTTACGGGGTATATTAAACCATGAAGTTAAGCTTTTGTCAAGCAAGTTGTTTTGAGTTGGGACGGGGAATGGTTTCGAGAGACTGGAAAGCAGGTTATTCTTGACCTTTCAAAGTCTTTTTGATATGATGGCCTCAAAGTAAGTGTGAGGGATTAAGATGGCCAGTGAATACCAGAAAATGATAGCAGGAGAGCCCTATCATCCGTTTGACCCCGAGTTGCGGACCTTGGCTCAGACAGCACGTCAGAAGCAGGCGGATTTCAACCAGGAGCTAGACCCCTTGAAAGGGGCGGAGATTATCAAGACTTGGTTTGGTTCAACTGGGGAAAATCTCTATATCAATCCACGCCTGGTGGTCGATTATGGAGTCAATATCCATATAGGGGAAAATTTTTACTCCAATTGGAACTTGACCATGCTGGATGTTTGTCCGATTCGCATCGGTAACAATGCCATGCTTGGCCCCAACTGTCAGTTTTTAACCCCACTCCATCCACTGGATCCGCATGAACGCAATTCAGGGGTCGAATACGGCAAGCCCATCACCATCGGTGATAATTTCTGGGCTGGAGGTGGCGTCATTGTCCTTCCTGGAGTGACACTGGGCAATAACGTAGTGGCAGGAGCGGGAGCCGTGATTACCAAGTCCTTTGGAGACAATGTTGTCCTAGGTGGCAATCCTGCGCGTGTTATCAAAAAAATTCCAGTCAAAGAAAATTAAAAGAACAGCAAAATGCTGTTCTTTTTTGCTAGAGATTTTTTCTCTTTTTAGCTTTTTTAGTTATAGCTACATCACATTGATGGATATTTTGTGTAAGATAGCTAGTCACTTGGAAATCATCCACCTCTGTTTTTAGCTCGACTTCATAGACAATGCTGAGATTGTCACCCGCGTTTGTGCTATTGATTGTAATCATATCAATCTCTGAGCAGAATTGGTCAAGAGCAGTCTGGATAGCTTCCTGTACCTTCTCTTGATTGGCTACCGTGATTGTCAAAAGTCTACGACGTTGATTGTCAGTTTTGACTTGTTGATTCTCCAAAAGGAACCAAACACCCAAGATAAATAGGGTGAACAAAATTGCCAGGAAGAGATAGCCTGTTCCACAAGCTAGACCGATAATCATGGCTAGGAAAATAGCAATCAGTTCTCTTGATCCACTCGTTGCAGAACGGAAACGGATCAAACTAAAGGTTCCGGCTACGGCAATCGAAGTACCTAAGCTTCCATTGACTAGAAAAATAACCAAAGTCATGAGGCTGGGAAGCAGAGTCAAGCTGATAGCAAATTCTCTAGTATAGAGGGTTCGATATTTGTAGGTCCAAGTGAGAGCCAAACCAAGAGTTAGACTGACAAGTAGAGCCAGCATTAGTTGGAAGGGGTCTACACTGGCAGTAGCGTTGTTGAAAATTGAATTAAATAGATTAAGCATAAGCGGCACCTGCGCTTTCTATATTGGGACGTGGTGCGTAAGGGAGTCCTTGAGATTTGTGGTAAGCACAACTGTATTTTGAAAATTTGTGCTCAATCAAACCATACTTGTCTAGAATGTCCTGCAACCACTGGGGCTTGTTTCCAGGAGCCTTAATCTCCATAATCACAGTATTATCATCCAATAGAGGGGCCCCTTGATTTCCAGAGAAAAGATTAACATTTTCATCTCTATAGACTAGATTTTGGTCAATCGTGATACGAATTTTGTTATAGTTGTAGCCCTCGATGTATTTTTTTTCTTTTAATGAATAACGATCGTAGTAGATATACATACGAGGCTTGATGCCCTGTTTGTAGTCCTGATGAAGTTTTTTCACTTTTTCAATGACGATCTTATCTGTGATACTAGCATCCAAGTGCCCTTTGGTTATAAAATTAAGGATAGAACTAGGAGTTGAGAGTAGTCTAAACTTACGGCCAACCCCTTCTTGGTCCTTGGTTTTGATTTCTAAAAATACTTGACTATCTAATGTAGGCTGGCTGAGATAGGTCCGCATCCGAACCTTTTCTTTTCGCTTATCTCCAAAATCATCATCTAGGAGAACATCAAAGTCTTCCGTATCAAAGTAGATATTTGAAATGGTTGAAATTGGATAGTCGTCTTCTACCAAATATTCCTTTAAATCCTGAATGAGTTTCTCTAAAATTTCTTTAGAGACAACATATTTGGTTTCAATCCGTTTGAATTTAGTTTCTAGTGGTTTCATAAGTCTTTCTCCTCTTATACTCATTGAAAATCAAATTCAAACCACGTCAGCTTCACCTTGACGTACTCAAGTACAGCCTGCGGCTAGCTTCCTAGTTTGCTCTTTGATTTTCATTGAGTATTACTTTCAGTTGTACTATATTTAAACAAGGTGAACTTGCTTGACTACAAGTCTAGAGGACATTTCTAAAAGTTTTATTAAGCGAATCTTAACTGAAACTGAATTTAAGGAAACTTTCAGAAAAGTTTTAGTTTTATTTCAGTAATCTTCTGTAGACTGTCAACTATATCATACGAAGGAGAGGAAAAAGGTATGAAATCAAAAAAATGGACCCTACTTGCAACGAGTTTAACGGCAATGGTGTTGATGGCAGCATGTGCCCAGTCAACAACTACATCTAATACCAATGCAACGACAAATAGTGCAACAACAACTTCAACAAAGACAAACCAATCATCCTATTTTACAGAGAAGGACTATGATACTTCTTATGATGAAAGCACAGCTTCTAAGATTGAGCTATCTGGCTCATCTGCAAACGTCTCTGGAGATGGCGTGACAGTCTCTGACTCAACAGTGACCATCACAAAATCTGGCACCTATGTGATTTCAGGTCAGTCTGATGGAGTTCAGATCAAGGTCGAGGCAGATAAGTCGGCAGATGTTCACCTAGTCTTAAAAGGTGCGACCATGACCAACACCAATGCAGCAATTTCTGCGACATCAGCCGGCCATGTCTACCTGACTCTGGCAGAAGGAACCACCAACAGTCTCTCTGACTCAAGCTCGAACAGTGACGAAAAAGCCGATGCAGTTCTCTTTTCTAAGGTGGATTTAACCATCAACGGGAAAGGAACTCTTAATGTAGATGGAAAGAAAAATAATGGTATTAAGGCTAACGACACCCTCCACATCACGGGTGGAACCTATAACATCACAGCAGTTGGTGATGCCTTTAATGTCAATGATGAACTCAACATCACTGGTACGACCATGACCATCGATGCTAAAGAAGACGGAGTCAAGGTGGACAATGATGAAGATACTTCAGTCGGAACCATGTACCTATCCAACAACAACATCACCGTTACAGCAGGGGATGATGGCATCCACGCTTCTGGAGACCTCGTCATCGATAGTGGAACCTACACCGTCAAGAATTCAACAGAAGGACTTGAAGGGAAGTCAATTACTATCAACGGTGGGGACATTACCATCTATTCAACGGACGATGGTGTCAATGCAGCCAACAAAAATGCCCAACAAAGTGAAATCTTCTTCACTATGAATGGTGGGAACCTGACAGTTGAAGTTGGTCAAGGGGATACAGACCCAATCGATTCAAACGGAAATATCACTGTCACAGGCGGAACCATTAAAATGACTGGTCAATCAGGTTTTGACTTTGATGGAACAGCGACCTATACAGGTGGAGACATCTATCTCAATGGCGAAAAACAAACGGAAATCGTCAACTCTATGCCTGGAGGCGGTGGACCTGGTGGTGGACCTCAAGGCGGCGGTCCTCAAGGCGGCGGTCCAGCCCCTGGCGGACAAGGATAAACAAAATTCTCCTTTCTCGAGAGAGAAGGGAGAGTTTTGTGTTGTTACTAGAGGAAATGTAAAGACAACTCCTTGACACTCCGTCAGCTTTTGATACAATAGTACAAAATTAGAGGAGGTAGGCTATGATTCAGAAGCATGCGATTCCCATTTTAGAGTTTGATGATAACCCCCAAGCGGTCCTTATGCCAACACATGAGGGGTTAGACTTAAGGTTGCCAAAGAAGTGCATCTATGCATTTTTGGAGGAGGAGATTGACCGTTATGCTCAGGAAGTAGGGGCGGACTGTGTTGGTGAGTTCGTTTCTGCCACCAAGACCTATCCAGTCTATGTCGTCAACTACAAGGGTGAGGAGATCTGTCTGGCCCAGGCGCCCGTGGGTTCTGCCCCAGCGGCCCAGTTTATGGATTGGTTGATTGGCTATGGTGTGGAGCAAATCATTTCCACTGGAACCTGTGGCGTCCTAGCCGATATAGAGGAAAATGCCTTTCTCGTCCCTATTCGCGCTCTGCGAGATGAGGGGACGAGCTACCACTATGTAGCGCCTTCTCGTTATATGGAGATGCAGATTGAGGCTATCTCTGCCATTGAGCAAGTCTTAGAACAAAGAGGCATTCCCTATGAGGAAGTTATGACCTGGACGACAGATGGTTTTTACCGAGAGACGACTGAAAAGGTTGCCTATCGCAAGGAAGAAGGCTGTGCTGTTGTGGAGATGGAGTGCTCTACTCTTGCGGCAGTAGCTCAGTTACGTGGGGTTGTATGGGGAGAACTGCTCTTTACCGCAGATTCCCTGGCGGATCTAGACAACTACGACAGTCGTGACTGGGGTTCTGAAGCTTTTGATAAGGCACTCGAACTCTGTCTGACTATTGTGCACCACATGTGAGTGTTCTTACTGTTTTTATGGTAGAATGTAGTTATGTTATTCAAACCTTTTTTGGAAAAAATCAAGACGACGCTGGTTCGATTATCGCCAGCCCGTCGTATCTTTTTAAGTTTTGCCCTAGTTATCTTCTTGGGCTCGCTTCTTTTAAGCCTCCCCTTTGTTCAAGCAACAACGTCACAAGCGACCTACTTTGACCATCTCTTTACGACTGTGTCCATGGTCTGTGTGACAGGGCTCTTCACCCAGCCGGTGGCCTCTACTTACAATATCTGGGGTCAATTGATCTGTATGCTCTTAATCCAGATCGGTGGTTTGGGGCTTATGACCTTTATTGGAATCTTTTATATCCAAGGGAAACAAAAGCTCAGTCTTCGTAGTCGTGAGACTATTCAAGAAAGTTTTAGTTATGGGGAAACCCAGTCCTTAAAGGACTTCATCCGATCGATCTTTTTGACGACTTTTCTGGTAGAAGGGCTCGGCGCCTTTCTCCTGAGTTTCCGCTTCATTCCTGAATTTGGCTGGGGTCGAGGGATGTTAACCTCTATCTTTTTGGCTATTTCAGCTTTCTGCAATGCTGGATTTGATAATTTTGGAAGTACGAGTTTGGCAGTCTTTCAGACGGACCCTTTGATAAATTTAGTGATTGCAGGATTGATTATAACGGGTGGTCTAGGATTTATGGTCTGGTTTGACCTAGCGACCCAGTTTGGGAAAAAGAAAAAACGCCGTCTTCGCTTTCATACTAAGCTAGTTCTCTTTTTAACAACAGGAATTTTATTCTTTGGAACGGTATCAACCCTTTTGATTGAGTGGAACAATTCAGGGACGATTGGGAATCTCAGCGTCCCAGAGAAACTGCTGGTTAGCTTTTTCCAGACTGTCAGTATGAGGACAGCAGGCTTTGCCTCTATTGACTACACCCAGGCTCGACCGGTCACCTTGCTGATCTACATTTTGCAGATGTTTCTGGGCGGGGCACCTGGAGGGACAGCAGGGGGACTCAAGATTACGACCTTCTTTGTCTTGTTGGTCTTTGCTCGTAGCGAACTGTTGGGCTTGCCTCATGCCAATGTAGCTCGGAGGACCATTGAACCTCGAACCGTACAAAAATCTTTTAGTGTCTTTATTATCTTCTTGCTGACCTTCTTGCTGGGCTTGATTCTATTAGGGGTAACCGCAGAAGGAAATCCGCGCTTTATCTATCTCATGTTTGAGACCATTTCAGCACTTGCTACTGTTGGGGTGACGGCGAATTTAACACCAGAGTTAGGCAAGTTAGCTCTCAGTATCGTTATGTTGTTGATGTTTATCGGCCGTATTGGCCCCTTGACACTACTGGTAAGTTTAGCAGAATACCAGCCAGACAAGAAAGATTTGATTCACTATATGAAAGCAGATATCACCATTGGATAAGAAAGGAAGAACGATGTCAGATCGGACGATTGGAATTTTAGGCTTGGGAATTTTTGGGAGTAGTGTTTTGGCTGCTCTTGCCAAACATCATATGAATATCATTGCTATTGATGACCACGAGGAGCGCATTAATCAATTTGAACCCGTGCTGGCGCGTGGAGTAGTTGGGGATATCACGGATGAAGAACTCCTTCTATCAGCGGGAATTGACACCTGCGATACCGTGGTTGTCGCAACGGGGGAAAATCTAGAATCCAGTGTTCTTGCAGTCATGCACTGTAAAAGTCTAGGGGTGCCGACCGTCATTGCCAAGGTAAAAAGTCACATGGCCAAAAAGGTACTGGAGAAAATTGGTGCGGACTCGGTCATCTCACCGGAATTTGAAATGGGACGTTCGTTAGCGCAGAGAATTCTCTTTCATAACAGCGTAGATGTCTTTCAGTTGGACAAGAATGTTTCAATTGTCGAGATGAGAATCCCCCAATCTTGGGCGGGGAAAAGCCTCAGTCAGCTAGATTTACGTGGGCGATACAATCTCAATGTACTTGGATTTCGTGACTATGAAAATGCTCCTCTAGATGTTCAATTCGGTCCCGATGACCTTTTACGGTCAGGCGCCTATATCATGGCGGTGATTAATAACCAACATTTGGATACTCTAACAGAGCTTAGTGAGTAGGAGAGGAAGGGTTGTTTTCTTCCTCAATGATTAATGAATCAATATAAGTATTTTATAAGAGGGATTTAAGAAAAATTTTAACTTTTTCTTAATCCTTTTTAATTTTAGGAGATTATACTAGAGCCATCAAATAAAGAAAAACTCTAAGGAGAATCCTATGAAATTCAATCCAAATCAGAGATATACTCGTTGGTCTATTCGCCGTCTCAGTGTCGGTGTTGCTTCAGTTGTTGTGGCTAGTGGCTTCTTTGTCCTAGTTGGCCAACCAAGTTCTGCACGTGCTGATGTGGTCAATCCGACTCCTGCCCAAGTCGTACCAGACGCTGCTTCGGTGAGTGCAAAGAGCGACTTACCAGCAGAGGTTCTCAAAAAAGCAGTCGATGTAGCTCTTCCTTCAGAACAGTCTATTCCAACACCTAAAGCAAGTGTGGATACCACAAACTCTTCAGAAAAAGCGGACGAAACTGCTAAAGAGCCAGTAGTAGCACCAAAAGAAGAAGTGCAAGCACAACCTGACTCTAAGAAACAAACAGAAGATGCAGTTAAACCTGTAGAAAGTCCTGCGTCTACAGTTTCTGGACAAGACCGTGAAGCCAGTGAAGCGCAACCAGCGACCACTCCAGCTGAAGTGCAAAAGGGTGTGGCTGACAACACCAAAGATACAGTAGATGTCCCAGCTAGCTACCTTGACAAAGCCAATTTCCCAGGACCATTCACAGCTGGTGTCAACCAAGTCATTCCATACGAAGCTTTTGGTGGCGATGGTATGTTGACTCGCCTGATTTTGAAGGCATCAGACAAAGCCCCATGGTCAGACAACGGAACGGCTAAAAATTCCGCTCTCCCACCAGTAGAAAAATTGGGCAAAGGCCTCTACTTCTATGAAGTGGATTTGGCAGGCACCCAAGGAAAATCTGACAAAGAGCTGCTTGATCTCTTGAAACAAAATGGTACGCAAAGCTATAAAGCTACCATCAAGGTGTACGGTACCAAAGATGGCAAGGCAGACTTAACTAATCTCGTAGCAACGAAAGATTTGACTGTTAACTTGAATGGTTTGACCACTCCAACTGAAGTACAAAAGGGTGTGGCAGACAATACCAAAGATACGGTAGATGTCCCAGCAAGCTACCTTGACAAAGCCAATTTCCCAGGACCATTTACAGCTGGTGTCAATCAAGTCATTCCATACGAAGCTTTTGGTGGCGATGGCATGTTGACTCGCCTGATTTTGAAAGCATCTGACAAGGCTCCATGGTCAGACAACGGAACGGCTAAAAATTCCGCTCTCCCACCAGTAGAAAAATTGGGCAAAGGCCTTTACTTCTACGAAGTGGATTTGGCAGGCACCCAAGGAAAATCAGATAAAGAGCTTCTTGACCTCTTGAAACAAAATGGTACGCAAAGCTATAAAGCTACCATCAAGGTGTACGGTGCAAAAGACGGCAAGCCTGACTTAACTAATCTGGTAGCGACTAAAGATTTGGATGTTAACTTGAATGGTTTGACCACTCCAGCTGAAGTGCAAAAAGGTGTGGCCGACAACACCAAAGATACAGTAGATGTCCCAGCAAGCTACCTAGACAAGGCCAACTTCCCAGGTCCATTTACAGCTGGTGTCAACCAAGTCATTCCATACGAATTCTTCGCTGGTGATGGCATGTTGACTCGCCTTATCTTGAAAGCATCTGATAAGGCTCCATGGTCAGACAATGGCTCAGCTAAAAATCCAGCTCTCCCACCAGTAGAGAAATTGGGCAAAGGCCTTTACTTCTACGAAGTAGACTTGGCAGGCACCCAAGGAAAATCTGATAAAGAGCTGCTTGACCTCTTGAAACAAAATGGTACGCAAAGCTACAAAGCTACTATCAAGGTGTACGGTGCAAAAGACGGCAAGCCTGACTTAACTAATCTGGTAGCGACTAAAGATTTGACTGTTAATTTAAACGCTTCAACCACACCAAATCAGGTTAAAGACTCTGTTGTTAACAATGTCAAAGACATGATTGATGTTCCAGCTAGCTACCTTGAAAAAGCAAATGTTCCAGGTCCATTCTTGGCAGGTGTCAACCAGGTCATTCCATATGAAGCTTTCGGTGGTGATGGTATGTTGACTCGTCTCTTGTTAAAAGCCTCAGACAAAGCCCCATGGTCAGATAATGGTTCAGCTAAAAATCCTGCTCTATTGCCACTTGAAGGCTTGGCTAAAGGCCAATATTTCTACGAAGTGGATTTGAATGGCAACACGACAGGCAAAGAAGGACAAGCCCTTCTAGACCAACTTCGTGCCAATGGCACTCACACTTACCAAGCTACTGTCAAAGTGTATGGTTCTAAAGATGGAAAACCAGATTTGACCAATCTTATCGCAACTCGTCAAGTAACGATTCAGCTTCGTGGAAAAGAAATGACGACAATACCATCTCAACAAGGTCAGATGAATACGAAGCCTTCTGAAACAGGCTCTACAGGTATGACTGAGGGTATGATGGGTACAAATCACCATATGTCAGATATGAAGGTCGATCAACCAGCTTCTAGCCCAATGGCTAATATGATGAAAAAAGATGATAAAGCGATGCTACCAAATACTGGGGAAGCTAAAACGGCTACAGCTGGCCTTGGTATCTTTGGTCTAGCCTTGGCAGGTCTTGTTGGACTTTTGGGTTTGACAACCAAACGAGAAGATTAAGATTCAAATCACTTAAACATTAGGGAAAATAGTGTTATACTAAAGCAAGTATAACACTGTTTTTATCGAAGGAGTGTCAGATGAAAAAGACAATTTTGCTGGTTGATGATGAGTTAGATATTCTAGATATTCAAAACCGCTATCTTTTACAGGCAGGATACGATGTTTTAGTCGCCCATGATGGCAAGGAGGGATTAGAACTTTTCAGAAAAAAATCTATCGACCTCATCATCACAGATATCATGATGCCCAATATGGACGGTTATGATTTTATCAGTGAAGTTCAGTATATCGCTCCGGATCAACCCTTCCTCTTTACAACTGCTAAGACAAGCGAGCAGGATAAGATTTATGGATTAAGTTTGGGGGCAGATGATTTCATAGCCAAACCGTTTAGCCCACGCGAATTGGTTTTAAGAGTGAATAATATCTTGCGTCGCCTTAGCCGTGGAGGTGAGACAGAGCAGATCGAGCTTGGTGACTTAGTGATCAACCATGTGACTCATGAGGTTCGCATAGGGGAGCAACCTTTGGAATTGACAGTGAAATCCTTTGAACTTCTATGGATATTGGCTAGCAATCCTGAGAGAGTCTTTTCAAAGACGGAACTTTACGAGAAGGTATGGCAAGAGGACTATGTGGATGATACCAATACACTCAATGTTCATATCCATGCTTTGAGGCAAGAGTTGACTAAGTATACAAATTCAAATGCTCCTGCTATCAAAACTGTCTGGGGTTTGGGCTATAAGATGGAAAGACCAAGAGGTAGAAAATGAAATTAAAAAACTATATTTTAGTGGGGTATCTAGTGTCGACTCTACTAACGATTTTGGTCGTTTTCTGGGCAGTCCAACGAATGTTGATTGAGAAAAGTGAAGTTTACTTTCTCGTTGGAATGACCTTGATTGCTAGTTTCATTGGTGCTGCAGTGAGCATCTTTCTTCTGTCACCTGTTTTTTCTTCTCTGAAACATTTGAAAAAACAAGCTCAGGATATAGCTGGCAAGGATTTCAGCACAGAAATTGAAACCAAAGGCCCATTAGAATTTCAAGAGCTGGGTCAGGCTTTTAATGACATGTCCCACAATTTGCAAGCCACCTTTCAATCACTTGATGAGAGTGAGCAAGAAAAAAGAATGATGATTGCGCAGCTCTCTCACGATATTAAAACTCCCATTACCTCCATTCAGGTTACTGTGGAGGGAATTCTAGATGGAGTGATCAAGGAAGAGGAACGACTCCACTACTTAACCACGATTGGTCGGCAAACTGAGCGTCTAAACAAGCTAGTAGAGGAATTGGATGTTTTGACTCTTAACACGCAACCTCAAGATACTGCTGATGAAGAAGTCGAAGAGGTCTTTTTAGATCAGCTGTTGATTGAGTCAATGAGTGAATTTCAACTCCAGATTGAACAAGAGGAGCGGGATGTTTACATTCAAGTATCACCTGAGTCAGCGAAAATCAAGAGCCATTCTGACAAACTTTCTCGCATTCTGGTCAATTTGTTAAACAATGCCTTTAAATATTCAGAACCAGGAACCAGAATCGAGGTTCTTGCCCAATTAACAGAACAAGAGCTGACAATCAGTGTGAAAGACGCGGGTCAGGGGATTCATCCTGAGGATTTGGAAAAAATCTTTAAACGACTTTATCGTGTAGAAACTTCGCGCAATATGAAGACGGGTGGGCATGGCTTAGGTCTTGCGATTGCACGAGAACTAGCCCATCAGCTTGGTGGCGAAATCACAGCAGAAAGTCAGTATGGCTTAGGAAGCAAGTTTACATTCAGCCTCAATTTGAAATAAAACCGTAAAATCCCTTTACAAATCTAGCTTTTCATGGTACAATAGCCTTTGTGTGAAATAGCAGCAGGAAAGCATGAAGCTCGTCAACAGGTGTCTTATGACAAGTAACCTTGGCTGTTTAGGCGAAGGGCATCTGCACGAATCAGGGCTCTCTAAGTGACTATTTCCGCCAAATATTATTTATATCAGGAGGACATACATATGTCACGTTATACAGGACCATCTTGGAAACAAGCTCGTCGCCTTGGCCTTTCACTTACAGGTACAGGTAAAGAATTGGCACGTCGTAACTACGTACCAGGACAACACGGACCAAACAACCGTTCTAAATTGTCAGAATACGGTTTGCAATTGGCTGAAAAACAAAAACTTCGTTTCACTTACGGTGTAGGTGAAAAACAATTCCGTAACTTGTTCGTACAAGCTACAAAAATCAAAGGCGGAATCCTAGGTTTCAACTTCATGCTTCTTTTGGAACGTCGTTTGGATAACGTTGTTTACCGTCTTGGTCTTGCGACTACTCGTCGTCAAGCTCGTCAATTCGTAAACCACGGTCACATCCTTGTTGACGGAAAACGCGTTGATATCCCATCATACCGCGTAACTCCAGGTCAAGTGATCTCAGTTCGTGAAAAATCATTGAAAGTTCCAGCAATCCTTGAAGCTGTTGAAGCAACTCTTGGACGTCCAGCATTCGTATCATTCGACGCTGAAAAATTGGAAGGTTCATTGACTCGCTTGCCAGAACGCGATGAAATTAACCCAGAAATCAACGAAGCACTTGTCGTTGAATTCTACAACAAAATGTTGTAATATTTTATTGAATAAGATTGGCTGTAAAGCCTTGAAACGAAGCACTTTAGGCCTCTATCCTAGAGTGCTTTTTTTGTTTTTACTACCCTTTTAGTTACCCTTAACTAATTTTAGGTATAGTAATAGGGTAGCCCAAAAATGGGGCACCCTTATTATTTATAAATTGCTGATGGCTGCCTCAAAGATTGAGACGGCTTTTTTTGCTCCCTCTTTGGTAGCATGGACATAAGTATTCAAGGTCATTGAGATATTAGAGTGGCCTAGCCTATACTGTAAATCTTTCGCCTCTATGCCAGCGTATAGCATGATTGTAGCGTGTGTATGACGGAAACCGTGAAAGCCAATGTTAGGAACGCCAGCATGTTTAAACCGAGTTTTTAGACGTGTACTCAAGGTTTTGTTACTTGGGTAGTTATGGATAAAGTCAGAGAATACAACTGTTTCAGTTCGCCTTAACTTCCAAGACTCTTGAATTTGTCTAAGCTGGTAGGCTTTCAACATGGCAATAGTCGCTTGGCCTATATCGATATCACGATAGCTAGATTTTGATTTAGGACTATTGAGTTCTTGACTATAGTTTAGTGTTTTTGTAATATGCCCAATGGCATTATCTAAGTCAATATCAGACCATGATAAGGCTAAAGCTTCATTGATACGATAATCGATTTCTATATACCAAAAATACCAATCGAGTAACTATAAGGTCAGCGCGAATCAAATACTTTCTCTTCTTTCTCATGGTAAGTTGAATTAATAAAATAATTATGATATTCTTTTTCTATAAGGAAAAAATTAAAATGATTATAAGATAGTTTATTTAGAAAATTAGTCAAAATTTTTTCTAATTAATTTAGAAATCATTAACAAGGGGGATATTATGGCTGAAAGAATAATACATCAAGCTGATCTTCGAGCTATCGAGAATAACTTGCGCTCTATCCATGAAGGATTACGAACAATTGATGCTAGAGTTGATGTAGCAAACGAAAATCTTCAAATCGTGTATGATGAAATTGGTAGTTTAGCACAGGAATTTCATGAATTTGTTAATATCCAACAAAAAGCTAATAGACTAGGACAAGCTGAAACTCGACTAGTAAAAATCCGTCAGGAAATTGAGAAGAAATACGGACATTATGATATTGTTCGTCGTACTACCACAGGGATTTTACAAGCTGATGATTTAGGAATTGTCAAAAAAGAAACAATCAGCACTGCAACAGAAGAACTAATGATATCAACTCCAGGTTACTGGCTTGCTCCATGCTTGGTTGCATTAGCAGCATGGATAAATGATCAACCCGAGTTAGCTGAAAAAGCAGTTAAGGAAGGGATTAAACGAAATGATGAAAAAACCTCCCTTTTCTTTGCCTTAATTTGTAGAAGAGCTAACAGAAAGAACGCGTGCCTTAAGTGGACTCAACGTTATTTAGCTAATCAAGATGAAGAAAATCTCGACAGAAATTCTATAATTATCTTGGATGCTTTTGCGAGCGGACTCTTGGGAGCTGATACCGAAGGAGTCATCTCACGTCAAATGAATGAATGGCTCAGTCGACTTGAAGAAAAACCTGGTTTTACTGAACAGCAAACAGAACAATGGTCCGAAGCTATTAACTTAAAAAGAAGCGAACTAGATGAAGATTTATACCCTAACCTAAGAAAATATAGTAATAGTTGGCCTGTTCTAGAGGATATTTTAGAAGGTGCTCATCTCCATGAACAAATATTAAACTATCTAACTGATATTTTTGAGAAAAAAGGGTCTACAGAAAGCGTCAAAGAACAATTAGACGATATTTTAGACACACTTGTGACTGATTTTGATAACGAGGAACTAGCTCTTCGAAAACAAGAAAAATTCGAGCAGCTTGTGGTTGACTTCGGAGGAGATGACAACCGTGCTCATCAAAACATGGATATTGAGGCGACTGCATTTGAAACCCATAAAGACTTCACCCAGTTGCTTACCGATGCAGCAATGAAACCCGAATCTTCTCACTCAAGCATATCAACCCAAAAATTTGCACTGGCTCTTTCTCGTGATTGGGTAACAAACGCTTATAATGACGTTACTGCAAAAAATCGCATGAAGATTCCTTACGAAATTGAAATAAATGTGGATACCTTTAATGATAAATCAACAGATGGCCAAAACGAAAATGAGTTGATTGAAAAATTCAATTCTCAGATTGACTCTGAAAAAGAACAAACTTTGTCAAACTACTTCCCAAGTTTATTTGATAAATTCCTTTTGTATGGTGGTATAGCTATAGGAGTAATCGGTTTAATGATGATTTTTGGGAATATTTTCTTAGGTTTAATAGCTATTATAGCAGGGATTTTTATGGTTCTTAAGCATAAATCTAATATTGAAAACATTGAAAAGAGTCGCAAGAAAATTGAAGAACAATATGAGAATAAAAGAGTGAATGGTGAACAAATTATAAGAGCTACTCTAGCTGAAATTGTAGACTTTAGAATTGAATTTGCAGAGAAAGATGCTGAAAGTGCTAAAGTTCTTGACTTCCTCGAACAAATAAGACCTGAACAATATGTAAACAAGTTGGCATCATCTAATAGAAAGATTAAAATTTGAGGAGGTAATTGACATGGATGAAAAATATAAAGGCGATAGTAAGCTATCATCTAATAACACCACTCCATTTAAGAGCATTAATACTGAAGAAGATGTCACTGAAGAACCTATGAGCGTGTTTGCTGAGGGACTCCCTTCATGGGATATCGTGCCTCCACAATTGCTAGTCAGAAGGAAACGGCAAAAATAATGAATAAACCACAAACATATGCAGAATGGGTAAATATCTTAACTGTTTTTAAAAACAAAGATGATGATGAAACAGTTTTAAAAATGATGAAATCTGGAACTATCGAATGGCAATACGGTGTGGCAGAACGTTTCTCTACAAAGTTAATTGACGCTGTTAATTACCGTATGAATGTAGCTTCAGATAAGTTTCAAAATGATTTACTAAAATCCCAAGGATACGAGGGAACTATTATTCAAGCAATTCTTTCTTTGAGGAAAGAATTGACGTTCTTAGCTGAAGCAATCAATCTTCCTGCAATTCCGGATAAAGAGCGACAACACTACCTAAATCTCGTTATAGAACAAGCTAATAGTATGCAAAAATCTTTAGAAGAATCTGCAAAACAGGACCGAAGCGGGAAAATGTCAAGTATTATTAGAAATCATAAAATTAATTCTTTTTTAAATAAAGGTGAACAGTAAATGAGTAATATAGTAAAAAGCAAAGAACTTCTTACGAGATATTCACTTGCAAGAATCCCTTTTATTGCTATCAATACCATTGAGCCAAGTAGAACATTAGATATGTTAAAGGAAATATCTGAAGAATTACAACTTCCGTTCAACGTACACACTCTCACCAAAGGTGTGTATAATCTTAGTTCTGGTAAGAATGTTAACGATGATAAATCTGTTTATGGTGCAATAGATTACATGACGGACCAAATGCAAAAGAAACAATACCAAACTATTGTACTGACAGAAGTTCCGGATCTTAGTAATGAAAATAGCGATTCTAAACAAGTCTTAGCATTGGTCAATCTAGCCAATGAAACTGGAGGCGTTGTAATAGTTTTTACCAATACCCCTATTTGGAATCAACTTCAACGGCAAGGTATGACAGTAAAAATAGATTTACCTAACGAAGAGGAAATGTACTCGATAATTCGAGAATACATTGACGACTATCGAAATGATATCCAGATTGAATGGGACAACTCCGATATTCGAGAAGCTGCTGCAGCTCTCAATGGGGTAACTAGAATCGAGGCGGAGAACGTTATCGCAGCTTTGATTGCAAATAAGTGCATAAGAAAATCTGATTTAGATGAGATAAGATTTGCAAAAGATCGCCTATTCTCTGATATCTCTGGTCTAGAAAAAATCGTTGTAGATGATTCTGTGAAGGATGTCGGAGGGCTTGAAGGGTTAAGAAAGTGGCTTAACGAAAAGAAAGGACTGCTAACTCCCGAAAAGAAAGATATGTTACGTGAGAAAGGTTTGCAACCACCTAGAGGGATACTCCTAGTAGGTGTCCCTGGATGCGGAAAATCTTTATCTGCTAAATCAATTTCCGCTAACTGGAAACTTCCATTATATCGTTTAGATTTTGCAACGGTTCAAGGAAGTTATGTAGGTCAGTCTGAACAGCAACTCAAGGATGCTCTAACTACCGCTGAAAATGTATCTCCGTGTGTTTTATGGATTGATGAAATAGAAAAAGGACTATCAGGAGCTACTGGTGGCGCTAATGATGGTGGCGTATCTACTCGTATGGTCGGTCAATTCTTATTCTGGATGCAAGAATGCAAAAAACAAGTTTTTGTAGTTGCAACAGCTAATGATGTGTCTATGCTCCCATCAGAACTTCTCCGTCGAGGAAGATTTGATGAGTTATTCTTTGTTGATTTACCTACTGCAGATGAGCGTAAAGAAATACTTGCTTTGTATTTTAAAAAATACTTAAGTCTAGAATTTGAAGGAGATTTTTCTGATAATATTCTTCAAATAAGTGATGGTTTCACTGGCGCGGACTTAGAATCGACAGTTAGAGATTTAGCTTACCGAGCTATCGCTAATGATAATTTTATTCTCAACGAAGAGAATATCATGACTGCTTTCAATAATGTAGTCCCACTCTCTCAAACTAGCCCAGAAAAAATTGATGCTATTAGAGATTGGGGGAAAGAAAGAGCTGTTCCTGCATCTGGAAAACCAATCGGCGGAGAGGGACTTGTTCATAAACAAAGTGGACCTAAAACAAGAAAAGTACTTGTTTAATAAGTTCATTAGTTGGACACGGTAACTGTAATCTCAGTTTCGTGTCCATTTTCATAATTCCCTAAATGGAAGCTCTTTTTTGAGAGTATCATTAAAAGGAATCTTAAATTGCAAAATATAACTTATAACACAATTAGGAGAAAAATAGATGCCTAAACCAATGTTAAATCTATATCAATCCCAAAAACAAACACAAGTAAGCCATATCATGACTTCTAACTTAAAACAACCACAGATAGATAAATTGAGTTTAGATAGGCTTCTAAGAAAATCACGATCTAAAGAATATATGGATGCTATTCATCAACTAGATGCAGGAGGACATGTTCATAATAAAAAGGAAGTAAATGAAATTATTAATACAATTAAGTTAGAATTTCCAGATGTGGGTATTAATGGAATTCTCCTAGGTTTTGTAGCAAAATGTTATTTAGGAGCACCTTATGAAGCGCACACCCTAGACTTAGTTGGAGAAATCATTGAGCATTATAAACGAGGAGAGACATTACCTGGTGGGCTCGATAAAGCCAAAAGCATTGCTTTACATGGAGGATATGATTTTATCGAAGTTTATACAGATTGTTGTCGAGCAATTAGCTCAAATGGTTCCGTATCAGTTATAAAAGATTAATTATGTATAGAAAAGTAACATATGGTATACAGAAAATTTCATAAATAATTGGTAATTAATCTAAAAGGATACTATTAGGTAACAGGAAAAATTCATCTCGATGTTAAAATGACTACTGTATTATCTTTGTAATATAGTAAAATTATCAGGAATCGCTTGGAATAATTAATTTGTTTTTCTCTATATAATAAGAATTAGTGGCATGAAAGCATAGCTATATAGTAGGACACAAAATATCTATTACCAACGCGCTACTTAGCTAGTGGGGGGCGACATTCGGCGATTCCGCCTATTCTCTTTTATAACTAAGAATTTGAGAACCATTTTGTCTCAGATTTTTTTGTTAATGGTTATGGGCAAGCCAGGCGGAATATTTTTTCCCAAGCCAGAGAGCAAAGAGGAGATTGATGACGACGATGCCTGAACCGACCAGTGAAAATAGGAAAAATTCGCTAGTCGAAACCTTCCACAAATGCACGATGTCTGTAATCAAATAAGCACTGACAGGAAAACAAAGGATAGAAGTAATCAGAGCAGGTATATACTTGCGAAGAAGAATTGATTGTCCAATATGGATCAAGAGATGAAGTGCAAAGGCTACAAATCCCCCCAACCAAACTAATTCGAGCGCTCTAGATTGACTAAAATACGCTAATAAAGTGATGGATAAGACAATGATAAACTCCTCAAAAACAGCAAGGGCAAATCCCTCTGTTGTAATTCCTTTGTGAATCTTGAGAATAGCTGGAGCCTTTTGAGCCAGCAAGGTCTCGTTGAGATGAATCCAAGGGACAAGACCGATAATTTCTTCCATATCGTGAAAGATAAAGAGTAGCGGGAACATCCAAAGATAAAATGTCATAAATCTCTCCTCAAAAGCTATAGACTGCCAGCCAATAAAGCAAAAAACGCCCAGTAAGGCGTTTTGAGTTAGGTATGCTTATTTAACTTCTGTAACATATAGCTATTGTCTTAACTAAAACGCTATATTTTATTAAGTTTTAATAAGTTTTAAGTTACTAAAAATAGGGTTATTTTGTTTCTGTTGTTTCCGAATTGTTGCCATATTCGTTTAGTTTTCTAATGGCGGTGTTGAAATCTATAGAAGCAATTTCTTTTGATATCGGGTCGCTATCTTTTGTTAATTCCTCAAATAATTCTTTTGGGTCTTTTTCTCGATTTTTTATTAACTTGAGAATAAAGAAATCTACTTGTCCATCTCCTTGTATTTTTAAGATTTCTTTTAATTTATCTTCATCTATAGCTTCTGTTTCTTTGATTGAGCTAATCTTAGGATTCCGTTCGGAGATATCAGTTAATCCTAGTAGATAATCTGCTGTAGTATTTAAAATCTTAGCTAGCGGTATTATACTATCAATTCTTGGTTCTGTCATGCCTGTTTCCCATTTTGTATAACTACCTTGTCTCATATTTATATATTTTGCCAGTTCTGTTTGTGTGTATCCTCTTTTTTTTCTTAACTCTTTTAATCTTTCTGAAAATATGCTCATATTAAAGCCTTTCTAAATAAAACAAAATAAATCGTGTTTAATCGTTGACAAATACTCTTTTCAGGAGTATAATGAAATTACTCTTACTAAGAGTATTATTTTTAGGGGGTGGTACCTATGGTTTTATTAAAAAGTCTTTGAAGAAAAAACCTCAAAGACACAATAAAATAAATCTATCTAAATTATAACATATATACAGAAAAGAGGAAAGGAGATGCCGAATAAGAATTATTACGAGTATAAAGATATCATGGAAGCCACTGGCAAGTCCTATAGCGCTGTTAAAAAATGGCGGATAAGTATTGAACGCTTATCAGGTTACGAGTTTAAGAAAGTCAAAATAAAGGTCACACGTAAGCACATGAAAGATCATTATCAATTTACTGAGGAAGAATTTGAAAAGTTTATCAAACTTTCTAAGCGAATTGATGAGACAAAAAACATGACTAAAGCTGTAACGGATATATGGGGCGACTTGAAGAGTGCCGAAGAAAGAGCACTTAAGCAAGATGTGGCTGATTTAAAAAAGTTCAAAGAGAAACAGAAAGAAAGTAATAAAAGTACAAACTTTCAGATTATTTCTTTGAAAAATAGCATTAGACGATTAGAAAAACTAGAAGAACGACTTGAAGCCTTGGAAGAAAAGCAGGGTAAAGGGTTCTTCTCTAAATTAAAAAAATAGAAAAGGAAATATAAAAAATGGCAAATAAAAAAATTAAACTAACTTCCCCTCTTTCACTTAAAGAAGTAGCACTTGAAAGCTCTCAATTTGATATTCCTAAAAAAATTCTAGTGGATTTTTCTAAAGCTCGAACAAGTAAGAAGTTCAAAGACGGTAAACAAACCGACATTTTGAGTCATTACATTTTAGAGGGAATTGATGAACGAACCGCTAAGGCTGTAAATGATGGCTTAATTGACCAAGAGGACGTTAAGTCCATTAAGATTGAAGTCCATGGCAGTTTTGAGGAGATTGAAGAAACCGTTGAGTTTGGTGGCTCTCTATTCGTTGAGTTGCTAGATGTGCAGGTTAAAGCGGACTGGGTTGAGGGTCGAAATGCAGGATATAAAGCCGTCAAACTAGTAGCCTCTGGGCTAAAACTTGCTATGTAAGTTTAAATTTTCTGTATATGATGGGAGCTGGCCGCCTTGCTCCTACCGGTTTACAAGTGAGCTAACTAGTAGCTGATAGCAACCGCAAAAAGGGCGGTTCGCCCTGCGCGGTTGCGGGTATCAGCGGGCATCTAGTTGGCTGACTTGTTCCGATAGGGCAATGCAACCAAGCTACCTAAATATACAGAAATTTTAGTCAAAAAGTTTTTTTGGGGGAGCATATACTCATATACTCAAAACCTATGCGCGAGCGCCATTCTAGGACTTGACGATAGAATGGTGCAAACCAAGGGTAATCCCTTGATTGGCAAGCTTTCCGAGGACATTACCGAAGGTGTCAGCGTAGCGTTAGGAAAAGCAAAAATGCCAAAAAATTAAGGGTTTTTCTTGAGTTTATGCTTGAGTATATGCTTGAGTATATGCTCTAAAAAATGGAGCATATACTCAAACCTAAAGCATATACATACAAAAAATAAAATAAAGATACAAAATTATTTTTTGATATAGAAAGAAGAAAAATGGTAAAAAGAATACAAAATAGACGTTTTCTATTTGAGCAACAACTGAAACCAGTCTTTTGGGATTGGGCTGTGTCAGATAAGAAATTGCTTGAAAACTGGGAAGAGAATAAAGCTAAGATTTTTAGGTTAATATTTGACCGTATCCGTGAACTAGTTGAAGAAGAGGAATTTGTGGAAGTTGCTTTTATCGTCCATGATAAAGATATTTCTTATGGGACAAAATTGGTTGAACCTCATATTCACGGATATATTGATTTTCCAAGACGAATGGATTTGTCCAAAGTTGCTTTGGCTCTTGGAGTAGAAAAGGAACGTGTAGAAACTCCAAAATCAAGGGGAGGAAGACACCTAACACGTATCAACGCTTTAGCTTATCTTATCCATGCCAAGGATAAAGATAAATATCAGTATCATGCTAGAGATGTGGAAACATTTGATACGCTTGATTATGAAACCTTTATCAATCAGAATAAAGAAGATTTTGAGAAGTATGCAGCCACTAAAAAACGTGAGAAAACAGATGAGAGTTTGGATATGGTTTTCCAAAAGATTATTACTGGAGAGCTAACTGAAGATGATGTTTTTGATGATGAAGAATTGAGATTTCTCTGGGCTAACAATCAAAATAAATTTGAAGAGGCATTTCATGCTCAAGCTGTTTTTTCAGCGAGAGAAACTATGAGGGCATTACAGAATGGTGAGTTTAAACTGACGGCTATATTTGTACATGGTAGGTCGGACAGTGGTAAGACGACTTTTGCCAAACAAATTGGGAATGATATCATACAAGCTGCCAAAGAAGAAAGACTTGACTGGAGAATGTATGATAGTGATTTAAGTAATCCATTTGACGCTTATAGAGGGGAGGAAGTAATTCTTTTAAACGACTTACGCTATGATAGTTTGAAACCAGCAGACTGGTTGAAGTTATTAGACCCTTTAAACAATTCTCGAATGTCGGCAAGATATCGTAATAGATTGGTAGCTGGTAGAATATTTATTTTAACGAATACTGAGGGGATATTTGATTTCTTTAGACAGATTAAACATGAAAATATTGACCAGTATCTTCGCCGTTTTAATTATGTATTAGAAATCTTTGAGAGAGGTGGCGAGCGAGAGTATGTATTTTCTGAAACTATAAAATTATCTGTTCCAAATACTGAAAAAGGTATAATGACTTATTTTGACACTAAAGAAGTTTACCGAAAATCATGTAAAGATGAGTTTGTTCAAGATATTTTAGAAGATTATATTTTACCTAGAATATTACCTAAAAAAGCAAAGGACGTGACAAATGACTAAAAAAATTGTGATGTTCTTTGATGAAAGGTTAGATGCTGACTTTAGGGTGATACGATTTAAAAAGAGTATACCGATAAGGCAGGAATTAGATAATATTTATATGTTCCTGAATGATAGGAATTTATGGACTAGATGCAAAAAAAAGATGCGTGAAAATCAATCACACATCAAAATATAAAACCAAAATAATTATAACATGAAAAGGAGAAAAATGCTATGTTCGTAACAAAAGAAGATTTGAAAAAATTGGGTTTTGGAAATTATCAGGCTTATAGTTTGATTAAACAGGCTAAGGCTTTGATGGTACAAAAGGGCTTTGCTTACTATAATTCTAAGGGATTAGGTCAAGTTCCTGTTGAAGCTGTTGAGGAAATTCTGGGTACAAAATTAAATTTTGAGGAAGTGGAAGAATATGCCTAAAATCCCTCATGTATATTATGACAAGGCTAGTAGCTCTTATTATGCGGTTGCTTCTCTGGGTTTTGATGAAGTGACTGGTAAAAGAATGCAGAAAAAGAAAAGAGGGTTTAAAACTCAAACAGAAGCCAAGAAATGGTATGATGATTTTATAGCGAAACACTCGAAAAAAGCTATTGTACATGGTGTTACTTTAACGGTTGAGTTGTTTTTGGAAAAGTATTTTGTACCTCACTATAAGAATAAAGTGACAACCAGGACATTTATGACCTTTTCTTCTAAGTTGAAAAGATTGAAATATTTTTATCCTATGAAAATGGTTGATGTTAAACCTATTCATATAAAAAAATGGCATACAGACATCTTGGAAGAGGGGCTATCTAATAACTATTTGAAAGATTTACATCAAACAGTAAAAGAGCTATTTGATATGGCGCTTACTTTGGGTGTTGTGAGCGAAAATCCTGCTCGGCAGGTTGGAAATATGAAGAGGACTAGAAAAAAGGTTGATTTTTGGACAAAAGAAGAATTTGAAAAATTTATTAAAACCTTTGAAAAAGATGATGTTGTAGAACATTTGAAATATATCTGTTTTCTATTTCTCTTTATGACAGGCTTGAGGATAAGCGAATTACAAGCTTTAACATGGGAAGATGTTGATTTTGAGAATAAAGCTGTACAAGTCAATAAGTCTATGTTTTATCAAAATAAAAATAATTGGCAAATTAACCCTACAAAAACATTTTCAAGCAATAGAAAAATTTATCTTGATGATACGACGATTAAGGCGCTATCCTTATGGAAAAATCATCAGAAAAAGCTAGGAAAAATAAGTTTTGTCTTTTCTTATAACTGCTTACCTGTGACTAAGACAATGCTTGCTAATAGCATGAAGAAACACGGAGAAATAGCTGGAGTCAAAAGTATTCGTATACATGATTTAAGGCACTCCCACGCAAGTCTATTGTTATCTTTGGGTATGAATGACCTAGAACTTAAAAATAGGTTAGGACATGCGGATATACAGACAACTTTGGGAGTTTATTCCCATCTTCGCCCTTCTGCTATGAAAGAGGTAGCAGACAAACTGGAGGGGGTACTTTCGCTATAAATTGAAATCACGGCTTTCGTATCACTAGCGAAGTCTGTTATACGAAAACGGAGATTATAAAAAGGTAGCAAGATTATATCTTACTACCTTTTTTGTTGCCAAAATGTTTCCACTCGGCTATTATTAAGTGTTAAAATGTTGATTTAACGCTATTTTCACTAATTTAACTCTTATTTAACTTCGGTGAACACGACGTGTTTGCGAAGTTTTGGTGAGTATTTCTTCAATTGAAGACGGTCTGGAGTGTTACGTTTGTTTTTAGAAGTAAGGTACAAGCGTTCACCAGATTCTTTGTGTTCAAGTGTAATATTTACGCGCATGGTATCTCCCTTCTATTATTCAGCTGATGCAGCTTTAGCGATTTTACGTCCCTTGTAGTATCCTTTAAGTGATACGCGGTGAGAACGTGAGTAATCTCCAGTAGTTTCGTCAAAGTTTACAGATGGTGCTGTTACTTTGTAGTGTGTACGACGTTTGTTTTTCTTCGCTTTTGAAGTGCGACGTGCAGGTACTGCCATTTTGATTTCTCCTTTAGGTATTTAAATTCGATTCAATCTAGTGATTTTCATCAACCATACTAGGATAACACATTTTTTTTGTAAAGTAAAGTTACTTGACAAAAAAAGATGAAAAAATTAGAAGTCATTCAATTGAATTAATCGAAATTTTCTGAAAATTCAAGAATTTTCTTCTGTTCATTGCTTTTAAAATGTGCTATAATAGTAAAAACTGAAATGGGAGGGATAAGATGACTGAATTAGATAAACGTCACCGCAGTAGCATTTATGACAGTATGGTAAAATCACCAAACCGTGCTATGCTTCGTGCGACTGGTATGACAGATAAGGACTTTGAAACACCGATTGTTGGGGTCATTTCGACTTGGGCAGAAAATACGCCATGTAACATTCACTTACATGATTTCGGGAAATTGGCCAAAGAAGGTGTCAAATCTGCGGGCGCCTGGCCGGTACAGTTTGGAACCATTACCGTAGCAGACGGGATCGCCATGGGAACGCCTGGTATGCGTTTCTCTCTAACATCTCGTGACATCATCGCGGACTCCATCGAGGCGGCTATGGGTGGTCACAACGTGGATGCCTTCGTCGCTATCGGTGGCTGTGACAAGAACATGCCTGGTTCCATGATTGCCATTGCCAATATGGATATCCCAGCTATTTTCGCCTATGGTGGAACTATTGCACCGGGAAATCTTGATGGAAAAGACATTGACTTGGTTTCTGTATTTGAAGGTATCGGAAAATGGAACCATGGTGATATGACAGCTGAGGACGTGAAACGTCTTGAATGTAATGCCTGCCCTGGCCCTGGTGGCTGTGGTGGTATGTACACAGCTAATACCATGGCGACTGCTATCGAAGTTCTCGGTATGAGTTTGCCAGGTTCATCATCTCACCCAGCTGAATCAGCTGATAAGAAAGAAGATATCGAAGCAGCAGGACGTGCTGTTGTTAAGATGTTGGAGCTCGGTCTCAAACCATCAGATATCTTGACTCGTGAAGCCTTTGAAGATGCCATTACTGTTACAATGGCTCTCGGCGGTTCTACAAATGCCACTCTTCACTTGCTTGCCATTGCCCATGCTGCCAATGTTGACTTGTCACTTGAGGATTTCAACACAATCCAAGAACGTGTACCTCACTTGGCCGACTTGAAACCATCTGGTCAGTATGTCTTCCAAGACCTCTACGAAGTCGGTGGTGTGCCTGCAGTTATGAAGTACTTGCTGGCAAATGGTTTCCTTCATGGCGACCGTGTCACATGTACTGGTAAGACAGTTGCTGAGAACTTGGCTGATTTTGCAGACCTTACACCAGGTCAAAAAGTCATCATGCCATTGGAAAATCCAAAACGTGCAGATGGTCCGCTTATCATCTTGAACGGGAACCTTGCCCCTGATGGTGCGGTTGCCAAGGTATCAGGTGTTAAAGTGCGTCGCCACGTTGGACCGGCTAAGGTCTTTGACTCAGAAGAAGATGCTATCCAGGCTGTTTTGTCAGATGAAATCGTTGATGGCGATGTAGTCGTTGTGCGTTTCGTTGGACCTAAGGGTGGTCCTGGTATGCCTGAGATGCTATCCCTTTCATCCATGATCGTTGGTAAAGGTCAAGGAGATAAGGTTGCCCTCTTGACAGATGGCCGTTTCTCTGGTGGGACATATGGTCTCGTTGTCGGACATATCGCCCCTGAAGCTCAAGATGGGGGACCAATTGCTTACCTCCGTACAGGCGATATCGTTACGGTTGACCAAGATACCAAAGAAATTTCCATGGCCGTATCCGAAGAAGAACTTGAAAAACGCAAGGCAGAAACAACCTTGCCACCACTTTATAGCCGTGGTGTCCTCGGTAAATACGCTCATATCGTATCATCTGCTTCACGCGGAGCCGTGACAGACTTCTGGAATATGGAACAATCTGGTAAAAAATAAACAAGAAAAGCAAGCCAACTTCGGCTTGCTTTTTTTAATCTTCAAAAGTGATTTGCCTACTTATACTCAATAAAAATCAAAGAGCAAACTAGAAAGCTAGGCGCAGGTTGCTCAAAGCACAGCTTTGAGGTTGGAGATAAAGCTGACGTGGTTTGAAGAGATTTTTGAAGAGTATTAACGAGGTGGCAGTCCAAGGGCAATACGGCCGTAGCGACTGATTCGTGTGATCTTCCAAGCAGGTGACCAGGTGACTTCAACCTTGACATCTTCGATACCTTCGATTTGTTTCAGACCTGCTACGATTTCGATAGGCAAACTTTCTGCACAATCGCAGGCAGTATCAGTGAAAGTCATGACAATCTTGCAGAGACCTGTTTCGTCCAGATTGATTTCATAAATCAGCCCTAGATTGTACACATCCAATTCCACATCTGTATCAAAAACCTTCTCTAGTTTTTCGATAATTTGGTCTTGTAAGGCCAAAGCGCGGTCATTGATTTTGATATCGTCTCTCATAACAGTCCCTCCACGTGATAAATATCCTCTATTTTCTCATAATTCTGACAATTTGGCAAGTTTTTGATGAATTTTCTGAAAAGACTCTCTTGAGATTTTCTACTCTCACTGTTTTAATCCCTCTATTTATGGTAAAATAAGACTATTAAGTTTAAAGAGGATTCCCTATGAAATTACAAAAACCAAAAGGAACGCAGGATATTTTACCTGCTGAATCTGCCAAGTGGCAGTACGTTGAGGGCTTTGCCCGTGAAATTTTCAAGCGCTATAACTACGCAGAAGTGCGCACGCCTATTTTTGAGCATTACGAGGTTATCAGTCGCTCTGTCGGGGACACAACTGATATCGTAACCAAGGAAATGTACGACTTTTACGATAAGGGAGACCGCCATATCACTCTTCGTCCTGAAGGAACTGCGCCCGTTGTCCGTTCTTATGTGGAAAATAAACTTTTCGCCCCAGAAGTGCAAAAGCCAAGCAAGTTCTATTACATGGGACCTATGTTCCGTTATGAGCGTCCACAGGCAGGGCGTTTGCGCCAGTTCCACCAAATCGGTGTTGAGTGCTTTGGCTCTAGCAATCCAGCTACCGATGTGGAAACCATCGCTATGGCAGCCCATTTCTTGAAAGAAATCGGCATTAAAGGTGTGAAATTGCATCTTAACACTCTGGGAAATCCTGAGAGCCGTGCAGCCTACCGTCAAGCCTTGATTGACTATTTGACACCGCTCAAGGAGACCTTGTCTAAGGATAGCCAACGTCGCTTGGAGGAAAATCCTCTCCGTGTCTTGGACTCTAAGGAAAAAGAAGACAAGGAGGCAGTAGAGAATGCGCCGTCTATCTTGGATTTCCTTGATGAAGAAAGTCAAGCTCATTTTGATGCTGTGCGTCAGATGTTGGAAAATCTGGGTGTAGATTACATCATCGATACCAATATGGTTCGTGGTCTGGACTACTACAACCACACGATTTTTGAATTCATCACTGAAATCGAGGGCAATGAATTGACAGTCTGTGCAGGAGGTCGCTACGATGGCTTGGTTTCCTACTTTGGTGGCCCTGAGACTGCTGGATTTGGTTTTGGACTTGGTGTAGAGCGTCTGCTCCTCATCCTTGAAAAACAAGGTGTGGCCCTTCCTATTGAAAATGCCCTAGATGTCTATATCGCAGTCCTGGGTGAAGACGCAAATGTCAAGGCCCTGGAAGTGGTACAAGCCCTTCGCCAACAAGGATTCAAAGCAGAGCGTGATTACCTCAACCGTAAACTCAAAGCTCAGTTTAAGTCAGCCGATGTCTTTGCGGCTAAGACCCTCATTACTTTAGGTGAGAGTGAAGTCGAAAGCGGACAAGTCAAGGTCAAGAACAACCAAACTCGAAAAGAAGTGGAAGTTACGCTTGATACAATCAGCCAAAATTTTTCTCAAGTCTTTGAAAAATTAGGCTTTTAATAGTATTTAAAACTGGTCAGGATCTTATTCCTGACCGTTTTCTTTTACAAAATGACAAAAATCTTAAACTTTTTGACAAATATACTTGTCAAAAATAAAAAGATGTGTTACAATGAAATCAAGTTAAGAACAAAGGAGTAAAGACATGCTAAAAAATCGTCTAAAAGAGCTTCGGGCTCGCGATGGTTTGAATCAAACTGAACTGGCCAAGCTAGCTGGCGTGTCCAGGCAAACCATCAGTTTGCTAGAACGGGATGAGTACACCCCGTCCATTGTGATTGCCCTGAAAATATCTCAAATTTTCAACGAAACAGTCGAATCGGTATTTCGCTTGGAGGAGGACGAGTGATGAACAAGTATAAAGTAATCTATTATGTAGTTGCCATAGTTCTATTAGTCAGTGTGTTTTTACTGATTGGGATGGACTTAGGCTGGTTTAATCCCTATCAAAGTGACCAATTTATTTGGGCCTACTTTGCCCTCATACCAGTAATTGAATGGATTGAAAAGAAAGCAAAAAATCTAGCAAGTGAAAAAGGAGAATGAATATGAAAGAGTTTTTAGCAGGTTTTCAAGTAGATACTGAGAACAAAGAACTTGCAGGTGTCTGTGCAGGTTTAGGAAATTATTTTAATATCAAGACTAACGTCATCCGTTTAGCAGCAATTTTGTTGTTTCTTTCGTCAACAGAGTTTGGGATTTTAACAGTCATCCTATATGCTTATCTAGCAGGCTGGCTTGGGAGAGATCCTTTAGGAGAAGGGGCGAAAAAAGCAAGAAATCAAGCTATTCTCTTGTTTGCTGTTTGTTTGATTTTAGTATCACTTGGAACAGAGGGTTTGACAGCAATTTATGAATCAGGTAAAGCCTTTGGTCAATGGTTGTCTGGCTTGTTATAGAAAGAGGTTAAAATATGGATAAGAAACATATCATTTTTGCACTGAAAGTTTTTATTGCCGGAGTTTTATTAGGAATACTTGCCGGAGCTCTTAGAGTTAATCCTTTAAGTATCAATCAAGAGCAAGTAATCTCTGCCTTGTTCTCAATCTTTTTTGGTCTAGGGCTGATTACGGCAACTCTAACCTTTTATTTTATTAGAAAAAGCAATAAGGCCTATCAAAACTATCAAAGAGAAGAAGAGGACGAAGAAAACGAACAAGACTATCTTGCTATGTATCGTTTCTTGGATTATGGTACAGTGGCTTGGAATGTTTCCCAAATTAGTATGCTATTCTGTATGATTTTAGACTTAGGAAGATTCGGCATATCAGCAACATCCTTACTTTTGATAGTTGTAAGTATTTGGTCGGGTGTTTACTGCCTAAAAATCACAAGCAAGATTCGTAACTATAAACTTTCTGTTATGGCGACTCCAAAGGAAGTTTTGGAATACCTCAATACTTATGATGAGGGAGAAAAACAGGCTGAGATGGAAGAAGCTTACTTGATCTTGTTCAAGGTCAATCAGCTCATCATACCAGGTATCTATATTGTCTTAGTAGTTCTATCTATGGTATTAGGACAAGTACAGTTGGTTGCTCTGCTCGTGGCAGTTGTCATCCATTTGTATACCAATGTTGCACAATTGCGAAAAACAAAACGTTATTTCAAATAGGAGTCTTTTATGAAACTACTTAAAAATCTTGGCTGGTTTCTTCTAGCTGTTCTATCCTTTTTCTTTGGCTATGGTCTGGTTCAGAGTATGGCTTTATCAGCGCTTGACCTAGGAGCTTCGATCTTTGGAGTCTTACCACTTTATGTCGCCCTATCAGGGGCCTATGTTTATGGAGTTTACAGATGGTATCAGACAGAAAAGGTTAGCATCCAGACGACTGCTTTTAATCGACATATTTGGTTGCCAACCCTGGTTTTGCTAGTAGCGATTACAGCCCAGTTCTTTTTGCCAGATGATCCGTCGGTCAATCAACAAATCGTATCACAATTGACAGTTGCTCAGCCGGTCTTTGGTTTCTTTATGGTGGTAGTCTTTGCTCCTCTGACGGAAGAACTCATCTTTAGAGGGATGCTGGCGCGCTATCTCTTTCCTAAGCAGGACAATAGCAAACAGACAGCTCTGTTTCTCCTTGTATCGAGTGTCCTTTTTGCCTTGATTCATTTTCCAGGGACTCTGCAACAGTTTTTAGTCTATGCTAGTCTGGGATTGAGTTTGGGACTGGCTTATGTGAGTCGAAAAGGCCTTCTTTACAGCATTTCTTTACATGCTTTGAATAATTTAATCGGCTTTTTGATGATACTCATGCTATAATAGAGTCAGGAGGTCACATGAAACGAGTAATTTTATTAGCAGTGATACAGGCAGTCGTTCTCTTCTTTATCATCGGGGCACTTGCCTATGCCTTTAAAGGTGATTTCTTTTACAACTATCTAGCAGTTGTCTTTGCGCCTATTGCAGGTGTCTTGCGTTTTGCTTCGGCTTATGCGACGGAGATTGTTCTACCTAAAAAGGCAGCTGAGATTGCTGAAAAGCGTAAAAAAGGTTAAGAATCATAATCAGAGAATCCGATAATGTTTTCATCGGATTTTTTGTCTGTTCGTTTTGATTTCTAAAGACAATCAAACTTTTCTGATGATTTTCATGAAGAGCTTGCGCTTTTATGGTAAAATAGTAACAGAATAAAAGAGGAGAGAAACAATGAAACGTAGTATGTATGCTGGTCGTGTTCGTGAGGAACATATCGGACAAGAAATAACCTTGAAAGGCTGGGTTGGCCGTCGTCGTGACTTGGGTGGTTTGATCTTTATTGACCTTCGTGACCGTGAAGGGATCATGCAGTTGGTTATCAACCCTGAAAAAGTTTCTGCAGAGGTTATGGCAACAGCTGAAAGTCTTCGTAGCGAATTTGTCATCGAGGTGACTGGACAAGTTGCTGCGCGTGAGCAAGCAAATGATAAATTGCCGACCGGTGCGGTAGAGTTGAACGTGACAGCTCTGGCAGTGCTGAATACAGCCAAAACAACACCTTTTGAGATTAAAGATGGTATTGAGGCAAATGACGATACACGTTTGCGTTACCGTTACCTTGACCTTCGTCGTCCAGAGATGTTGGAAAATCTCAAACTTCGTGCAAAGGTGACCCACTCTATCCGTAACTACTTGGATGAGTTAGAGTTCATCGATGTGGAAACACCCTTCCTTTCTAAGTCAACGCCAGAAGGGGCGCGTGACTATTTGGTGCCGTCTCGTGTCAATAAAGGTCATTTCTACGCTCTTCCTCAAAGTCCACAAATCACGAAACAGCTCTTGATGAATGCTGGATTTGACCGTTACTACCAAATCGTCAAATGTTTCCGTGACGAGGACTTGCGTGGAGATCGCCAGCCTGAATTTACCCAGGTCGACTTGGAAACATCCTTCCTTACGGAGCAAGAAATCCAAGATATCACAGAAGGTTTGATTGCGCGCGTGATGAAAGAAACTAAAGGCATCGAAGTAACGCTGCCATTCCCGCGTATGAAATACGATGATGCTATGGCACTTTACGGTTCTGATAAGCCAGATACCCGTTTTGAGATGTTGCTTCAAGACCTGACAGAAGTTGTCAAGGGTGTTGATTTTAAAGTCTTCTCAGAAGCACCTGCTGTTAAAGCCATTGTAGTCAAAGGAGCTGCGGACAACTACTCACGTAAAGACATCGACAAGATGACCGAAGTAGCCAAACAGTACGGTGCCAAAGGTCTTGCTTGGGTCAAGGTAGTTGATGGAGAATTAAACGGACCAGTTGCTAAGTTCTTGACGGGCATTCAAGCAGATTTGACAAATGCCCTTGGTTTAGAAGACAAAGACTTGGTTCTCTTTGTAGCAGATACGCTTGAGGTAGCCAATGCAACACTAGGTGCCCTTCGTGGCCGTATTGCCAAAGAGCTTGGCTTGATTGATAACGATAAGTTCAACTTCCTTTGGGTGGTTGATTGGCCAATGTTTGAATGGTCTGAAGAAGAAGACCGCTACATGAGCGCCCACCATCCATTTACCCTTCCACAGGAAGAAACAGCTCACGAATTAGAAGGTGATTTGGCTAAGGTTCGTGCCATTGCTTACGATATCGTCTTGAACGGTTATGAGCTTGGTGGTGGTAGCCTTCGTATCAACCAAAAAGACCTTCAAGAACGCATGTTCAAGGCTCTTGGTTTCTCAGCCGAAGAAGCAAATGACCAGTTTGGTTTCCTTCTTGAGGCTATGGACTATGGTTTCCCACCACACGGTGGTTTGGCGATCGGTCTTGACCGTTTTGTCATGTTGCTTGCAGGAGAAGAAAATATCCGTGAAGTCATTGCCTTTCCTAAGAACAATAAGGCAACCGACCCAATGACACAAGCTCCATCAACAGTCGCTCTCAAACAACTAGAGGAACTCAGCTTACAAGTAGAAGAAGATGAAACAAGCAAAACAAATTAAGCGGTGGCGCTATTATCTGCGCCGCTTTGCTTATCAGATAAAAATCTTACGAGTTTTACAAAGTATCTCTCGGGAAAAATATGATGAGAAAGTATCGGCCTCTCTGGTCTATGGATTTTTGTCAGCAGTAGCAGTCAATTTCTTTTTTCAACCAGGACACGTTTACTCCAGTGGTGCGACCGGTTTGGCACAGATTATCTCTGCCTTGAGTCATCACTGGTTTGGCTTTTACATTCCGATATCGCTAACCTTTTATGCTATCAATTTTCCATTGATGATTTTGGCTTGGTATCAGATTGGGCATAAGTTTACAATCTTTACCTTTATCACAGTGTCCATGAGTTCTCTCTTTATCCAGCTTGTGCCAGTTGTGACCTTGACAGAGGATCCCATCATCAATGCCCTTTTTGGGGGTGTTGTCATGGGCTTGGGGATTGGTTTTGCGCTCCGTAACAATATCTCTAGCGGTGGTACAGATATTGTCAGTCTGACTATTCGAAAGAAAACGGGTAAGAATGTTGGTAGTATTTCTTTCTTGGTAAATGGGATGATTATGCTGATAGCAGGTCTGACCTTTGGTTGGAAATACGCTCTTTACTCCATGATTACGATTTTTGTATCGAGTCGTGTGACAGACGCAGTCTTTACCAAGCAAAAACGCATGCAGGCTATGATTGTGACCAATCATCCAGAGAAGGTAATTGAAAAAATTCATAAAAAATTGCACCGCGGAGCAACTATGATCCACGATGCAGAAGGAACCTATAATCACGAGAGAAAAGCAGTCTTGATTACGGTTATCACGCGAGCAGAGTTTAATGATTTTAAACACATCATGAAACAGGTCGATCCGACAGCCTTTGTCTCTGTATCCGAAAATGTCCACATCCTAGGACGATTCGTAGAAACAGACAATTAGACATGAAAAACCAGCTCTGTGTACTGACCCTAAAAAGTTAGACAAATAATTTAAGCGAAGGATTTAGTTCTGTATTGCACAGGGCTAAGTCCTTTTAGTTTGATCTTAATTCGTTTGTTGTTGTAGTAATCAATATAGTCCACAATAGCTTGTTCCAATTGCTTAAGCGACTGAAACGCCTTCTCATAACCATAAAACATTTCCGATTTCAAAATGCCAAAGAAAGATTCCATCATACCGTTGGCTGGGCTGTTGCTCTTGCGTGACATGGATGCTTGAATTCCCTTACTTTCTAGGAACCGATGATAAGAATCGTGTTGGTATTGCCAACCTTGGTCACTATGGAGAATCGTATTTTCGTAGTATTTCTCTGTAAAGTCCTGCTCCAGCATAGCTTTCACTTGTTCTAAATTAGGAGAACAAGAAAGATTATAGGCGATAATTTCGCTATTAAAGCCATCTAAAACAGGCGATAAATAGAGTTTCTGTGTGCTATTTGGAATGGCAAATTCTGTCACATCCGTATA
>NZ_JBJUSE010000007.1:0-90253 GCF_046098135.1 Streptococcus sp. ST16 | reverse complement strand
CTTGTAAGCTCTTTCTTATCTTCCAAAGTGGTATTAGTTGTATCATCGATGATGGTATAGGTTACTTTTTGCTTGTCAGCCTTGTATTTAACTATAACCTTGATGTCAGCCTGATCCGCAGTTACGTTTTCTGCGTCAACTTTAGCCTTATCTGGTGTATAGCCATCAACAGTTGGAGAAACTACCTCTGGGAAGGTTCCGACCGACGGAGTCCAAGTACCTTGCGTAGTCGTTTTAGTCACTTCATCTGTTTTCATTTCTCTAGAGAAAGTCAAGGTCGTTTTCTTCTCTGGAGCTGCTGGTGTATTGTCATCCTCGTAGAGGTAATTAATCGTTTGCGTTACAGTCTTGGTTTCTGTAGAAGTTGACACTTTGTGTTTCAAGCGAATGACAACGTTTTGGTCCACACTGCTATCAGTGTCAAATTGACTTGGAAGAGCATCCTGAGAAGCTACTTCGTAACCTTGTGCCAAGTAGCCTGCAACTACGGTGTCGTATTTCGTTTGAGCTGCGGCCGGAAGAGCTGCACCTGAATCACCTGTTGTCAATTCAACTTGATTTTCTAAAGTCTGGCCGGTTATCTCATCTAAAACTGTGTAAGTAACTTTTTGCGTTTGGATGGTGTAATGCACATCCTTGACAATATTTTCTTGAGTAACGGTTTCTGCTGGAACCGTCTCAATGTCAACACTATAGCCCGGAATCACTGGTGACGGCACAGCATCATAGTTTGCTTTGTCGCTTGTCCAAGGTGTGGCAGAAACTTCTGTACCTGTGATTTTATCTTTTGTTACGGTACGAGTCCAAGTCGCTGTTTGCACCTTATCTTCTGGTGTTTGTCCGCCAGCACCGTGGTAACGAACAGTCAAGTTTACATCCTTGCTTTCTTGGATATCAGTTGTACCATGCTTCAAGTGAACAACCACATTTTGATCGTGGTTACTATCAAGGTCGAACTTGGCTGGGAGCTGCTCTTTCGAAACCAATTCATAACCTTGAGCTAGATAAGCATTCACCATTAAATCATATTTTTCTCGGGCACTGTCTGGAAGAGGAGTATCAGAGCCTCCGCTGGTAAGTACTTCCTTATCTTTCAGCGTTTTTTGGGCAGTGTCGTCAATGATGGTATAGGTTACTTTTTGCTTATCTGCTTTATAGGTAACCGTTTCTTCAATATCTGCGCTATCTCCCGTAATCTGTTCAACGGCTGCTACAGTTGCCTTATCTGGTGTATAACCATCAATCTTTGGAGAAACTACCTCTGGGAAGGTTCCGGTAGACGGGAACCAAGGACCCTTATAGACAATCTTATTAGTCACCAGATCCTTGTTGTTAATCCGATAGAACTTCAAAGTCTGAACCTTCGTATCCGCTGCCTCTGTGTTATCTTCATAAACATACTTGATGGTCTCTGTGACTGTCTTTGTTTCTTGAACTGCAGCTCCCTTATGATGTAGATGAACTTCAAAGGTTTGAAGATTTTCATTATAGGTTACACCAGTTGCTGGATAATTATCTGAAACGAGTCCATAATTTCGATCAGTATACGTCTTAATGGTTTCAGCTGTTCGATAAGGATCAGTCTGCCCATAAAAACCATTCAAATCCTTCGTTTCAAGCGTTTCCCCTGTTGTGTCATCAATGTAAGTGACCTTTGCACTAGCTGGATTAGCCGTATAAACGACTGTCTTTTCGATATCGGCACTGTTAGCCGTAATATTGTCAACTGCTGGAACCTCCGCTAAATCTGGAGTGTAACCTTTGATTGTTGGTGATGTTACGGCCGCAAAACTTGTTCCATTTTCTGCTGTCCAATCACCAGTTGTAACATTTGTAACAAGGTCAGTTGTTGCTGTTCTGGTGAATTTTAAGCTACTAGTGCGGTCTGGAGCTGCTGGTGCACCGCCCTCGTATGTATAATGGATAGTTTCCTTAACCGTCTTTTCTTCTGCTACTGAAGTCTTTTTGTGTTTCAAATGAACTTCAAAGGTTTGAAGATTTTCATTATAGGTTACACCATTTGTTGGATAATTGTCTGAAACAAGTTCATAATTTTGATCGGTATACGTCTTAATGGTTTCAGCTGTTCGATAAGGATCAGTCTGCCCATAAAAACCATTCAAATCCTTCGTTTCAAGAACTTTTCCTCCGTTAGTATCATCGTCAATATACGTAACTTTGGCACTAGATTTTTTGGCTGAATAGACATAATAAAATTCTTGGTCGTTGCTAGTGAATGGAATTTGTTTAGTAGTCTTTAACTGTGTACCATACGACGCGATTGCCGTATCAGCTGTTACAAGTGTGTAGCCTGTAATTGTTTTTGGATTAGCGTTATAATCAGGGGTTGGAGTGGCAGTTCCTCCTGCTGGATAACCATATTTATAGTCCTGAGTTTCAATTTCCTTGCCGTTTGTATCGACATAGTGTATTGTAATCTTCTTCTGACCTTCAGCACGCGCAACGGACGGGGTTGTTGTGGCAGAAATCGTTTCTTCTTTAAGCTTAGTTACATTACCATTATCATCAACGTTATAACTATAACTTCTTGACTCATTCGTTATAGTATTCTTAATTGAGGAATCTGCAAAAGTAATTCGTGTTGAATGCCCAGTTCCTTGAATGACACTAGCATCCTTTAAAATAGCACTAACTTTTTTATTGACTTCTTCTGTTCTGTTGATTTCCTGATATTGATCGCCCATTTGAGCATAGTCGTCAGTTGGCCAAATATCATGATAGGTAGTAGCACCATTTCCTGTCATTTTTCCTAAATTAATAGCAACTGTGTAGGTCCCATCTCCATTATCAATAACAACTGAAGAATTTTTGCCTGCTTGCTTTAATGCTTTAAGAATAGTATCATTTGTTGAATTTGCAGGTAGATTTATTAACTTATTATCTGGATCTGAATTGATGCTAATAGAAGTTGAAGTATCTCCTTTAACAAGATATTTTCCATCCTCACTAATTGCTAAAGTAGAAGTATATCTTTTAAGGTCTGGTTTGATACTAACAATTTTTGACCCATTACCTGGTTTTATACGATGGACAGAAATGATATCACCATTTGGAATTCCTGTTTGTCCAGGGTTGGTACCATCGCTTGACAATAAATTATTATAATAATTTGCATCCCCAGTTGAAGTGCCTATTTTTATTGAATTTGCTCTATCGCTACTTGCACTATTATAAACAGCAAAAGGCGCCTGTGCTTTCTCAAATGTTCTTGGTGTTGGTTTAAAAGTAAACTTATTGCCATTTATTTCTAAAATAATATTTTCATAACTTGATTTTGCCGTAAATTTCCCAATAGTCGCTGCCTTTTGAATAACCGATACCGTCTTTTCAGTATTTTGAGGCATATCTTGGAAGCTTTGGTCTAATGTAATTTCATAGGCCAAATTATTGGGATCTGAATGCACAAATTTAATTGTTCCAACACCATCTATCCGTTCTGCTGTTCCAGAACCAAGATTTGAATAATAGGCACCATACGCATTATTTGTTAATTTAACTGGAATACGGAGAACATCACCTTTTTTCAGCGTCCCATCTTGTGTGATTTTAAAGTCCATTTGAACCTTGTCAAAGGGAACTTCTTGAGCAGGCAAAGGTTTTGTATCACCTGGACGCATAACAGTTCCATCTTTAGTCGTAACCGTTACTGAAAAATTCGAGATTTGAGTTGGGTTTTGTTGCAAACTTCTGCGCGTACGTACCGGAGCAGTCGAACGAGGAGTAGCTGCTGTTTGCCCATCAGTAGACTTTTCAACCAGCTTAGACTCAACAGGTGCCGGAGTTTCTTTCGCGACTGCTGTCGAGTTTGAAGGAGCTACGGATTTTTTGTCTGCCCCTTCCACTTTAGGTGCATTTTTTGAAACTGACACTTCCTTTTCTGCTTGTTCAACAGTTGGTGCTGGACCAGTAGCTTTTTCTGTTTCCTTAACTTCTGTGGTTGAAGATACTTTCTCTGACTCCACCACTGCTGATTGATCACTATTATTTTCTGATTTCACATCAGTTGTCGAGCTAGTCTCTACTAGACTGCTCAGATTGTTGTTTTCATCTGCTTGTACAGTTGGTGTGCCAAGCGCTACTCCATATATCGCCAAGCTAGCGATTGCAATCGAAACAAGTCCAACATTTTTCTTTCTTAGAGAAAATTTTTCATGTCTTCCCTTGTAAATTTTAAAACTCTTCACTTTCTATATTCCTTTCTAAGTTTGACATATGATTATTTTATTAGAGATGGACTTTTACAACCTCTACGCATAGGAAACCTCTGCTCTATATTATACATTTTACTCCTTGATAATTCAACTGATGCAGTTAAAATCTACCCACCTAATTTAATAAAAATCTTGATTCATATAGCTTTTAAGCACATGTATTGCTGAATATGTTATTCTATCAAATATCCCCCACTTTCTATATTTTATCTATTTTTAAATATTATATTTAAGCAAAAACATCTTCTTTTTATAAAGAAGATGTTTGTCAATATTCTACTCCTAAGTCGTATAAATCGTCGATGCGGTCGCAATGGTGTGCCACTGGTTAGCTGTGGTGGCTGCGAAGTCTTTGTCTCCATAAAAATCGTTGAATGGTAGGATTTCGACTTCTAATTCTTCGATACGGTCAATCTGACCTGCCAGATAAGCCTCGATGCGACTTTCTGCTCGCTTGATCCTTTGCAAGAGTCCGCCCATACGGATATCGACCGTATCCAAGCCAAAGACCTTATTTTCTTTCAGCCATTGGTGGCTAAAGAGCGCATGGAAGTGTTCAATCTCGCTTCTGAGTTCTGGTAATTCTTGTCTTGCGATTTCTTTCAAACTTTCTTTATCACCCGCTTGGTAGGCCTGACGAATGCGTCGTCCCACATCCACTTTACTACTTAAAATCTGGTT
This sequence comes from Streptococcus sp. ST16, assembly GCF_046098135.1. Taxonomy (NCBI): domain Bacteria; kingdom Bacillati; phylum Bacillota; class Bacilli; order Lactobacillales; family Streptococcaceae; genus Streptococcus; species Streptococcus sp. ST16. The sequence goes on along the minus strand of NZ_JBJUSE010000007.1, from coordinate 85,340 downwards.
CAACTGGGCCTGAGTTTCAAAGAGATAAGAGTAGGCCCCAGCTTTTTCTTTGATTTCAGCAAGCGTCTCAGCAGCCTGAGCGAAGTGCGGCTTGTCCTGTTCAGGTGTCATGTGTCGATCAAGAATAGGGCAAAGAACATCCTGATAAAAGACGTAGCGGTTAGGATTGATGCCACTGAGATTGTCTGGTAGATCTGGCAAGAGATTGGCTAGGTCAATCTGCATAAAGCCCTCAACCGATAGACCTGTATTGGTTTTGAAGTGTGCAGACAGACAGTCTAGATCATTGCGATAGCTGAGTTCTGCCCAAATTTGCAAGCTGGGTAGAATAGAGAACTGTGCAGTTTCCCCACCGTTATCCCCCCAACCCGTCACGATAACTTCTTTTATCTGATTGGCACGACAGGCTTTATTGGCCTCGATAGCGATGAGACGGCTGAAATGGTTGTTGGGTGTGAAACCGATCCACTTCCAAGCTCCCCCTGCAAAGGCGATATCTTGGCTAATCTTGTGGTGATTACGGAAATTACGATTGTATTTTTCCTCGCTATCCTGATAATAGTCCCAGTAAACCAAGGTCACACGGTCTTTGAGACGGTCTAGGTAGACACGAGTTTCCTCTGGAATTTCCACGTCACGGTCGTACTGGCCATCTGCTGACATGAGTTTGAAGAACATGTCACTCCACATTTGGCAGTGGAAACCATACTTATCGGCAATATCCAGCACGCGCTCCAAGTGTTGACACATGAGGAGACTACGGTCCACAACACCGTTCAAAATGAGGTAGCGCCCCAAACCAACCAAGTGAGCTTCGTCCATCCCGATATTGACCTTGCGTGTCTGCAGTTTAGACAGAGTGGCAAACATCCCGTCAATCAAATCATAAACCTTTTCTTCACCGATAAGGAGAATGTCCTCTACATCACGGAGTTCCTGCACTTCTTTGACACCCCATTTGACGAAGGCCGACAAGTGGGCCAAGGTCTGGATACAAGGCACAAAGGTCATGTCAAACTGCTGGGCGTAGGCTTCTATTTCCTGCAACTCCTCAGCCGAGTAAGCACCACGGAAATAACCAAAGTAAGGTTGTCCTTCAATCTGATAAGTATCTTCCATGTAAAGCTCAAAGGTTGAGTAGCCCATGAGAGCCAAGACTTCAATCATCTGTTTGGCAGAAGCCACATTTAGTACTGCATTTCGCGAACAGTCTGCCATGTAGGCCAACTCTTCATAAGCAGCTTGTTCTTCAATCTCTACCTTATCACCTTCTACTAGAGCTGTTGCCAACAAGGACAAGGCGCGGTAAAGTTGGTGAGGTTTGCGATAAGTCAGTTGATAGTGGCCATCCTCACCCTTGATAGAGATAGAGGCTTGGTCAGACTGAGCGACAGCTACCTCTACATCTGGTAACGAAATGTGCTTTGTCAGCAAGTCGATTGCCTGAGTTTGTTTGGGACTAAGCCCTGTAAAAATTACCATTGGTTTTCCTCCTGCAACCAGTTGACAAGGGCACCGTAGAGATTGGCATCTGCGTGATAGGTGCAAGCTTGGATAACTGGTGCGACCGTGTATTCTTCGTAGGTTTCGACAAATGCTTCGACAGCTTTTTTGACCCCTTGGATAAAGTCTGGATTTTGACTGATAGAGCCTCCCAGACTAATGACATCTGGATCGATCAGATACTGGATATTGAGCAAGCCTTGAGCCAGATTACGGTTCATGCGCTCAATGGCTTCTTGGCAAAGGGCATTGCCAGCTGCAGCTTCTTGGTAAACCTTGCGTCCGTCCCAGTCAGTCTGACCAGATTTTTCAATTACGTAGCGAACCATATTTCCTGTAGATGCTAGTAGCGACCAGTTGTTGAGCTTTTCTGCTGGTGCAATGATTGTCATATAGCCAAACTCACCACCTAAGCCGTGGCGACCTCGGTGAAGTTTGCCATTGATAATCATAGCTCCGCCGATTCCTGTCCCAATCACGACACAGGCTGCATTTTCAATCTCTGGGTGAGCCAGCAGTTCACTAAGTCCAACACAGTTGGCATCATTTTCTAGATGGACAGATAGCTGATGATGAGCAAGAGCTTCATACCAAGAAAAGCCATGGATGTAAGGTACAGCACTGATGCCCTCGATGACACCTGTTTCTTGATTGACCGCGCCTGGCACACTCATGGCAATGCCGTTATAATCTTTCTCTGCCAAGCATTTGTCTAGCCAAGTCAGTAAATCCTCCAAACTTTCTGGCGTCGGAGTACTTGTCTTATCTAGTATTTTTCCATCAGGAGTTAGACTGGCAAACTTAATCCCAGTCCCTCCGATATCAATGGTTGCAATCGTCATATTTTCACCAAAAAAGGGGCGAATCAGTAGTTAATCCTTACTCTTTCGCCCCTCCTTTCTATCTCATAGTATTCGTTATAGAACACTTTATAACTATTAAATTTCTTCTTTTTTAATCAATTCTGTACGAATTTCTTGTGGAGCCAATAGTCCTGAATGAACTGGATATGGTCGTTCAAGTAAGTCAAGAATGGTTTGTTGGTGTTCAGATATGCGCACATTTTCTTGACTCATATTGTAGTAACGGAGAACATATCCTTCTTCATTTTCCGCCACTTTAAAGGCTGTTGGGCAAACTTGTGGTAAGCTGAGTGCCGCATGACTCAAGAGGCTACCAGTCGCAGCAACACTTCCTTCTTGTTTAGCAACTTGAAGACTAGTGAATGGTGTTTGGAAGGCTTTGGCACGACGGAAAGCTGAGAAGCGTTCTTGTGCTTGGTGACATTCAAGTGCAAACTCGACTTCAAAATCACGCAAACATTGAGCCTCTGGTGTCGGGAAGTAACCCCAGTCACCTAGCTCACCTGAAGCACGAAGGATGGTCACTGCAATAGTATCATCGCCAAGGATTTCATACTCATGCAATCCTTTATTGGCTACCGTCACCCCTTTTTCATCATCATAAAGGCTGACAAAGGCTTGTTGGTGTTGAGGATTTTCAGGATTTTCCCATGAAGCCGCTGGTTTGTGTGGTCGTGTCACCACCTCATAGATGCTTTCAGAGTCATTGCTTGGACGTGTGTTATGAGTCTTAACCAAGAGACGGATACGGTGGTCCTTGGCTGTGTTAGTAAAGCGAGTCTTGAAGCGGATTTGTGGATTGTCAACAAAGACGGTCATCTCCGTTTCAAGAAGAATGCTTGTCAATTCTTCTGAGCGCCCAGCTTCACGCGTCATAAACTCGATGATGCCTCTTTGTTCTGCATCTAATTTTTCGTCTGCACTTACTGGAATTGTCAATTCATGCTTGAGCAAGACCTTAGCAAAACGAGCTGTATTTTCCAAGACTTCATAGCCTTTGAGTTCTGCGTAAATAGGCTCTGTTCCTTTTGGTTGGAAATAGATGTACTCATTTCCAATGTCACCACGGTCTTCAAAGCGGATAACATCTTCATAAGCTTCATGAGTTGTCTTGTCGTAGACCGTGATATTTTCATCCACACTTACCGTTACAAATGGCGTATCAATCACTCCATTTTGGTAAATACCGTCACGGCCTTCTTGTTCTCCTTCAAGTAATTGGAAGGTTGTCCAAGAGAGAGGTGCTAGATGAACAGGGACTGTCACGCGCACTTGACGAGCGATGCGAGCCTGACGGAACTTGTCTTTTGGCAAATCATACTCAAAGTTAGCTCCCAGGTCTTCGATTTTCGCTTCTACAGCATGCCCCTCCAAGTCTTCGACACGGTAGTTTGGCAAGGTCAAGGCTGCCATTTTCTTGTAGCCTTCTGTTGGGTGCAATTCCTTGAAATCACAAATCGCCACATCAATCACTGTGCTGACAGTGTCAACCTTGTCATGCAAGCCTGTATTGATGACCGTAAAGAGATGGTCGCTTTGAGCTTCGTGGGTTGCAATTTTACCCTTCCACTCGTTGAGAAGATTGGTCTTAACGAAGTTTCCGACTTGGTTGACCTTGGCAAAACGTGTCTCCATCTCACGGTGAACTTCGTCCACGCTACAGCCACAGATACTATCATGCGGTGCATTTTGTAGAAGGACTTTCCAAGCATAGGTCAACTGGTCCTTGTGGTTGTGTCCACCAGTGATGACGGTCAAGGGTTCCACTACTTGCTCCAGCAAGTTGCTATTTTCTTGGAAGGCTTGTTTGAGGTAAATACGGGATGAAGAAGTGTTAGCCAGTGTATACCAACCATCTGTTTCCTGACTGGTCAACTCACCCGTAACGGTCGATAGTTGCTCTGGCAGAGCACTTTCTACTGCGTTGATATAGTCATCAAAAGAACTATGCACAAAGGTCACATCTGGGAAGAGTTCATTTGCCACACGAATGGCTTCGCTCAGATTTTTCTGCACAGGTTGGTGGTCACATCCGTTCATCATCAACCATTGGTTGGTCGAAGCGTAGTCACGCACGTCTGACAGTTTTTGTTTCCAGAAGGCCAGGGCCTCATCCTTATCAACTGGGATTTCATTTCCATTACTGTACCAGTTGGCAAAGAGGATACCGAGGACACGACTTCCGTCTGCACCCTGCCAGTACATTTCTGAAAACTGGGAAGTGAACTGCTCATCTTCGAGGACTTGGTTGTCAAAGCCAATCGGCTTGACACCACGGCCAAAGGCTGCCACGTGAATGCCTGATTTTTGAAGGATTTGAGGCGCTTGCCCCATATTTCCAAAGGTATCTGGGAAGTAACCAATCTGGGTTGATTTGCCCCATTTTGCACATTCTGCTTGACCAATCAAGGTGTTGCGGACATTGGCTTCGCTGGAAATCAAGTAATCATCCTGCAAGATGTAAAAGGGACCAATTTTGAGTTTGCCTTGGTCGATGTAACCTTGGACTTTGTCGCGATTTTCAGGGCGAATTTCCAAATAGTCATCAAGGACAATGGTTTGGCCATCCAAGTGGAAACTCTTGAACTCAGGGTCATTTTCAAAAAGGTCAAAAAGATTATCAAATAATTCCACCAACTGCATACGGTGGCTTTCAAAAGGTAAGTACCACTCACGATCCCAGTGACTATGTGAGATAATATGTACAACAACATTTTCCATGAGTAAAACCTCATTCTAACTTAAATTTTTATTTCTATCTAACTAAAGAACTGACTAGCGGATATCTAGATAATCCAAAACCAATTCACAAAACATCATGTTGGCCCAAGAGAACCATTCACGTGAGTAAAGCGTTGGGTCGTCCACGTGGAAGCTTTCGTGCATGACACCTGTGCCACCATCGCAGGCAACCAGCTGGTCCAGCAAGAATTTCTTCTCGGCCTTATCTCTTGTTGTCAAGCCTTGGATAGAAAGGGCAATGGGCCAGATATAGCGATAGAAGGTATGAGAACTTCCGAGACCGCTAGCGTATTCTCCTTGGTAGAAGTATGGATTTTCAGGGCTCAGAATGGTACGGCGTGTGGCTTGATACACTTCGTCTTCAATGTCGCAATAGCCCAGATAAGGCGCAGCCAGCAGACTCGGTACATTTGGATCATCCATGATGCTAGCATTTCCTAGGCCATCCACTTCAAAGGCGTAAATCTTTTCACCCTTGCTGTTAGTTGTGTAAGCGTAATTTTCGATGCCTTCTTGGATTTCAGCCTGGAGACGCTTAGCATCAGCAATAATACTCTCACTATCAGCTAGGTCTAGTTCTGTAAAGATTTCTTGCACGTACCCCAAGACTACTACAGCAAACATATTGGACGGAATCAAATAGCTATACTGGCAGCAGTCATCACTCGGACGAAAGGCTGACCAGGTCATACCTGTCACTGCAAAGGCAGGTCCAAAGCCATCATTTACCAGAGTATCTTCCTTGCGGTCCGTATCACGGACAAAACGATAAGGTGAATTGTTGTGGTCTTGTTCCACCGTCCACAGATGAAGAATTTCCTTGGTCGCTGCGACAAAAGTCTCATCAAACTGACTGGTTTCGCCAGTCTCTTTCCAAAGGAGATAAGCCAACTGCAAAGGATAGCAGAGAGAGTCCACCTCATACTTGCGCTCCCAAATCCAGCCGTTAAGGTCTGTGTGGTCTGTCTCATGGTGACCTTTCCAGTTCTCCTCAATGTTAAAGGAGTTGGCATAAGGATCCTTGAGCACCAAGGTCATCTGACGCTTGACCAAACCTGCAATGGTCTGACGCAGGAGAACATCTCTTTTAGCCACATGAAGGTAGGGTCTGAGTTGGGCAGTCGAATCACGAAGCCACATGGCAGGAATATCCCCTGTGAGCACAAAAGTTGAACCATCTTCCAATATCTCAACTGTATTGTCCAAGGTGTCGGTATAGCAACGCTCAAAGACATCCACCCACTCCGGATGGTCCTTGGCACGCTCTGCTACTTCGTCTAGCCATTCTCTAACAATTTCTTTTGAATAAATCATCGTGCAGTATCCTCTTTCAAACAAGTTTCATGTTCAGTATAAAAAAAAACGCCTCCAAAAGATATACACAAACTAAAGGCGTTTTGAAACAAACTTATGAAAAAATTATGTAGAGATTCCTATTGTTTCGTTTATTCTAAAAATCATAGTCATCATCTAGCATTGCTTCTGCATTTCCCATTAGATATCCCGCACCCACTTGAGAAAAGAAATCGTGATTAGCAGTTTCAATCGAAATACCATTCATGACAATTGGATTTACATCAGACGCTGTAATATTCGAAAAGTAACTTTGAAAACCCATATTTTGTAGCGCTTTATTGGCATTGTATTTAACAAATACCTTTATTTCTTCTGCCAGACCAATAGGTGCATAGACTTCATCTGTATATGCAAACTCATTTTCTAAAAGATCATCTAAAAAACGATACATCCAAGTTATGAACTCATGTTGTTCCGTTTCTGAGAGCTCATCAAAGGTTAAGCGAAACTTATATCCCAGATAAGTCCCATGTACAGATTCGTCCCTAATTACTAATTTGATTAACTCTGCTAGATTAGCTAGTTTATTTTGTCCACGATACCAAAGCGGTATGAAAAAGTTGCTATAGTATAGGATTCCTTCTAAAAACACACTCGCAACCATCACCTGTAGAGGGGTTCCATGCTGATACATCTCATTTATCTTTTGGGCTTTATACTGCATTTTAGAATCCTGATTCATCCAATCATATATTTTCTCAATTTCCTTAAAAGTATTTAACGAAATCAATATGGTACCGTATGTCTTAGCATGGATAGATTCCATAAATGTAAAATCACTCAGAACCGCTCTCTCCTTGCGAGTTCGAACGTGCTGTTTAATAGAATACAACCCCTCTTCGGATTGAAGCGTATCAAGCAAAGCCAAGCCCCCTACCGCTTTCTTGACAACCTCTTTTTCCGGATCTGATAGTTGCTTCCAATCAAGCAAGTCATTTGATACTGGAACACGAGTATCAATCCAAAATTGTGCCGTGGCTTTATCCCAAACATAGTCGTCTAACTCATCCTCAACTTCTTTCCAATTTAATGTCCGATGTAACATATAAATCCTCCTCAAAAATCATAGTCATCATCACGTGATTCTTCTATCCTATGGATAGACATCTGCCCGAGAAGCTCGTGCTTTCTCAGCCTGTTCAATACTCGATCAAGCGCAGAGAGAATCTCCCTATCAACCGGGTACCTCTCTTCAACCCCGATACTCTCTAACAAATGATTGGCTTCTCTTTGTACAAGGTTCTGAGTCAATTTTTGAATGTCAGCATCTACATAAAGTTCACGAATAATTTTCCCCTCTGTTTCTAAGATTCTATCAATCATTTCAACAGCCCAGGTTTGAAATGAAATTTGGCCAGCTCTATCCATTCTCGCCAAAAGAAGATTGACTTTATGTATCAGATAGTCACAATGCAATGACTCATTCAAGAGAATCATTTTCACCATTTCGCCAAGATTAGTAAAGCCCTTTTGAATCCACAGTTTCATCAAAAAAGCAAGTTGACTATAAGTCATAATTCCTTCCACACAAGTAGCCATAAAGCGCTTCTGAATCGCATTTTTACTATGATATACCGTATCGACTCTTTCTAGTCGCTCCACTACCAATTTATGTTGATCTACCCACTCAAATAAGGATGCCACCTCCCGCTCGTCCTCATTAAAGGAGTATAAAATAGTATTATAGGCCTTGGTATTTACCATTTCAGTGAACTGTAGATTATTTACAATAGCAACCTCCTGTTGCGAGCGTTCACTATGCCGTATAAACTCCTCCGCCTCTAGCGACTGGTAAGTTGATAAATTCGCCAGAAAGATCAGCGAGCGATTTAATTCTTGCTTCTCCTCTACCGACAAACGATTAAAAGCAGGTTTATCATTTTCAATTGGAATTCGATTGTCTAGCCAAAATAACGATGTCGCTCTCTCCCACGTAGCGTTATCCAATTCATCCTCAATCTCATTCCAGTTGATTGCTTTGTAATATAGAAATTTTTTTGACATCTTCTCTCCTTAAATCATACAAGATTCACAGCTATTTACACTGTTAAATTCGTCATCCTCTGTATAGGTTCTGACATAATAAAGTGATTTTATCCCTTTTCGCCATGCGTAATTCCGAAGACGATTCAAGTCACGTGTCGTTAGCATTGTATTTCCCTTAGTTTTCCATTCATATAGTCCTTCAGGTAATTGAGAACGCATAAAGAGAGTCAGACTCATTCCCTGATCAATGTGTTTTTGTGCGACTGCATATACATCAATAATTTTACGCTGATCCATGTTATAAGCAGTCTCATAAAATGGTAAGGTATCATTGGACAGATACGGAGCGGGATAAAAGATCGATCCCACCTTCTTTTCCTGCCGATTTTCTACCAACTGAGTAATCGGGTGAAGAGAAGCACTCGTTTCGTTGATATAAGAAATAGAACCATTAGGCGCCACTGCTAAACGATTTCGATGGTAGAGGCCATCTTTCATGACCTTCTCCCTTAGTACCTTCCAATCTTCTTTCGTTGGAATAGGAATATCCTTAAAAATGGCTGCTATCTTAGGAAATCTAAATACAAAATCCTGCTCTACATATGGTGAAAAGTAACTTCCATCGGCATAGCTCGAATCCGCAAATTCATAAAATGTCTCATGCCGCTCTCTTGCGATTCTATTGCTGGATACTAAAGAATAATAATTCAATGCCAAGAAGTAAGCTTCTGTAAATTCTAGAGATTCTTTTGAACCATACTTGATTTGGTGCAAAGCAAAAGCTGTGTGTAATCCCATCGCTCCGAGTCCTATCGTATGGTAGAGACGATTTCCTTTATTTACTGTAGGCACTTCTTCAACAGACTCTAGATCTGTAACAGTCGTTAAGGCACGAACCATTGTATCAACAGAGGCAGCAAAATCTTCAGATTTTAGTAAATTAACAATATTAGTTGATCCAAGGTTACAACTAATATCCGTTCCCACCTCATGATAGGATAAATCATCATTCAATACGGATGGAGTTTGTGGTTGCAAAATCTCTGAACAAAGATTACTCATAATGATTTTCCCTTTGACGGGATTCGCGCGATTAGCGACATCGATATTTAGAATATAAGGATAGCCAGACTCTTGTTGCAAGCGGGAAATTTCCTGTTCCAATTCTCTCGCTTGAACAACTGTCTTTTCAATAGCTGGATTTGCAACCAATCGGTCGTATTCAGCCGTGATATCTACGTACGAAAAAGGTTTCCCATAGACTTTTTCAACATGATAAGGATTAAACAGATACATGGGTTGATTTGTTTTAATCAGCTCGTAATACTTATCCGGAACGACCAACCCTAGAGAGAGGGTTTTAACACGAATTTTTTCATCTGCATTTTCTTTCTTTGTCGATAAAAAGGCGAGAATATCCTGATGAAAAACATTCAAGTAAACGACTCCTGCCCCATTTCTCTGTCCTAGTTGATTGCTATAGCTAAAAGAGTCTTCTAGTAGTTTCATTACAGGAAGTACTCCCGAAGAAGCATGTTCAATTCCTTTTATAGGAGAACCACTCGCACGTAGGTTCGATAAATTCACTCCAACCCCACCACCAAGTCTAGAAAGTTGCAAAGCAGAGTTGACCCCACGTCCGATAGATAACATAGAGTCATCGAGATCTATTAGAAAACAAGAAACCATCTCACCACGCCGTTTTTTTCCTGCATTTAAGAATGTGGGGGTCGCAGGTTGGTACCGTTGGGTAATCATTTCCTCCGCAATTTTTGTCGCTAAGTTCTGATCACCATTTCCTAGATAGAGGGCATTAAGGAACACCCGGTCCTCAAACGATTCCAAATAGGTCTTTGAATCATCAGTCTTTAGTGCATATTGATTATAAAATTTATAAGCTCCCATAAAACTCTTAAAGGTAAAATCATGTTCTTTGATTTTTTGATATAAGTCCTCTAAAAAATCACTATCAATCTCACCAGACTCTCCACGATACAAGCCCACAACCTCTTCATCCACATAATCCTCTCGAATTAAATACTGGAGACGTTCTTTCAGACTTGAAAAATGCATCGTATGAGGTTCAATTTCATTCTTTAAATAGTCTGTTAAGGCCTCTCTATCATAGTAAAGAGGAATTTCACCATCAATTGGAATGTTCACCATATTGTTCAAAACAAAATAATCCTTAGTAGCTGACATTTATTTTTTCCTCTACTTTCTCAAAACTAGCTAAAATATGTTTGGAGATCCTCTCTACATCTTCATCTGTCCCACGTAATTCAAAAACATCTATAACAGGAAAGCCAAACTGCTCTGCATATTGAAAAGCCGTTAGACAGAATTGCTTATTGAAATTTCGATTACCACTCCCGATAATTCCTAAGCAATAACGAAAATTTCCTTGATACTCCAAAAATTTTCGAAGATTCCCCGTCAGAATTTCTTGGAAACCAGTATCAATTCCATTTCCCCCCTCTAGATAAGTTGGTAAAAAACTGACAAAGGGACCATCTACCGTAATCGCTTTTCCCTTTAAATCTTTTATATTCAAAGACTCAACTTCTCTATGATGCGTCGTCTTTATATATTGACTGACCCGTTGTACAAAAGAACTTGTATTCCCACTTAAACTAATATAATAAAATCTAATTTTTTGCATGACTCCTCCTTTTTTGGTACAATATATTGTGTTTGTCGGATACATCTACGCTATATATTGTGTTTTTTATTTTACTGTATCTAAATGATAAAAAAATTGATATTCGTCAAGTTTCTATAAATTTCTTCAAAATTAGGAGTTTCTATGTCACAACCATGCTTTTATACCGTTCCCCTTTTTAGCTCCCTCTCCCGTGATGAACTTCAGGGTATCCAAAGTCTGTTTCACCATAAGAAATTTAAAAAGGGCGAGTTAATTTTCTCACCCTTTGATGAGGAAACTTTAATCATTGTTAATAGAGGACAATTTAAGGTCTATCGTCTAACTAATGATGGAACCGAGCAATGTATCCGTATCGTTGGCAAAGGAAATTATGAAGGAGAAAACTATCTCTTTGAAGAGAATAATCAGGATCTCTACGGGGAAGCCTTGGTCTCTACAGAAATCTGTGTCATTTATAAAAAAGATTTTCAATACCTTCTCCAGAGTTTTCCACATTTTAGTTGGCAACTTCTACGTCTTAATGCCAGAAAAGCAATCCAGACGGAAGAACAAGTCACCTTATTGGCCCTTGAAAAAATAGAACAACGCCTAGCTTGCTATCTTATTCATCTTACCGAAAAAAGTGACAATCCTAAATTCACCTTTACTTTGCCAATTTCAGAAAAGGAACTTGCTAGTTACCTCGGAACGAGACCCGAAACCATTTCGCGAAAATTTAAGATTTTTGAAGAACATCACTATATTCGAAAGATTCGTCGTACCATTCATATCATAGATGATCAAGCTTTAAGGAATTTATATTGATCTGAAGCTTTTTTGTTCATTTCATGTTATACTATATAAAATATAAAACGTTTACAAAGAGATAATCATGAAACTACTACTTGAGTCCATCGATACCCGCTTTGGCACTGCTAGCAAGCATGCCTTCTCTCGGGGAAATACCTTGCCCTACACGGGCGTGCCTTTTGGGATGAATTACTTTGTGCCCCAGACCAGTGACCAGGAGGGAGCTTGGTTTTTCGATCCGCATCTGCCCGTCTTTCAAGGGATTCGATTAACCCATCAGCCCAGTCCTTGGATTGGCGACTACTCTTGGCTCCTTCTGACACCTGTCACAGGCCAGCTTGGGGGTGACAGCCTCTTTCACCGTCAATCCTCCTATGATATGGATAAGGCCTCTTTCCAACCTCATTATCTGAAGATTTTCTCCCTGCGCTTTCAGATTGAAAGCCAACTGACACCGACTTGCTATGGCGCTTCTATTCGTCTAGAGCAAAAGCAAGGCAAAGTCCTCTCCCTCTATCTTCACGCAGCAGATGAACTGACAGTAGAACAAATAGGTAAGCGAACTCTTGCACTAAGACAAGAAGGCAAAACTGAGACCAATAAAAATCCTCTGATACTGTTTACTGCCCTACAAATAAATACGGATATTCTTGCTGTCAGCCAAGAAAGCGGAGACTGGCGAATTGACCTGACAGATAGTCATGCTGAAATCCAGCTAGCAACTTCTTTCATCTCTCCATCTCAAGCTCTGCTTAATCTACCTCAAAAGGACTTTGACAGCTGTAAAGCAAGTGCCCAAGCGAAATGGGAAAATCTTCTCCACCGTTTTGACGTTATCGAGACAGGAGAGGCTGACCGAACCTTCTTTGACCACTGCCTTTACAGACTCTTCCTCTTCCCGCAGACTTTTTATGAGGTTGATGAATCAGGGCAAGCCATCCACATGGATCTGGCTACTGGTACTGTCAAGCCCGGTGTCCTCTTTAGCAACAATGGCTTCTGGGATACCTTCCGCACCACCTTCCCCCTCTTTGCCCTTGTCATACCGGAACACTATCGTCTCTTTTTAGAAGGCTTTCTCAATAGCTACCACGATACTGGATTCCTTCCAAAATGGCTAGCTCCAGACGAACGGGGTATGATGCCTGGTACCCTTTTAGATGGCATTATCGCAGACAGCGCCTGCAAGGACATGGCCCCCGACCTAGAAAAAGAACTCCTTCAAGCCATGCTGGAGACAGCCACTAAGTCCGACCCTCTCGGCATCAATGGCCGCCACGGACTAGCCCAATACCAAGAACTGGGCTACCTCTCTACCGACCACCACGAAAGCGTCAGCCATACCCTAGACTATACCTATAGTGATTTTTGTATCGCCAGCTGTGCCGAAAAACTAGGTCAGAATGACATCGCGAAAACTTATAGAACTTCGTCACAAAATTACCACCATCTATTTGACACTGCGACGGGCTACATGCGTGCGCGAGATAGCCAAGGCAACTTCCGCCCCGACTTCTCTCCTTATAGTTGGGGACGCGACTACGCCGAATGCTCTGCCATTCAAGCGACCTTAGGCGTCCTCCACGACATCCCAGGCTTAATCCAGCTTATGGGCGGAAAAGAAGCCTTCAGCCGCTACCTTCTGAAAGCCTGTCAGGGTGCTCCTCTCTTTGAAACGACTGGCTATGGTTATGAGATTCACGAGATGAGCGAGATGGCTACAGCTCCTTTTGGGCAAATGGCTATTTCCAACCAACCTAGTTTCCACATCCCTTATCTCTTCCGCTACAGTGACTACCCTGACTACACTGCTCTACTCATCAAGTCGATAAGTCAGAAAGCCTTTCACCCAAGCTGGCAAGCCTATCCTGGCGATGAGGATAATGGCAGTCTCTCTGCTTGGTACATCTGGTCAGCTCTTGGATTCTACCCGACCTGTCCGGGCAAACCAAGTTACGATCTCGGAATCCCTCTCTTTGACCATCTCCGTATCTACCTAGCTAAGGAAAATAAATGGCTGGATATCCATGCCGAGCAAAACCACAGCCATTTCAACTTTGTCAAAGAATGCCGATTGGACAAGACCATAGTATCTAGCATTCAACACCAAGACCTCTTGAAAGCTGAGCAACTGACCTTCACCCTCAGCTGGCTACCAAATCACTCCTAACCAAAAGAACCTTTGCATCGCGCAAAGGTTCTTCTTTTATGAAACTTGGACCTGAAGTTGGTCAACAAGCTGCCCATCTACCGTCAAATTCAGATAAAAGTCCAAGGTTTTATCTCCTGCAAAATACAAGGTTGGTAGCGTTAGCTTTTTTTCAGTCTCGCCAACTTGAAACGCAAGGACTTGAATCTCGTCCCGATAAACGACACCATGCACACCCGTCCCTGGTTGAATCGAAATCTTAGCTTCCAAAGGACTGCTAGATTCTCTTCGCTTCACTGTAAAGTGGACATTTTCTCCCTTGGTCACAGCCAGACTTTTTTCTGAGAACTCTAGTTGCTGAACAGTTTCTTTTTTCGACAAGGTAGGTGTTTTATAGAGTGAAATCTTGGTTAACAAAGGCAAAGCCTGTGCCTCTGTAATGGTCACGCGTATCTTCTGAACCTCAACGACTGATCCTCGTAAGAGACGTTTGTAGCCAACAGTATAACCAGACCCAAACTCCTGCCAGACACCATCCAACTCTACCTGAACATGAAAAGCAGCGATGCGTTGCCCCAGCTTCAAATCTTCTCTTAACTCAATCACATCAAAAGTTTTAGGTGATCCTAAATCGAGCTCTAATTGGATTGGCAACTCTGCATCACTTGCCCATGAACTGGTCTCTAGCCCATCTGTCAGATGATGACAGGCATAGTCTGGTGATAGAGCAGGGCCAGATACCTTGGCTCCCAGAGCTAAATCTTCCCTATAGAGTGTGTCACGGTAGGCAGCAAATTCATAGAGACGCTGGATATCCTTTTCGTCAAAGAGGCCATCTTGGTTCGGTGGGATATTAAGCAAGAGTGGAGTTCCCCGCCCTACTGAGTGAAAGTAGATTTCGACCAACTCCTCGAGAGACTTGGGATCCTGATCCTCATGGTAAAACCAGCCCGGGCGAAGAGAAACATCTGCCTCACCGATTGAAAATAGCGTTCCAGAGGGGTCTCCGTGCTGTAGATAATCTAATTCCGCCTCGGTCCCCAACTGGTCTGGTTTGACTTTTTGCCACAAGGGATCTCCTGCATAGCCTCGTTCATTGCCAATCCAGCGAATACTAGTTCCCTCAGTTGAGAAAATCAAACAATCCCCCTGCAAGTCACGAATGGTTTCAAACTAAGTCTCAAATTCATAGTTGACTTTCTGGGCCCCTTCGCCTCGAGCACCATCCATCCACACCTCAGTGAACTTCCCAGCATTCCCATAGGCAGGATTTGACAAGATTTCCTTCAATTGAGCCAGATAGTAGGCATTGTAGTCCGCTTCTCGGCCCACGTGATAGAGGGGACTGTGAGCATCCCAAGGAGACAAATACACTCCCAAATCCATGTCAAACTCAGTTGCAGCTTTGGAAACCTCAAGGAGCAAGTCCCCCTTTCCATCCCTCCAAGGGCTAGCCTTGACCGAATAATCTGTGTGGGCTGTCGGGTAAAGCACAAAACCATCATGGTGCTTGACCACCAAAATTAGCTTTTTAAAACCTGTTTCTTTGAGCACTCGAACCCACTCACGCGCATCCAACTGAGTCGGGTTAAGGCGTTCAGGCTTCTCCTGACCTGTCCCCCATTCCTGGTCATAAAAGGTATTGGGTCCAAAATGGATAAAGGCAGCTAGTTCATCCTCTAAATAATCTAGTTGGGCCTGACTTGGTAATGGCCCATGTGGTTTTATGTTCGTCATCATCTCATATTTCTTTCTCTTGTTCACAAAGTTATCCACAACTTGTGGATAAGAAAACATGCCTACAAACTAATTTCTCCAGAATCCAGCTCTTAGACTTGGAAGCTTCCACCCTAAACAGACCTTTGTCAAATAGCTCTGTACTAAGGTTTTTACTAGCTCTCTAGCAAGTTACTAATGTACGGAACTATTATCAGAATACTTCAACACCATGAGTTGTATGTCATTTTCTCCTAGACTTATCCACAGACTGTGAATAAACTATTGTTCCAGACCGCTCTCTCCTTGACTATAACAAAAAGCGATAGTAGCGTCAATATGACTAAGATTTCTTCCTAAATTCCCTGAAAAGATTCTATAATTTGTACAATCGTAGCTTTTGCATTCGTCAGCTAGTTAGAAGCAGCAAGTAGAAAATGACTGCCTTATCACATTGTGAACAGCACTGCTGTGGTACTATAATACCTAACAACCTAATCATTTCTAGCAAAAAATCCCGCAGATTTGAGGGATTTTCTCTTGCATCAATGCGCCAACATTTCTTGGGCGATTTCTTGGCCAGATAGGTTATCTGGGTAGTAGGTTGGCCAGTTGTCCATCTCTTCAAAGAGGGCTTCTTGGCTGGTGCCTCCAAAGAAGATATGGAAATGTTCTGCCTTAACTGGGGCGATATTGTGGTCACTAAACTGAACGTACTTGAACTGTCCAGCGTCCGCATCTGTCGCTTCAAAAAGGAAGCGCACTCCACGATTACCTTTCTTATAAGTCAAGATTTTCTTGCCGACATACTTGTAGGTGAATTTCTTGCTTTGGCCACCTTGAACAAATTCCATAGTATTATCAGTGATGTTGATCTTAGTCACATCTGTCTGATAGCCTTTTCTATAGTAGGCCTTGTACTCATCCTTTGTCATCTTACCAGTCAACTTAGCCTTGTAGTCAAAGACTTGATCAAAGGTCCCATCTTCAAGGAAAGGATAGACTGACTGCCAGTTACCAGCATAGTCACTCAAGGTGCGATCCTTGACGTCTGCATCCTCAAAGTAACCATTGTGAACTGTCTTGGTGTTTTCTTCCTTCTCTGGTTCGATTTCTTGTCCTTCTTGGTCTGTTGTCTGCTTCAAAGCCTTGAGATTTTTCTCCATCACGGAGATGTAGTCCTCACCGGCCTTGGTTGCTTCTTCTGTCAGACTTTCTAGCGGATTGAGCACATCTAGTTTGACACCTGTTTCTTTTGAGAGTGTATTGGCTAGGGCTTGTGAGGCATTTTCTTCAAAGTAGATATAAGAAATCTTGTTTTTCTTGATATACTCTGTCAATTCTGCCAAACGTGCTGCTGATGGTTCTGCATCTGGTGAGAGACCTGAGATGGATACTTGCTTGAGACCGTAGTCCAAGGCAAGGTAGTTAAAGGCAGCATGCTGGGTCACAAAACTCTTTTGTTTAGCTTGAGACAAGCCATCTGTGTATGCCTTGTCCAAGGCTTGCAATTTTTCGATATAGGCAGCCGCATTCTTCTCAAAAGTCTCTTTTTTATCAGGATAATCTGCTGACAAACTGTCACGGATATGCTCTACCAGTTTGATAGCACGTGCTGGTGATAACCAAACGTGGGGATCGTACTCATGGTGATGGCCTTCTTCTCCATGGTCATGGTCTCCCTCTTCTTCCTCACCACCTGGCAAGAGGAGCATATCACCTGTCGCCTTGATGGTTTTCACTTTTTTCTTATCCAAGGATTCTAGCAATTTTGGAACCCAAGTTTCCATATTTTCATTTTCATAGACAAAGGTATCTGCATCTTGGATTTTAGCAACTGCCTTTGCAGACGGTTCGTATTCGTGAGGTTCTGTACCAGCACCGATTAGAAGTTCTACATTAGCAGTATCTCCTGCGACTTGCTTGGTAAATTCGTAGACAGGGTAAAAGGTTGTCACGATATTTAGCTTCCCATCTGCCTGTTTTTGATTGGAACAAGCCACTAAAAACAGGGCACATAGACTAGCTAGCAGTAAGCTCAGTTTTTTCATTTCATTCTCCTATTTGATAAAACGTTTCAGTAGACTGACTAACAAAAAGACAGCTACAAAGATAATGGTGATACTAGCGCTAGCAGGGGTTTCCGCATAGTAGGAAATATAAAGTCCTGCCACCATTCCCAAAAAGCCAATAGCGCTGGCTAGTAACATAACGGATTTGAAGTTTTTCCCCAAACGAAGGGCAATGCTAGCTGGCAAGACCATAATGGTCGACACCAAAAGGGCTCCTGCCGCTGGTATCATAAGGGCAATGGCAACCCCTGTCACCATGTTAAAGAGGATAGACATAGTGCGGACAGGTAACCCATCTACAAAGGCCGTATCCTCATCAAAGGTCAGGATGTACATAGGACGTAAGAACAAGAAAGTCAAGAGCAAAACGACTGCAGCAATGACAAAGAGGGCAATGACCTGCTCCTCACTGATAGTCACAATCGAACCAAAGAGGTATTGATCCAGACTCATGGAACTCGAACTTTTCCCCTTACTCATCACGATAAGGGAGACTGCAAGCCCTGTCGACATGAGGATGGCAGTCCCGATTTCCATAAAGTTCTTGTAAACCGTACGGAGATACTCCAGAAAGACCGCAGCTATCAAGACAATGACAATGGTCGAAATAGTTGGAGAAATCCCCAAAACCAGACCAAAGGCAACCCCTGACAAGGAAACGTGACTGAGAGTATCACTCATCAAACTCTGACGACGTAAGATAAGGAAGGTCCCCAGAACTGGTGAAAAGAGACTCATGGCAATGACCGCCAAGAAGGCACGCTGCATAAAGTCATAGGATAACAAACTAAGCATGTTCCACCTCCTGGTCGCTTTCGTGAACGTTGAAACAACGCCATGGCGAATCTTGATTGCGCACTAGATGAATATTGCGATCCGCATAGTCCTTGACCTCCTCAGGGTCATGGGTAATCATCAAAACGGCCTTGCCATGATGGTGGGCACTATGGTGCATGAGTTCGTAAAATTCATTTTTGCTTCCAGCATCCATCCCTGTTGTCGGCTCATCCAGGACAAAGATATCTGGGTCAGAAGCAAACATCCGAGCAATCACTGCCCGTTGCTTTTGCCCTCCCGAGAGGGAACCAATTCGTTTGTCACGGTGTTCCCACATACCAACTGAATCTAGACTAGCCTTGATATGCTCCTCATCATGGGCATTCAAGCGACGGAACCAGCCCTTTCGCGGATAGCGACCCGACTTGACAAATTCATAAACTGTACTTGGAAAACCAGCATTAAAACTAGCTATCTGCTGGGGAAGATAAGCTATCCTTAGCTTTTTCCCATGAGTATTTGTCTTTGAAATGGTTACCTTGCCAAATCTTGGCTGCAAGATGCCTAGGCTCGCCTTGATAAGCGTCGTCTTGGCAGCCCCATTTTCACCAGTCAGGGTGACAAACTCCCCACTATCAACACTATAGTTGATATGCTCGAGGACAGGTTCCTTGTCATAATAGAAAGACAAGTTCTCTACTGTAATATACCGCATTATTTGATTTCTCCTACTAAAGCAGTTAAAAACCGCTGGATAACTTCTTGTTCATTTGGAGTAAACTGACTTGCCACTTGTTCATAGGCTAAGAGCGTGTGTTCATGATGGTGGTGGTGTTCTGCCGCTACTGGTCGAGCTAGCTCTGTCAGTTGATAAAAGATCACACGCGCATCCTTTGGATCTCTAGATGTCTCTAACATGCCCTCTTTGACCAAAGACTTGATAGCCTTGGTCACTGCCGCCTGACTGACATTAAGGCGACGGGCCAACTCCGAGTTGGTTAGAGATTCTTCTGACAAGAGCATGAGGATGTGTTCCTGAGTGTTGGTCAAGGCAACGTCACTCGTGCAATGCCCAATCAGAATTTCATGCTGGTTCTCAGATCTCAAGATCACCTCGTTTAGAAAGTTATCGATTTCCTGTGCAAGCTGTCTCATGTGTTACTCCTTCCCTAGCTATCTTTTCCGTAAAAAAAAAACTTAGATAGCCACCGATTCTTTACTGGTTAATTATATCATAAACCAAAAAAGAGTCAAGGGAAAAAGGCGTAAAAACGTTTCCCTAGACTCTTCTAGATGGAAAATTTAACCTATTTTAGCTTTGGTTTTCGGCTCGATAAGATACCTGCCAAACCAGCTACCATTCCCATCAAGAGCAAGAAGATGGACTGCTCGCTTCCTGTATTTGGAAGAGCTTTTTCTGAGACAACTGCTTTCTTGCTAAATTGACCTGCCACCTCATAAGTCAATGGCACATTTGTAGTCGCATCGTTAGCAGCCGCATTCGTTTGAGGCGTTTCTACCGGCAGACTAAAAGTTGTAGAATCCACAGAAATCGTCCGTGAGTTCGGATTGATCTTTTCATACTGGGTCAAATCAGCAGTCTTCAGATACTCTTCAAAGGCTGCATCCATAGATGGGCCTTCTTCACGCGCACCACCTAACATAGTGTAGCCATCACCACCCGCAGCTAAGAAATCATTGGTTGCAAGATAGTAGGTTTTTGCAAGGTCTAGAAGATCATAACGACCAGTCGTGCGGTTTTTGACCTGGATGGCCAAGACACGTTTTCCTGATGGTAGGTTGGTATCATAGTAGACCTTCACACCCGAAACTTGCAAGAAGCCCCCACTTGGCTCTAACAATGGTTGCCCATTCTCATCCAAGACCTTCTTGCCATCCTTATCGACCTGCAAGATAGATCCGAGTGACTTTTCAAACATATCCAATACTTGTTGCCCAGTCACTTGGATTTGTGAAATTGTGTTTCCAAATGGAAGAACCGCAATGACATTTCCTTTCGTAATCGGTTTGCCTTTTGCTATGGTTTCACGCAAGCCACCACCATTTGTCACAGCGATGTCTGTCGGATGGCTAAATCCTGTCTGACCATACTGATAGAGGGAGTCCGCTACGACGCTTCCGAGGTTGGTTTCACGAACTCGAACATTTTCACGATCACCGTTTAGTTCTACAGGACTGTTTGAAACGACTTCAACAGCATTTTCAGCATCGTATTTTTGTTTAATGTCTTTGACTAGTTTTTCAACTGTTGGATTTGCAGTTAGTTTCTTGGGGTCAGCAGCTGCAATCAACGTAGGATTGCCCAAAAGCTGACGTGATTTGTAGATAACTTTCCCAACATTATGAAGGTAACTCCCTGTCTGGTTATAGGTAACATTGTCGCCATAAGTTGTAGAAGCTACTGTATGAGAATGCCCATCAATAACTGTCACACGTTTACCTTTGAGACGAGGATTTTTAGATAGAGCTTCTGCCAAGGTTGAACCACGCCACTCGACTGGGGTTGTAGTATCAACACCCAGGTGAGCGAGCACAACATAGTGTTTGTAGTCCTTACCTTCTGCACGAGCCTTTGCTTGAACTTCTTCGATGACCTTATTGACTTCAGAGATTGGATCTGTAAAAGTTACCCCTTTAATGTTTTTAGGGTGGGTTTTTGTAGCTGTTTCAGGTGTTGTTACACCGATTACAACAAACTCATCACCTTCCACAGTCTTATCTTTATCAACGATTGTAGAAGCTTCAAAGAGACGGGCGCCATTGACGTAGGTATTTGAGCTAAGTAATGGGAATTTCAGAATTTCCTTGTATTTTTTAACTTCATCAAGGCCAAAGTCAAACTCATGATTTCCTACTGCCATGGCATCATACTGCATCTGATTGAGAATTTCGGCGCGTGCTTCACCCTTAGTAGAGTTGGAAATCGGCAAACCTTGGAAAGCGTCTCCCGCATCTACGACGAGAGTCGTTTGATTTGATTTCGCGCGTTCCTGCTCAATGACAGTCGCTAACTTGGCATCTCCAATTACTCCCTTTTCCTCTACGATACGACCGTGGACATCATTGGTGTGTAAGATAACGGTGTCCTTTTCTTCGCTTTTAGTAGATTCAGCAGGAGCTGTCGGAGCTTCTGTAGGTGCAACGGTTGCTGGAGTCTCTACCTCATTTGTTGGAGTTGCTGGCGCTGAAGGGTTCGACACAGGAGCAGGAGTCTCCGGCGTGGCGGGAGTTGCTACAACAGCTGAACTTTCTGCAGGAGTTGTTACTTCTTCAGCATAGACTTGTCCAGCTAAAAAGGCTGGGGCTAATAGAGCTGTCGACAAGACAGGTAACAAAGAACGTTTGTTCATTTTGAAATCCTTTTCTTTTCTTTTTTTCCTTTATATTATACGATATTTCTAGAAAATTTGAAACCTTTGACTTATTTTCATCTAAAACATTCGCTATTTAAACAAAAAAGCTTGGGTTCAAATCCCAAACTTTTAACTTATTTTATTGGAAATCTTTGATGTTCCCATCATAGGTCGCCCAGTCATTGCTGAAGAAGCGGTCATTCATCTTGTAGTCTGGAGCTGGTTTCGGATCCGTCAAGAAAGGATTGACAACCTTATCAAAAGCTAGCCAACCTAACCATCCTAGATGAATGGTATCCTTGACAAAATAAGGGTCCCCTCCATTTTTTGAAAAATCAGCAATATTGGTAAAACCTTGACTTTCTAATTGGTATCGAATTTTCTCCACTGCATGCTGGTACATCTCTTCGCTGAGCCCTGTGTACTCCATCCACTTCTTGTTGACGGGCTGGATGACAAAGAGTACATTGACCTTCGATTTTGCAAATTGATTGAGTACCAACTGTAGATCATTGTACTCCGTTGAGCTGAGGAAGCTGTAATTTTTTTGGGAACCCTCCCATTTTTTTAGATCTTTTTTCACCCGAGTATTATAAAAATGATTTTCAATCCCCATATCGTTATTGGTCGTGTTTGCTTCCGCATCCTTACGAGCAATTTTCTCCAACTCATCATACGAAAACTGATCTGGAAGATCTTTTAAATAGTTCTCCACATGTTCCTTGTATTTGAGTTTTCCTCGAATGGAAAATTGACCAAAGAGAGAGGACTGTTTTTCATTGAATCGTGCAAAAATATCAATAGTAAGCCGATCAACCTCTGACAATTCCTCGCCCTTCGATAGCTTTTGAACAATTCCTTTTAATGCAACATTAGGATTCTGCTTTAACAAACGAATAGCTGCATGCTGAGTAGCAGTATCATCAGATTGATTTTCCAAAAAAGCTGTCAACTGATCGCTGTTAAAATAGCTCTGAAAAGCTGAAGAATCAATGTCTGACTGTGTAAACCACTGAGGTGAAATCACAAATACCGCTTGCTTATTCTCTATTTCCGGCAAGATTTGTTGTAATCCAAAATATTGGATGAGAGAGGTTGCTCCTGCCTGACCTAGAAAATAAGGACGATAGGGACGATTGTATTTTTCCGCTAAAACAGCAGGATGCATACTGTCAAATCGAACCCATTCACTTGACCCTAGAAAAGGGATAAAACGCATATTTGGATCCGTAAGGGCCCTTACTTTTTGGCTTCTCTCTTTAAAGCTCTCTGTACTAACAGAAGCCGCCGAGTACTTCTCCTCCGTCAGATTATGGCTTGTTGTACTTGGATAAAAAAAGATGAGTAGAAGAACTAAAAATCCAGCAATGAAGATAGGCCCGAAGATCAGCCACAAGCGTTTAAGCATTCTGCAACTCCGTAATACCTTCTACGATTTTATTAGCCGTATTCCAGTCATCACGACCGAACTCCGTCACTGGAACACGAATGTCAAAACGATTTTCAATCTCAACAATCAATTCAACCGTTCCCATACTATCCAAGACACCGGCATCAAAAAGATCTTCATCCATCATGTCAGAAACATCTTCCATAAACAACTCATCAATAATTTCAATAACTTCTGATTTGATATCCATTTTTTATATCCTTTTATTTTTTAAACCATAAATCATTCAAAAATCCAGAAAAGATTAAGAATGAAACCATCACGACATGGAAGGTGACAACCATGCCAAGCAACTGAATCCAGCGATTCTCAGGTAAGGAACCCTTTCCAGCTTTTTTCCGTTCTTTATTGAGCGCTTTTTTCTTACGAACCCAAGCGTCATTGATGACTAGCCCAATCCCATGGAAAAGTCCATAGGCGATATAGTACCAGGTCACACCATGCCAAAATCCCATAATCAGCATATTGAGAATATAGGCTACACTTGAAGTGACATTGCGATTTTTAAAGACCTTCTTTCTGGTCAACACCATGACCATCCGCATAAAGACAAAGTCACGGAACCAGAAAGACAGACTCATGTGCCAGCGATTCCAAAACTCTTTTAAATCCCTTGACAAAAAGGGTTTGTTAAAGTTGATAGGACTATGAATACCCATCAAGTTTGAAATGGCTAAGGCAAACATAGAGTAGCCCGCAAAGTCAAAGAAGAGCTCCAGACCAAAGGTATACATAACTGCAAGAGCATAATGGTTAAAGAAACCACCTGTCTGCAAGGCTAAGTTCTTTAAAGGAGGTAGCAAAATCTCTCCTAGAATATGGGCCAAGATAAACTTGTAGAGGAAGCCAAGCATGATATACTTGACAGCCTCTTCTAGCATGTCCATCAACTCATCCCGTTCAGGAATGGTCTCATAATTTTCATTGAAGCGTTTAAAACGATCAATGGGACCACTGGAGAAAGTCGGCATAAAGAGAAGAAAACGTAAGAATTGCCAGACCGTTAAATCCTTAATGACACCGTCTCTTAACTCAACGATAACCCCAAATGCACGAAAGGTCAAGTAAGAAATCCCTAAAAATCCAAACAAAGGTTGAGAGCCATGAATAGCAGGAGATACTTTCACAAAGACGATTGGCAATAGGGATAAAAAGCTAACTAGGTAAAATATCCATTTACTATCCCGCTTTTTCCTGTACCTTTTGTAGAAAGATACAAGAAGTACTTGCCAGATAACATAAAGGATAAGAGCGCTTATTTGATTCGTCTTTCCACCGACCAACATGGTGACGATAAAGAAGAGACTAACGAGCACCTCATACCAGGCAAAACGTTTCTTGAAAAAAAGACCGATGAAGATAGGTAAAGTCGCAACAATTACGTATAAAAAGTACTGAAGATCACCATAAGGTTCCAAATGAGGTAGCTGTTTATAAAGCTCCATCATCTACTGTTTACCTCGTTAATCAAGCCCTTGATATCAATTTTACCATTAGGCGTTAGCGGCAAACTATCTCGATAAAGAAACTTAGACGGCATCATATAAGACATCATGATATCTGCTAGGTCTTCCTTGATAGCCTTGGTAATATCGATATCGCGTTCAAATTGCTGACGGACGCCATCCTTTAGGATCACATAGGCCAGTAGATTCTGTACCTTATGGTCCTTGTTATAACGTGGGACAGCAACAGCCGACTCGATATAGCGAGACTTGTTGAGGTTTTGAGAG
Organism: Streptococcus sp. ST16; assembly: GCF_046098135.1. Taxonomy (NCBI): domain Bacteria; kingdom Bacillati; phylum Bacillota; class Bacilli; order Lactobacillales; family Streptococcaceae; genus Streptococcus; species Streptococcus sp. ST16. Next base: position 60,165 of record NZ_JBJUSE010000007.1, on the reverse strand, counting down.
ACATCTTCAAGCTCAATACGATAACCATTAAACTTAATCTGGAAGTCCATCCGTCCACCGTAGAGAAGCAAGCCCTCATCTGTCATAGTTCCCACATCTCCTGTGTGGTAGGCTGGAAGACCTTCGAACTCAAAAAAGGCTTCTGCTGTTTTTTCAGGATTGTTCATATAGCCTTTTGAAACAGCTGGTCCAGAAATGATGATTTCTCCCTGTTCACCATTGGGAACTTTCTGACCTTCCTCATCAAGGATAAAGGTCGGAGAATCCGCCTTGGTATAGCCGATTGGCAGGCGTTTCATAGTTTCTAGCATCTCATCTGTAATTGCCACTGCCGATAGGGCTACTGTAGCTTCTGTCGGACCGTAGGCATTGATAATACGAGCATTTGGGAAACGTTCGCGCAGTTTTTGAGCTGTTTTGACCGTCAATTCTTCACCATCAAAGTAGAAATGCGTGATTCCTGGCATTTTCTCGCTATTGAAGTCTTCTGACAACATGGCCATATCTGCAAAGGAAGGCGTTGATGTCCAGATAGCCATTGGCAATGAAAAAATCGTCGCAAAGAGTTTTTTGAAGTCCTGAGTAATGGCTGAAGGAAGAGCGAAAAGCGTACCACCTAGTGCCAAGGTTGGCGCCCAGTACATAACAGATAGGTCAAAAGAATAAGGGGGCTGAGCCAGCATTTGTGGACGACTTGGTGTCGCAAACTCCTTATCTGTAATCATCCAGTTGGTAAAACTGAGGAGATTGTCATGGGAAATCTGCACTCCCTTTGGCTTACCGGTCGTACCAGAAGTAAAGATGATGTAGTAATTATCATCTCCCTTGACTGAATGCGTCATCTCATAGCTATCCCCTTGAGCAAAGGCTTCTTGAACCTGAGCTAAAGTCATCATTGGCGTAGAGACTTGCTCCAATGGAAAATCTGAGATGGCAATAATCAAACTTGGCTCTGCAACTTCTACGATAGCCGAAACTCGTTCCAAGGCTGAATGGCTGTCAATTGGAATGTAGGCATGACCCGACTTAGTCAGCGCTACAAAGGTAGCCAACATCTCATATTCCTGACCACCAAAAACGACGACTGGAGATTTCTCAGGCAAGTCAAGTCGATCGATAGCTGCAGCTAAACTATCTGAATCAGCCTTCAGATTGCCATAAGTATGCTCTTGACCTAAAACATTGTAGACAGGATATGTTGGCTGTGTTTGAGCAAAGTGCTCAATCGTTTCAATCATATCTTTTATCGGTTTATTAGACACAGTTCTTTTTCTCCTTTAAACTAGAACTCATTATAAATAAAGCCACCTTGTCCCTGCCCAAGATAACTAAAAAAATAAAGCAAGCCAAGTAAGATTACAAAATATAGGGCCGTCCGGCCTAAAAATACATGTAGGTTTCGTTGTTTTTTCATAAGCTATCCATTAATATATCATTCCTATCGACTACAAATACGCACTATTAGTAACTTATCTTCCTAACATTTTACCACTTTATCAACCTTTTTTTCAACTGTTTACCATAACTTAAAAGTTCGTTTTAGGTTATTTTAAGATAAATTAAAATGTTAATGTTTTTACCATCAAAAAAGAGCCTGAGAATTCCATCTCAAACTCTGTTGCAAATTGCTCTTTTATCTTAGACTAGTGAAAACACAAGGACTGCTAAGGCCGCGCTGAAGATAGGTCCCATAATAGGCATCCAAGAATAAGACCAGTCTCCGTCTCCCTTATTTGGAATCGGCAAGATGCTGTGCATGATATGAGGTCCAAGGTCACGAGCTGGGTTCAAGGCATAACCAGTTGTCCCACCTAGTGAAAGCCCGATGCCAACAGTCAAAGTTCCTACTGCAACTGAAGGTCATAGAGTCCCAAAGCAAAGATTGTCAACACCCGAACAAAAATTCCAAGGATTTCACTAATCAAATTAGATACTGTGTTCTTGATGGCTGGTGGGTTGCCGAACAAGTCTATTTATTTTATTCTATATTTTCCCAAATCAATTACTTGATTATAAACCGTTTCTGAATCAATATGATGAGCAACTTCAATCAAAATGATGGGCAACTGCAAAAGTAATTGGCGCACTTGATATGCATTATCCTTGTCTAAGAATGATGTAACCTCATCCGCCAACACAATGTCTTTTTTTCGAAGCAGACAGCGAACTAATTCAAGTCGTAAACGTTGTCCACCTGAAATGTTTTCTCCATTATTTATCAGTTGATAATCTAAAATATTGGTGATTTCATTCGTTAAGCCAACTTGTTCTAGGCAACAGAGTAATTCTTTATCTGAAATCTCCTGTCCTAATGTTAAATTTTCTCGGATTGTCCCATGTCTGAAAAATGGATTCTGAGAAATATAAGCGACATTCCCCTGATAATGAGTAAATTCTCGGCCTGTTTTATCACGTACGATAATTCTACCACTATTCGGACTTATCTTTCCTGCTACCAATTGTAGAAGAGTTGACTTTCCGGTACCACTAGCTCCCTTTATTAAAACTTTACTTGGCTTAGTTAATCTAAGTGACAAATCGTAAAAGAGCACTTGCTCTCCAAACTGTTTTGAAACGCCCTCCAAAACTAGCTCAGCTAAAGATTTGACTGTCGGATATGATGTTTCTAAACAAGATTCTTCCAATAATGAAAATATTTTTTCTTTCACTGTTTGCGATCGCTGTATATCAGATATGCTATACATAATTCTTTGAATAGGTCCGCTAAGATTCATTGTAGCTATGTACATAGAGACCAAACTAGCTGTTGTTAACTCTATTCCACTCTTTTGTAATAAAAGGCCAAGTGCAAGAGGTAGTACCTGACTAAGGAATTCTAAAGGACCATTGAAAAAATAAACGACATTGCTAGTCCATTCATTTTTCCAACGAGCATTCTCGTAACACTCGTTGTTTTTTCTCATCTCAGCAAAGTTTTCTTTACTAGCGCCATAAAAATATATCGTATCTGCTCCCTTAAAAAAATCTCCTACAGATAGATGAAAAGCTTTTTGCATTTCCGAAAAATTTGCACCACTTTTCATTAAACGATTATTCATTATCCATTGAGGTAATGGTCGAAGAACAGAGAATACGATAAAAACAAGACCAAGCCAAAAATTTTGCACCAAAATAAAAATAATCGTTGTACAAAGTATAAAAACTCTTCCAACTATCATATCCAAGGGTAAAAAGAAGCGATTATAGAGCAGTTCCATATCTTGTGTAACAATTGAAACTTTTTCATCATATACAACGTTTTCTTTCAAAAATAGTTTCCTAATAAGCTGATCTTTTAAACGAATTTGCAGATGACGCTGCAGATTATTACTGACAAAATTTGCTAGCAGCATTGTGCTATAAAAAAATAGGTGCAGACACAGGCCATATAAAACAAAGTATGAAATTGTACCAATTGTAAGTTGCTCTTCACGAATATTCAATAGCTTATCCAATAACAATGGCTTTATTAAAGCCATCCCGCTATTCAAAAGTACTCCTATTAAAAAATAGATAAAAATATTAGTTTTAATATATTTTAGAAATTTCATAAATATGCCTATCTAAAAGAAAGCGAATAGATATAAAAGCCTCGGTCTAAAAGTTATAAACAAATTAACTCCAACTGAGACTATACAATAATTTAATTAACCTATATATGCTGCTGTTTATTAAGAATGATTATGTTACTATTGAAAAATAATTCTCCTGTTTCACTTTTCTTTCTTAAAATATATGGAGATAGAACTTGCATATTAAATACCTCAAAATTCATAATTATGGAGACAACTTCGAAAAATCCTATCGCTCAAATACAATGAACTGATAAAACAACCGTAATTGAAATTTCTAAAGATAATTCTACCAAAATATTATTTCGAGATACTTCCTTTCCCATATCTGCGTATTACTTTTTACTTGCTAAAATTTTTTCTAAGTGCCTTTCATAAGTCTTTGCTAAGTGGTTACTTCCCGCTAATTTCATTGCTCCAATACACTTCCTCATTTCAATAATTGCTTTGCAATCCGTCTCTTTTTTATAGCGATATAGATATTGGGCATACTGGAATACCAATCGCTCATAAATTTCAGTTTCAGTGAAAAAGCATTGGTTTAGTTGCTTTTCAAAATACAAAGCATCAAGAAATTTTCCTCTTTCAATACATGTAATGTAGCCGTTTAATAACATAGATGAAATCAATCTTCTGTTATTAGGAATTTCTTTATAAAAGTCTGAACGTCTAGACATCTCTCTAGCCAAAACCATGAAAACATCATGTTTTAGGACATCTAGAGTATTTGAAAAAATTAATAATTCATAGTATCCCCAATATTCTATACTAAAGAGATAATCGGTTAGATACGCTAATTCATCACTAGAATAATAAGCTTCTCCCGATAGATCTTGTAAACGAATTTTTAATAAAATGATATTAAGCTTATGAAATTTCCCCTGTTTAGAATCTGACTCCATCTGAGAATAAAGTAATTTTTTCAACCCATCAACATCGTGATTTGATACACAATGCCTAACCTTTGATAAGAGTTCGTTCAGTTCATCACGATGAAAATCATGAACAGCATACATAAATTCATCAATAGGCATGTTAATTTCATCTAAAATAGCCATAAATTTTGAAATGGTTAAATCTGTCTCTCCTTTTTCAAATCGAGATAGCTGGGACACTGATATACCAGCCTTTGCAACATCTTTTAGTCGTAATCCTCTAGATTCTCGAAACATTTTAAAAATTTCTCCAAATTTTTTCATTATACACCTCCAATAAGCATATATGGGAATAATTTTTGATTTTTAACATTTTAGCATAAAATAGAAAAAAATAAAAATGAGGTATTTCACATGAAAAATCAAAAACTACTGCCTTTATTGTTCCTACTCTTTGAAGGAATTATTATTATCGTTGTTGGCTAGCACTAAGAAGTTATGCTCAATGAAAAAGAGCCTGTGCTTCCCATCTCAAGCCCTTTCAAAAATAGTTGCTTTTGAATTCAAGGCCGATTTCCTCGTTATTATTCCCCAGAAACAGCAAACACACGGCTCCCCCTTTGGGCATTTTTATGCTAAAATAGAAGGTATGGATAAGATTATTAAAACTATATCAGAAAGCGGAGCCTTTCGTGCTTTTGTCCTTGACAGTACAGAAACCGTCCGCACTGCTCAAGAAAAACATCAAACTCAGGCCAGTTCAACTGTTGCACTTGGTCGCACCCTTATCGCTAGCCAGATTCTCGCAGCCAATGAAAAAGGAGATACCAAGATTACTGTAAAAGTTCTTGGAACGAGCTCTCTCGGTGCCATCATCACTGTCGCAGATACCAAGGGAAATGTCAAAGGCTACGTTCAAAACCCTGGTGTTGACATCAAAAAGACTGCAACGGGTGAAGTCCTTGTCGGTCCTTTTATCGGAAATGGTCAATTTCTCGTTATCACAGACTACGGTACTGGAAATCCTTACAACTCCATGACTCCTCTCATCTCTGGGGAAATCGGTGAAGACTTGGCATACTACCTGACAGAAAGCCAACAAACCCCTTCAGCAGTTGGCCTCAATGTTCTTTTAGACAAAGACGACAAGGTCGAAGTTGCCGGTGGTTTTCTTCTCCAAGTTTTGCCAGGAGCCAAGGAAGAAGAGATTGCTCGCTTTGAAAAACGCATCCAAGAAATGCCAGCTATCTCAACACTTCTGGAAAGCGAAGACCATATCGAATCTCTCCTCAAGGCCATCTACGGTGACGAATCCTACAAACGCCTATCTGAAGAAGAAATTCGTTTCCAATGCGACTGCAGCAAAGACCGTTTTATGAACGCTCTTGCCAGCCTTCCAAATTCAGACCTTGAAGAAATGAAAGAGGAAGACCACGGGGCAGAAATCACTTGTCAATTCTGCCGAACAACTTACAACTTTGATGAAAACGACCTGGAGGAACTCATTCGTGACAAATCTTAATACACCTTTTATGATTGGCAATGTTGAGATTCCCAATCGTACCGTTTTAGCGCCTATGGCTGGCGTGACCAACTCAGCCTTTCGTACCATCGCAAAAGAGCTCGGAGCTGGACTCGTTGTCATGGAAATGGTCTCTGACAAGGGAATCCAATACAACAACGAAAAAACCCTGCACATGCTTCATATCGATGAAGGCGAAAACCCTGTCTCTATCCAACTTTTTGGTAGCGATGAAGACAGCCTAGCACGCGCAGCAGAATTCATCCAAGAAAACACCAAGACCGATATCGTCGATATCAACATGGGCTGCCCAGTTAACAAAATTGTGAAGAACGAAGCTGGCGCTATGTGGCTCAAGGATCCAGACAAAATCTACTCTATCATCAACAAAGTCCAGTCTGTCCTTGATATCCCCCTTACTGTCAAAATGCGTACCGGCTGGGCTGACCCATCTCTGGCAGTAGAAAATGCTCTCGCCGCTGAGGCTGCTGGTGTCTCTGCCCTTGCTATGCACGGTCGTACCCGTGAGCAAATGTATACTGGTCACGCTGACCTTGAGACCCTTCACAAGGTCGCTCAAGCTTTGACCAAGATTCCATTTATCGCCAACGGTGACATCCGTACGGTTCAAGACGCTAAACAACGCATCGAAGAAGTTGGTGCTGACGCAGTTATGATTGGCCGCGCAGCCATGGGAAATCCCTACCTCTTCAATCAAATCAATCATTACTTTGAAACAGGAGAAATCCTTCCTGATTTGACCTTTGAAGATAAGATGAAAATCGCCTACGAACACTTAAAACGCTTGATTAGCCTCAAAGGAGAAAAAATTGCAGTCCGTGAATTCCGCGGCCTCGCTCCTCACTACCTCCGGGGAACATCTGGCGCTGCTAAACTTCGTGGAGCCATTTCACAAGCTAGCACTCTTGCAGAGATTGAAGCCCTCTTGCAATTAGACAAAGCATAGTCTCACATCTACAACTCACAAAAACGGCAAAGCTCAAAAATGAGTCTTGCCGTTTTTATATATTTTCATCTTGTAAATCTAATTGCTTCACTCTAGCTATATAATAGGACATAATCAAAAACAAATTGAGGCTGACAATCCATATAGACCATTCATGAAGAAAATGCATCAATACAGCCAAGCTGATTGCGCCCACTATGAAACTTCCCACAACAATCCCATAATTTAAGGCCTGACGACGATATTCTTGGATATTTCCGTCTCTTCTAGCAATGCGATACAAAGCGGTCAGCATCTTTCGGTAATTTCCAGACGTCATAAAAATGACATAGGGATGATCTTCAATCAAACTGCCCGTAAATGTTAGCATCATCATTCCTGTTCCAAAAGCGATGAAAGGAACTTCTAATAGAGGAAATCGTGAAAAGAAAGGTAGAATGAGAGTTCCAATAAATAAAGGGAGCAGCATCTTAACCCGCCAGTAGGCCGTTTTGCGGTATTCTTTCATGTGCAATGCAAACAGAAATCCTAGAGAAAAGAAAATAATTGAGCAGAATCGTAGCATCGTATTGATGACATTTGAGTCGTGCCAATCAGATATCAATAGGAGAATATTCCCTGTCTGTGTCGCTACCAAACTATGGTATTGAATATGGCAAAACACATCCAAAGAACCACCTACAAACCCAAGAAATACTCCCATCAATCGTGTGTTTTGAGGTAAGATTAATTTATCCGCCATGTACTATCACTCGTTTTCCTTTGATTTTTTTATTATACCACTTTCTCTTGGAGAAACTAAGTGAAAAACAGTTGGCTCACTCTTTTACAGCACGATTTCTAGTAAAAGTTAAGGCACCAAATTTTATTATTGAATCAAGGCAACGCTTGAAACTTTACCATCCGCACCTGTTGTAATTTGGATGATTTTTCCTCCACCGATTTTGGCATTATACTTACCATCATCAAGAGTGTAAGAGTAGCCTCTGATAGAATAGTTTTCTTTCTTTCCATCTGCAGTTTCTACTGTGAATTGTCCCCCTGATGAAACCGTAATGGTTTCGCCATTTGCTCCCTTCCAGTTGCCCGCTGCGGCTGAGAAGTCACCATCCACCATGGTTAAAACTCCCTTGTAGCGTTTGTTGTATTCTGCTTGCTTGTCTTGAAGTTGGCGGTCAGTTGTCGGGTCATAGCTTGACTGGTTAGACTGGGCTTGAGAAGCCTGTTGAGTTGAAGGAGCCTGAGATGGGGCTGGTTGACTAGGGGCTGCTTGTTCTTGTCTTGATTCAGGTGCAGGTGCCGCTTGTGACTGTTCTGCCGTTGTAGAAGACTGACTAGAAGATGATTGAGCTTTTTCAGATGAAGCTGAGCTTGAAGATTTTTGAGTCTTGCTTTCTTTGCTAGAAGAAGCCGCTTTAGAGCTTGATGATTGACTTGTCTTTGCAGAGCTACTGGTTTGAGTGGTTTCGTTTTTATTTCCACAAGCTCCCAGTAGCAAGGTAGAAGCCAATACAGTCGCTGCCATCAATTTGATATGGGTTTCCTTTTTCATTTTTCACTCCTTTGTAACTTTTTTGAAATATTAAGAAATCTTTTTGTAATATAATTGTAACATTGGACCTTGAATCTGTCAACTATTTAGAGAAGCTATTTTAAAAATTGTTCCCTCCACTATTTCAATTCGTAATTGAAACGAAAAAATAGAAAATTTCTTAGATTAGAGTCCTATTTTTTGCATCGCTCTTGTGTAATTCTAAGAAAGATAGTCATTCATAAAAAATGATAATAAATAAAGAGGTCGGGATTTTGGTCCCGACCTCTTTATTTCAATCGATAGGTTTTTCTTGGTTTCTTTTTAGGCACTCGTTTGAGCCCGACTTCTTCTACATATTCGCCGTATTTTACGAGAAAGTTATTGCTGACGATGGACCGACCTGGGTTGATGAGATTGACCAGTTCGGTTCCTTCATAGACAGTAAACTCTTCCTCCAGCAGATAAAGGAAGGTCGGATTCCAGTCAAGTCGCCCTTGGATTCGTTTGATGGATTCTTGGATAATGGCATAATGATCAAAGGCGAAGGCTTGCTCGTCCAACTCGACTCCCTCTAGGAAGCATTTGCCTGTCTGGAAATCCACATCTACGAAAACGACATCCTTGGCATCGTCTCCAGCCTGAACGAGGTCTAAGGCACGACTAGGTAGGTACACCAAGTGGGCAATGGTCACCGTCCAGCCCCGTGGATCACGACCGGGGGTCGATACGGTCATCAATTGCTCGATTTTTTCCAAAGGTAGATCGAGATTGACTTCTTCTCTCACCTCGCGTTGACAGGCATGCGCAGCATCCTCTCCCTTATCCATAAAGCCTCCAACCAGAGCCAAACAGTTTTGATAAGGGTGGGCCTTGCGACGGATCAGTAAGAGCTTGATCTTTCCTTCGACAAAGCAGTAAGCCACCATATCTACTGTCACACTTGGTTTTTCATATTGAGGGAGTTCCTGCCTGTAGTACCAGTCTAAAAACTCCTCCTGACTGGCATGGATTTCATAATATTCTTTTTCCGTCATCCCGGCTGGAATCATCGTATCTGCCATCTTATGCCTCCTTTCGAACTGCCTTAGTCCATTGGTACCATCCCACTAGACTGTTGAGTGTGTAAACCCAGTACATCCCTTGAATGTGGATATTTTCACCCCACCAGAGATAAATACTAAAGAGATTGGTTGCAATCCAGAAAATCCATTGCTCACGGTAGAGACGTGTCATCAAGAGCTGACCAACACCATTGGTCGCATCAGTAACACTATCACGGAAAGGGCGAGCGCTATTGATACTTTGATAAGCCAAGCCCATACCAATCCAGATAATGGCAGTCAAGGCTAAGTACTTGAGCCAGTCAATCACAGATAATTTCTTAGCTTCAAAGTGGGATTCTTCTGGTTTTTCCTGTTCATTGATACGATTGGACAACCAAGCATAGAGACCAATCGGCTGCATGACAAAGAAGTAAACAGTCGTCAAGACTTCTCCATAAAAAGTCGCATTCATGGCCAAGATCAAGTAGATAGCCGAGTTAATAGCCCCAAAGAGATAATTGCTTGCACGCCCTTCTGCTACCAAGATAACACAGACAATCCCAGTCCAAGATGCAAACAAGCTCAGCCAGTCATGGCTTTCTGTATTTTGCGTGAACTCTAAGATCAAGGGAACACTTGATAAGGCGATAAGATACAACCACTGGAAAAGGCTACGGCCGACAAAGAGATCTTTCCATAGCAGGCGCATGATTCCTGCAAAACCAATCTTGCGAGCTTCGGCATGGACATTTTTAAAGTTTTCGATAAATTGTGTGATTTTTTTAGTTACTGTTTTCACCATTTTCTCCTAATCTGCTTGGTAAATGGCATCAATAGCCACTTTTGCTGCTTCATAATTGCCTAGGTAATCCTCCGCTAGATAAACTAAAGGAATGGTCGTTAAGTATAGCTCCCTCATCTGATCCAAATGCTGGGAAAAACTGTAGCGAATGTGGTCTTCTGCCATGGTCATATCTCTAAATCCGTCATTGACATAGGAACCGACAGGTTGCACGAAGAGAATCAAGTCCCATTTTTCCTTAGCCAAGATTGAAACAAAGAGATTGTCAAAGGTTTCTCCTGATAAGTCCCCTTGATCCTCAGTCTCCATGTAATAGTCATAGTAGCCCTTGGTTACCAAGGAGTTGGTATCGGCTATCACTAGACCTCGATTGGCATTGCTATCGATTAGCTTTGAGGTCTGGTCATACTGCCCTAAAAGGAGATAGTAGTAATCCTTTGGAGTCAATTCATCGTCGCGGACATTGTTTTTGATCTGGTACTCACGCGCGTATTCCAGACTGACCGGCGCATCGTAATACCTTGCCAAATCCTTGGCTAGAGTAGTCTTCCCATTGCTGGCACTTCCCATAATCAACACTTTCTTTGTAAACTGACGACGGAAGGGTTGAGCAATGTATTTCCAATATTTGCTTGGATTTTCTCGAATCATAGTCGCTGAAATACCAAATTTTCTTTCTTGCAAGACAGTCTCAAATCCACGTTTAGATAGCTCTTTCTGGTAGTCTTCTTCTCCTACAAAGAAGATCAGCTCTTGCTGGTTTTCATCGTAGGAAATCTCCGCTAACATCTGGTCCAACCACTCCTGCCAGCCCATAGGGTAACGGGGAAGGTTGGTCTCATCCAGCTTACAGACAGAGGTCAACTCATCGTCACGAAAAGCTTCTCGGATATAGCGAAATCGTTTTTGAAGAGTTAAGCCTACCTGCTCACCTCGGTCTCCTTCGTAGCCTGAAACGACTACCCAGACCTGGTCACACTGACGCTTCGCTCGCTGGATTAGATCGATATGACCCTGATGAAGAGGGGCAAAGGTTCCAAATACGACTGCTGTTTTCTTTTTCATAAACGTTTTGCCTTTTTATAATTTTTGATATTTTTATTTTATATGTTTTTATTATATACTATATTTTTGTTTTGTCAATAGTTTTTTATTATTTTTTATAAAAAGGTTTCAAAAAAAGAGAAGGCCATCTTTATACTGCCCCTCAAAAGTTGGACATAAAAACTCTAACTTTTGCGGTTCACTAGCCTTCTCTTTTTATATCTTAGATTCATCTCTATATGAAATGATTTATAATTATTAGATACCAATTATAAGTAAAATCTTTGGAATCTTCAATGGTTAACCAATCAAATGCTAAATATCGAAAGTGGATATTTTTAAAAAACTGAATCATTATTTTCTTCTTTTCATCGCGATGAATGAAGTTCCAATCAAACCAAGGAGACCAATGATCTCAAGAACTAGATTAGACGCTACTCCTGTAGATGGCAATTTCTTCTCAGTTGCTGATGTAGAATTTCCTTTTGCTACTGTTTCATTTTCAGTAGCCAGTGATTTACGATTAACTTCTTTATTCTGGAATTTTCCAGTTTGGCTCTCTCCTATCTGTGTTTGACTATCTTGGATAGACGGCTTAGTCTGCTTAGGTGTAGTGACATTTTGATTCTTAGAAAGTGTCTTAATCGCAAACAAACTGAAGTGGCTCGTTTTAAAGACAACTTGCCCATTTTCAACTTTAGAAGGAATGCGTTCAAGGTCGCCATTTTCCTTTACGTGATAGACGTGAACATCTGAGCCAGTCTGCCCAAGCGCGAGCCGAACAGTTCGCTCTCCATTGACATGGGTTTCCTTGCCTCCTTTAGAAAGAGATAAGTCAAACACACGAACTGTTCCTCCTCCTGTTTTACGAGCAATTTTATCAGCCAACTCTTTCGTCGTTACTTCCTTGAGATGTAACTTATCAGCATCTGTAGGTTTATCAAATACTACTGAAACTTTCGTCTTGCCATCTGCTGCTGTAAAGATTTTATGTGTCTTTGGTTGTGCCGGTGTGTGTGGTTTCTTGCCTTCTGGTTGAGGACTTGGTTGCATACCCGGTTTTGGAGCAGATGGCTTCTGATTTTCAGTACCGGGTTGTGCCGGCGTGTGTGGTTTCTTGCCTTCTGGTTGAGGACTTGGTTGCATACCTGGTTTTGGAGCAGATGGCTTCTTATCCTCAGTACCGGGGTGTGCCGGTGTGTGTGGTTTCTTGCCTTCTGGTTGAGGACTTGGTTGCATACCTGGTTTTGGAGCAGATGGCTTCTTATCCTCAGTACCGGGGTGTGCCGGTGTGTGTGGTTTCTTACCTTTTAACTTAGCTCCATCTGGGACTGTCTTCATTTCTTCTTCAAGCTGACTGATAGCCCTCTGAAGTTCCACAATCTGCTGAATCTTATTAAAGGATGGAAGAAATTCGTCCTTAAAGTAATCCGCTAGATATTTTCCTTCTAAGGTAGCGTAATTCTTATTCCATGTTTGCTTGATACCTGATTCAAATTCTTTTTCTAGACTAGGAATTTTTGCGTATTTTTCTCGATACAAAGCGACTTGTCTTGTCATCTTTTCGATTTGTGCATGGATTTGATAATAGATAAAGTCATCTATAAACGTTTGGAGAGTTTTGGCAGTGTATGAACCTTTTTCTAACTGCTCTCTAAATGCTTTTATTTTATCAGGAGCAATCTTTTTAGAATCATCCCAAATATCTTTTTTCTGCACCTTATAATCACTGTTATTTTCTGGTAACTCTGGATAGTTATTCACTTCAGCCAAAGCTTGCTCTAGTTTTTTTAGCTCTTCCTTAGCCTTATTCTTCAAAGATTCTATCTCTTTCGTTTCTTCAGTCGGTGTCTGAGATTTCCCATCTTTAGTTGGAGGAATATGACCTTCCATATCAGGCTTTCTTTGAGGCTCAGTTGGTTTCGTTAACCCTTTTTTGAATTCCTCCACAGTAGCATTTAGCTCTGACTTCGCTGTTTCTAGAATCCGATTTAGTTCCTCTTTTGTTTGAGCTTTAGAAAGCTCTGATCTATATTTATTTACAATTCCTAAGGCATTTTTAATTAATTCATCAAATTTAGACTCATACTCAGATTTCAGATCTTTTTTAGTTCTATCCAACAGCTCACTCATGTGATTAGAAAGCGATAGATTAGCTTCTGAAATTTGTTTAGCTAAATCTTGCTGATCAGTCTCCTTAGCACTTCGTTTGTCTCTCGGTTTCGTTGTCTCTTTATTGCCATTAGATGACTTGAGTTTTGCAATCTCATCAAGAAGACTGTGTTTAGCCTTCAGCACCTCTTCATTTTTCGCGGCCTGATCGAGTTGCTGAAGCGCCTTTTTTTCCAACTTGCGTAACTGTTTGATTGTGGCATCCTCGTTTGCTTCTTCTTTGTTTAGTTTTTTCTCCTTTATGTTTTCGTCCACTTGTTGATTGACGTAGTTTTGAATTTCTTTTTCAACGTAAGCTTTGTAAGATTTGAATAACTTACCTAGATCAGCAATAACTTCTTGTTTAATCGTTTGGAGTGATTTATCCGACTCGTTCTTAAAATCATTTACAATTCGCTCTTTGATTTTATTGATTTCGCCTACTAAAGAACTTTTATCCTCTTCAGTGATACCTTTTGTAGTTGCCATATCGCTAATCAATTTCTTTTGATGGTCGAGTTCTTCATTGATTTTTTTGAAAGTATCTTCCAGCTCTCTATGACTATTCTCCAATTCTCCCTCAATCTCTTTTATCAAGGAATCTTTCCGCTCATTTGGTAGAGTACCTTTTCTGATTTCTTCTTTTAAACGTTTTTGAATTTCAGCGACCGCACCTGTGTTCTCTTTTGTAGAAGTATCGTAAGACTGTTCCGAGCTCTCCTTAGTCGGAGGAACTACCTTATTTTCATCTTTCGATTGATTTTCTTTTTCCTTCCTTTCTTGTTCCATATGCTGCTTTTCATGGTGTTTTAGTAAGTCTAGGTGAAAATCATTATCTATCGAAAGCAAGCTTTCTGTATCATTCGCCTGTTCGATTTTCTGCTGATATGCTGCTTTTTTATCTGTAGGAAGGTCACTTTCCGCTAGCTCTTTTATTAATTTTTCTTTTGCATCTTTCAAAGTTTCTCTAGCTGGTTCTGTTTTTTTACTATTTTCAGAAGAAGTTTCTTTGTTTTCTCCTGCCTTACTCTTAGATGAAGTTTGCTCAGTGACCTTGGCACTATTTGTGGATGCACTAGAGCTTATCTCACCAGCATGAGCAACACTCCCCATAAAGAAGCTAGCTACTAGTACACTAGCTACTCCTACACTAAATTTACGAATGGAATAACGCATTCTTCGTTCATGATTTGATTTAAACATATCTATATCCTCCATGATTTTAATTAACTACAGTATATCCTGCTAATATGAATTGTATATGAAATTTGCTATATTATTTTCGCTATCCTTTCATTCTTCCATTAGGAATGATAACTTCTTGCAGTAATTTCTCTTCTTCTGCTATTCTTTGATAAAGAATAACCGCATAGACAGGAAAAATAAAGATAAAAGTTACGTAAGCATGACTCACCAAAGCTAAACCAACTAACTCAGGAAGAATATTCAAAAAGTAATTGGGATGTTTCACAATTCGAAAGAGAGGATGATCTACATATTTGTGATTATTGACAAGCATTAGCTTTACTGTCCAAATATCTCCCAACAAGTGAATCACCAACATCAACATCAGCATAGAAAAAATAAGCAAGACTAAACCAACCATGCTTATGCCATCAAACCTTGTCTTATGTACCATTGCTTCAACAAAGCAAGAGAGATAGAAAACAATATGAGCCATCGTTAATCGTTTTGTATTCTCAACTCCAAATTCTTTCCCGCCCTTGCTAAGGATTCGTTTTTCATTCTCCATTGAACGTTTTAAAAAAATCAATCGAACGAGGAAGGTTACTAAAATAATCGCTAATACCATACCAGTATCCTTTCTTTTTTCTATATTTAAAATAATATTCTCATGTTAAACCTATGTGAACTTTAACAAAAAAGAACGGAGAGATTTTCGTTCTTTTGCTTTATACAACTAATCTGCTTGCAAGCAAATTTTAAATTCCATTCCTTGTTCATAAGGGAGAAAACTATAGGACATTTGATAACTTTCTAGGATGTTATTCACGATATAAAGTCCTAAACCAGACCCTTCAGACTTGTCTGTGACAACTTGAGAGTGGTAAAAAATATCAAACAAATGATTCAACTCTTCTTGATTAAGAGGTTGGCAGGTATTTTTGATAGAAAGATAGCCATCTTGCTCGGATATGGTTACGCGCCCATTTTTATCTGAATATTTAATTGCATTACTAATCAGGTTTGTCAAAACCTTATCCAATGCCTTGAGACTCATGACGACCCTAGTAGCATCTGTCAATTGATTTTCAATTTCTATTCCTCTTGAGCGTGCTAATTCCTGATAGCGAGATAAAATATCCGTCAAAATAGTCTGGACTATCAAGGTCTCGCTACACTCTGTCCACTCTTGGAACTTAGAGGACTCCAAAACTTCTTCGAGCAAGTGGCTCATTTGATCAATTTGATCGATACTCTTTGCTATATACTTAGGGTGGTCTTTATAATCCCCAATATTGTACTGCATATTCTCTAGAATAATTCGAAGACTGGCTAAAGGAGTTTTCAACTCATGTGACGCTCCACGAACAAAAGAAACTTTCTGCTTTTGCAACCTGATAATCCGTTCATTTCTTCTTTCAGATTCATCAATGACTGTCAGCAAGTTTTCATACACATCATTGATTTGCTTTCCAACTTCCCCAACTTCATCCTTTCGCGTTTCATCAAAGTGAATATCATGATCCAACTCCTGCATCTTACCTGTAACTTTTGAGATATAAAAGAGAGGCTCCAATAAACGTTTCGTATAGAAGTAGGAAAAGAGAAAGGCAAATACAAGCGTTGCTAAAAAGGTATACGGGAGATAGAGAAGCATAATCCGTGTTGCCTCTTTATAAATATCCACACCTTGAATAAATTGAATGATTACCTTTTTACCATCAGCTGTCGTAATCTGACGGTCAATCGTTACGATATAGTTAGTGGGACTGCCTTCCTTTATTTCCAAGTCGTGCACAAGGGAAATTCTCTTATCCAGTACGTCATCTTTCAAATGGGCAGAGATGCGAAGAGATTTCGAATAGGACTCCAGCAAACTAGGCAGTTCATGAAAATTTTTGCCTTCTAAGTACTTGCTCATAATAGTAGCACTCTCATTAAACTTCTCACCCTCTTGCTGAATGTAATAAAAAGGAAAGGTCAGATAGATGGCAATGTGGATGACCAAAGCAATTGCACCTAAAAGCGAAAAACTTCTTAAAAATGATTTGGTTAATAATTTGGGGTTTTTTATCATAAGCTAATTTTATATCCGGCATTTTTCACTGTTACAATACAATCCAGATCCAACTTCTTACGAAGATTTCGAATGTAAACATCAACTACTCTATCAAGAGGCAAATCTGCAAAATCATTTGAGATAGACTCGAGTATCTGCTCTCTACTCAAGACCTGGTTCTTATGTTGGATTAAACATTTTAAAACCAACAATTCTTTCGGCTTAATTGCAACCTCCTCGTTCTTGACTCGAGCTTGGTAGGATGTGAAATCCACTGTCACATCTTGATAATGCCAAATATCCTCCACAACATAGTAACGCCTAAGCAAGGCTTGAATCCGTTTGACTAGGAGCACCAGTGAAAATGGTTTCGTCACATGATCATCAGCATAAAGGTCAAATACCTGCATCTGAGTTTCCTCATCTCCGAGCGCACTTAAGACGATTACAGGAATATCATGATTTCCATTAATTCCTTTTAACACCTCAAATCCACTCCGCTTCGGTAACATCAGATCCAAGACCATCAGATGAATAGGGAACTCATGAAATTTCTCCAAAGCCTCCTGTCCATCCTTTGCTAGAATGACATGATAGCCTTCTTCTCTCAAAAAAGCAGCTACTCCCTCTCTAATCATATCCTCATCATCTACAACTAAAATGTTCATCTATTTCCCTTCTTAACCTATCTAAAATTCACTCTTTGGCTAGGTTTACATTATTTTCATTTCATACGCAAAAAAAGAAACAGGGCTCTATTGAAATGGTGGAAATTTCAGGAAACTCTGCTCTTTTTCATTCTATACAAATCTTAATATCTATTTATTCTTATTATAACCAATATTTACATATTGTCAACTTATTTCCTTTAGTTTTATAAAAATAAATACAAAAAGAATCAGGATCACTCCTGATTCTCCATTTTTAAGCAATATCAAATTTTAATTGACCTGCTTTGACACCAATCTTGAGAGTCTTGCCTGCCACTAATTCTCCCTTAAGAAGAAGTTCTGCCAACTTGTCTTCCACTTCGGTTTGCAGTGTTCTGCGAAGTGGACGGGCTCCCATTTCTGGATCATAACCTTGGCTTGCTAGTAACTTCAACGCTGAAGCTTGCAGTTTCAAGTCGATGCCTTTCTCTGCTAGGCTGGCAATCAATGGTTTCACCATGATCTTGACAATTTCCTGCATGTGTTCGCTGTCCAAACTATGGAAGACCACCTTCTCATCAATACGGTTGATAAACTCAGGTCGATAAGCTTTTTTCAACTCTTCGAAGATTCGTTTTTCCATATTTTCCTGATCAAAACGAATGTCCTTGGCCCCAAAACCGACAGTCTTGTCATCACGAAGGGCTGTCGCACCAAGATTTGACGTCATGATGATAATGGTATTTGAAAAGTCAACCTTGCGACCCTTGCTATCTGTCAAGATACCGTCGTCCAAGACTTGCAAGAGGACATTAAAGATATCTGGGTGGGCCTTCTCTACCTCGTCAAAGAGAAGCACTGAGTAAGGTTTATTGCGGACCTTCTCTGTCAATTCCCCACCTTCTTCGTAGCCCACATAGCCCGGAGGAGCTCCATTAAGACGGCTGGCTGCAAATTTCTCCATATACTCACTCATATCAAAGCGGATAAGGGCTGATTCGTCATCAAAGAGAACTTCTGCCAAAGCCTTTGCCAATTCGGTCTTCCCGACACCCGTCGGTCCTAGGAACATAAAGGAACCAATCGGACGCTTGTGGCTGCGAATTCCTGATTGGTTGCGGCGAATAGCTCGGCTAATACTTGAAACAGCTTGATCTTGGCCGATGACACGTTTGTGTAGTTCAGCTTCGAGGTTAAGGTATTTCTTAGCATCTGTTTGCGTCAGCTTTTGGACTGGGATCCCTGACAAGCGGCTCAAGGTAGTCAAGATCTCAGTCTCTGTCACCAAGTCCTTATAAACTGGCAATTTTTGTTCTTTTGCGATTAGCTGACCTGCTTGTTTCCACTTGCCATCCATCAAGGCCTTGTCAGCTGGACTCAAGTCGGATTCGTCCATTCTCACATGTTTGGATTTGTTTTGCACTGTTGCTGCCGCCTCATCCAAGAGGTCGATAGCAGAGTCTGGCAAGTGACGACTAGTCAAGTAACGATGCGCCATCTTAACGGCTGTTTCGACAGCTTCATCTGTGATTTGCACACGGTGGTGTTTCTCATAGGTAGCCTTCAAACCTTGCAAAATAGTCATGCTGTCAGCTAAACTTGGCTCTTCAATCGTCACTTTTGCAAAACGACGAGAAAGGGCAGCATCTTTTTCGATGTGTTTTTGGTATTCTTCCTGAGTGGTTGCACCAACCGTTCTCAACGTTCCACGTGCCAAGGCTGGCTTCAAAATATTGGCCGCATCCAGAGTCGAATCAATACCGCTACCAGAACCCATGATGGTGTGGAGTTCATCGATAAAGAGGATCACTTTGCCATCTTCCTCGATATCCTTGATGATGTTGTTCATACGCTCTTCAAAGTCACCACGGAAACGTGTCCCTGCAACGACATTCATCAAATCAAGCTCTAGAACACGCATCTTTGCCATTTCCGCAGGTACATCCCCACTAGCAATACGCTGAGCAAGTCCAAGTGCTAAAGCTGTTTTCCCGACACCAGCATCTCCAACCAAGACAGGATTGTTCTTGGTTTTACGGCTCAAGATTTGAATCATACGTGAGATTTCCTTGTCTCGACCGATAACTGGCTCTAACTTGCCAGAACGCGCTTGCTCCGTCAGGTCATGCGTGTAGTCCTCTAGACCGCCACTTTGAGCTTGAGGCATGCCCATCATATTGGCCATGGAATTTTGCTTGTCAGTTACTGTGCGATGACGTTGACGCAAAGCCTTAAGGTCTTCACGAGTCCACCCTGCACGCTCTTCTAGATTGCGACGAAGAGCAGCAATTCTGACCTGATCTTTCTGGTCTTCATAAGAAAAGCCTGCTCTCTCCAAGATGCGAGTTGCCAAGGCATTACCATCATGTAAAATCGCATAGAGGACATGCTCTGTCCCTAGCACCTTTGCATGGACCACTGAGGCCACATACTCTGCTTCTGCAAAGAGAACCTCTAAACGATGGGAAAAGGGCAATTCCGTAATGGTTTCGTCTTGGCTATAGTCCGTTTCAGTTAGTTCTAAAGCAACCTCTTCTAAACGGTCCATTTCATAAGGATAATCATTTAGAGTTGCACCTGCCACACTGTAACTGTGATTGGACATGGCAATCAATAAATGCCAAGACTCTAGATAACGAGCTCCAAAATGGCCCGCAACCATGTAGGCACTTTCGATACATTCATTCAATGCTTTTGAATAGTTCATCTTACTTCTCTTTTCTATCTACCTCTTGTAATAGCTGTCGGAGCATATTGGCACGGACAACTGAGGATTCTTCCCCTAGGACACGATCTGTTGCTACAGAAGTCAGCAAGGTCATTTCCTGCTTGGTCATCAAGCCCTGCTCCACCAAAAGCTGGAGAATATCCTCATAGATCTCCTGACTAACTCGTTCACCAATCGAGTAAAGCAAATCGCGGAGCATCTCATGATGACTGGAAAACTCAATCCGCCCTATGCGAATGTAGCCTCCACCACCACGCTTGCTCTCAACCAAGTAACCTCTGCTTTCAGTAAAACGTGTCTTGATGACATAGTTGATCTGACTTGGCACAACCTGAAAGGTATCCGCCAACTGACTCCGCTGCAATTCCACGATACCAGACTGGTCTAAAATCGCCTTGATATAGGCTTCGATATGATCTGATGTATTTTTAAATCTCATAGTAAATCAAACTCCTTCTTTGAACCTTGACTATCTTTGACTATTATACCGAAATTTTCTCATTTTTAAAAGAAAAAGGGCGCTGATAAAGGATAATCTTCACCAACTCCCTATTTTTCTACTTATCTAATCCCAATTCTGCTAATATTTGTCGTTTGTAGGCAATTTTTTGGACGTCCTTGTCCTCGTCTTCAGACCAATCTAGTTTAATTTCTGAAACAATCTGCCCAGGGCGATTGTTCAAAATATAGATGCGGTCGCTGAGATTGAGGGCCTCCTCAATACTATGTGTGATGATCAAGGTCGTCAACTGCAACTGCTTATGAATCTCAAGGTACCAAGAGTGGAGTTCCATCTTTGTCATCTCATCCAAAGCGCTAAAAGCCTCGTCAAGAAGAAAGAGCTTGTGCCCAAAAAGATGGGTCCGGAGCAGGGCTACACGCTGACGCATCCCGCCACTGAGTTCATGAGGATACTTGTCCCGTACAGCTGTCAACTGGAAAGTCGCAAGAATTTCTTCCGCTCGGGAAATAGCTTCGGCCTTATCAACCTTTTGAATCAAGAGGGGCAAAATGATATTACCAAGCACCGTCTTGTGCTCCAAGAGGAGATCCTTTTGCAACATATAACTCACGCGCCCCTTGGGATTTTCCTCTCCGTCAAGGACAATTCTACCTGACTGGACTTCTAAAATCCCAGCGATTAGGTTAAAGAGGGTGGTCTTTCCAACACCACTAGGTCCCAGGATAGAAACTACTTCACCTGAAGTCACCTGCAGGTTGATATCCTCTAAAATCTTTTCATCGCCATAGGCATAGCTTACGTGTTCGAGTCTAATTTCTGTCATTATTTTACAAATTCGTTAGTGAAGCCTTTGTCTGTCAAGTCTTCTTTAAGGATACCATTTTCTTTATCCCATTTGTAGAAGGCATTCCAGCGAGCTGCGTCAAATTGTCCCCATTTTTCCTTGTCGCTTGCGTATTCTTTTGACAAGTATTTTTGCGATTCGATGACAAAGTCACGTTTTTCCTTAAGTTCAGGGGCATTCTTGATAAGAATATCCGCAGCTTCTTCTGGATGTTCCATAGCATATTGGTAGCCTTTTTTGATGGCTTGGATAACTTTACGAGCTTCTTCTTTGTTGTCTTTGAGATAGTCGTTGTTTGCAATGATAACTGGTGAGTAGTAGTCAAATTCCTTGACATAGTCTTTCAAGTACATGAAGTTGGCATCTACACCTTGAGATTTGGCAAGGATACCATCCCAACCGTAGTAAATCCAAGCAGTGTCAAAAACGCCATTGGCAATTGGTGTGATGGAGTTTGAGTCGTTGTTTGGTACTTTTTCGACCTTCTCAAAGTCTCCACCTTGCGATTCTACCAAGGTTTTCAACATAGCCAGTTCCGTTGGGTCATTCCAAGTACCGTATTTCTTACCAACCAAGTCCTTTGGACTAGTTACATTGTCAGATTTACGTGAGATGATACCTGATGTATTGTGCTCAACGATAGCGGCAACGGCAGTAATCCCTGCGCCTTTTTCCAATTTCTTAGCCATGTAGTCTTGGAAATAGATAGCAAATGGTGCCTTGCCATTGATTACCAAGTCAGATGAGCTTTCTTCTGGTGGCAATTTCAAATCAACATCCACTCCAGCTTCTTTGAAATAACCTTTTTCCTTGGCAACATAAAGCCCTGTGTGGTTAGTATTTGGCGTCCAGTCTAGGATAAAGTCAATCTTCTTAACTTCTGCTTCTTTGTTGTCCTTAGAAGCAGTCCCTTGACCACAAGCCACCAGCACGACAGCCACAAAAGCTGTTACAAGCGTTAAAAACACTTTCCATGTTTTCTTCATTTTATTTCCTCTTTTCTTTTTACAAAATGCTTCTTTTAAGTACGTTTCCATTTAATCACATATTTTTCACTAATATCGACCAACTTCATACCGAGAAGGCTGATAATCGACACCAGAATAATAATGGCAAACATGGTATCATACTGAAACAGTTTTTTAGACTGAATCATATAAACACCAAGTCCTTCAAAACCTCCCAACCACTCAGACACCACAGTTGTGATAAAGGCGTAGGAGACACTGACTCTCAGACCTGCATAAAAGTAAGGCAGGCTGACTGGGATTTTAAAATGCCAAAGGATTTGCCAAGGCTTGGCCCGCATCAGACTAAACAAGGTCAGCATATCCTTGTCACAATGCCTAAATCCATCCAAAATACTAACGATGATAGGGAAGGTTGTCGTCAGGATTATCAAGACAATCTTGGGTAAAATCCCATAGCCCAGCCACAAGACCAGGATAGGCGCTATGGCAATGGTCGGAATGGTCTGAACAACCACCATCATAGGGTAGATAAGATCATTGAGCCAAGTCAAACTGTCCATGAGCACCGCCATGAGACAGGCAATCAAGACACCTAAAACTAGACCTAGCAAAGCCACTCTCAAGGTCGCCCAGCTATGGTACCAGAGAAATTCTCTGTCACGAATAAAGGACTGGAGGATCTCAAGAGGAGTTGGCAGGATAAACTTGGGTAAAAGTTTGAATACTCCTGCTAACTGCCAGATTGACAAGACTCCTAGAAAACCCAACAGACTAATGTGTCGTCTCAGTATACTTTTCAAGTTTGTCATCGATGCCTAAAATCTCTCCTATATTTATTTTGACATTGGCAAAGACATTATCTGCCTCCTGCCCGGCCACTTCAAGCGCTTCTTTGAGAATGCGCATGAGCTCATCCAACTCCCCTTCCAAGACCGTTTCAAATGGTGTCACCACCATGGTCACGGACTGAGCTTGCAGATAAGCAATCACTTGATCGATAATAGCAATTCGATCAATCCCCTGTGATAGGGGCAAGACTTGCAAGGCAATGCTTGCTTTCATAAAAACCTCCTCTTCTCAGTTTTTCTTTTTGACAAAAAGAAAAACCTTTACCATATATGGAAAAGGTGCAGAATTCGGCTAAGTATCGTTCCCTACGCTGGCATTACCCAGATCAGGTGCGGTCGAAGTTTAACACTTCCTCTCAGACTGTACACAGACTCCCATATCTTATATGGACATATAGTAACGCAAATACAAGGAAAAGTCAAGGAAACTGCTTACAGAAAACCATGAAAAAGAGCTTGAAGGCAAATGCTTCAAACTCTTTCATAACTTTCTTATTTAGCCTCGTACCAGGTTGCCCCTTCATTTTCATCTGCAATGAGTGGAACACTGAGTTGGATGGCTTCTTCCATGGTTTGTTTCACTAGTACTTTAACAGCTGCTAGTTCTGATTTCGGAACTTCAAGGACGATTTCATCATGCACTTGCAAGAGCATCTTGGTCTGATAACCACCCTCAACTAGAGCTTTGTCTAGCTGGATCATAGCAATCTTGAGGATATCTGCTGCCGAACCCTGAATAGGGGAGTTAATGGCAGTTCGCTCTGCAAAACCACGAATATTAAAGTTGCGCGAATTGATATCTAGTAGCTCTCGACGACGTTTGAAGAGGGTCTCTACATATCCCTTATCACGCGCTTCACGTACCACTTCTTCCATATAGTTTTTAATCCCAGGAAAACGCTCAAAGTAGGTATCAATGTAGGCTTTGGCCTTCTTACGACTAATACCAAGATTGTTCGCCAAACCAAAATCTGAAATCCCGTAAACCACTCCAAAGTTGACAGCCTTGGCATTGCGACGGTCGTTTGGCGTCACATCCTCAGGACGTTCAATTCCAAAGACACGCATAGCTGTCGAAGTATGGATATCTGCTCCCTCTTGGAAGGCCTTGATTAAGTGCTCATCCTTAGAGATATGCGCCAAAACGCGCAACTCAATCTGTGAATAGTCCGAGCTGAGCAGCACGCTATCCTCCCACTCTGGCACAAAAGCCTTACGAATGAGGCGACCTTGTTCCAAGCGAACAGGGATATTTTGCAAGTTTGGATCTACACTAGACAAACGCCCAGTCTGAGTCAAATCCTGCACATAGCGCGTGTGGATCTTGCCATCATCTAAAATCCAATCCTGCAAGCCAACCACGTAGGTGGATTGAATCTTAGCAATCTGACGGTAGTCTAGAATTTTCTTAACAATTGACGCAATAGGAGCCAGACGCTCTAGCACATCCACGGCTGTCGAGTAACCTGTCTTGGTTTTCTTGGTGTATTCTAGAGGAAGACCGAGTTTTTCAAAAAGAAGGACGCCCAACTGCTTAGGCGAGTTGATATTAAACTCCTCACCAGCCAGTTCGTAAATCTCTTGAGTGAGTTGCTCAATGACGACCTCATTTTCAGCTTGCATCTCAAGTAGGGTTTCTTTTTTGACCTTGATACCAGCGATTTCCATCTTGGCAAGGACAAAAGCCAGAGGTTGCTCCATGTCATAGAGAAGGTCTAACTGTCCATGTTCACTGAGTTTTTCAAGTAAAACAGGCTCAGTCTCAACCAATACAGCAACCTTGCGAGCCAAATGCTCCAAGAATTTCTCTCTCTCAGGGATAGCTTTCTTGACCCCCTTGCCGTAGAAGGTCTCATCATCGACTATGTAAGTCTGACCATAAAGATTCGCAATGGTTGAAATTTCATTATTCTCGACAGTAGAGAGGAGGTATTTGGCCAAGCGACTATCAAAAGCAGGGGCCTGCAGGTTCAAGTCCAAACGATTTAAAAGAACCTTCGCTTTCTTAAAATCATACACTTTTAGAGGTGTTTTTTCTAGAAAATCCTTGAGAATCGGCTCCTGCAAGAGCTCAAGTTTGTCTGTAGCGTAAAGTTTGTCCCCACAGGACCAGGCAAAACCAACCAAGTCATCTGTATGGTAATTCTCACCAAAAAGTTCAAAGTGGAAGATGGAGTCTGCGCTCAGCATATCCTCCTTCACTTGGTCAACGATA
Source organism: Streptococcus sp. ST16 (assembly GCF_046098135.1). NCBI lineage: Bacteria > Bacillati > Bacillota > Bacilli > Lactobacillales > Streptococcaceae > Streptococcus > Streptococcus sp. ST16. Next base: position 34,692 of record NZ_JBJUSE010000007.1, on the reverse strand, counting down.
GTGAAGTCTAAACTCTCAGGCGCATCCGTCGACGAAACATTTAAAGCTTGTTTAAGCTGTTTGAAGCCCATCTCATCGTAGAATTTTCCGAGATTTTCCACATCTGGGCCATTATAGACCAAATCATCTAGTCCAATCTCAATTGGTGCCTGAGTCTCAATGGTCGCCAAGGTTTTAGACAAAAAGGCTTGTTCCTTGTCATTGATGAGATTTTCCTTCATCTTAGAAGCCTTCATCCCATCGATATTTTCATAAATACCCTCTAACGAACCGTGTTCTAGCAAGAGCTTGATACCCGTCTTTTCACCGATTTTCGTGACACCAGGGATATTATCAGACTTATCCCCCATAAGAGCCTTAAGATCAATAAACTGAGCTGGTGTTAGTCCCATCTTTTCCATGAGATAAGCTGGTGTAAAGGCCTCAAACTCAGCCACACCTTTCTTGGAAATCTCAACCACTGTGTGTTCATCCGTCAACTGGATCAAGTCCTTGTCCCCGCTGACAATGGTCACATCGAAGGAATCTTTCTCAGCCAAGCGACCAAGAGTCCCGATGATGTCATCCGCCTCATACTGGGGCAACTCATAATGGCGAATCCCAAGATGGTCTAGTAATTCACGAATGAAGGGAAATTGCTCACGAAACTCATCTGGAGTTTTAGCACGGCCACCCTTGTAGTCTGCATACATCTCTGTTCGGAAAGTCGTCTTACCTGCATCAAAAGCTACCAAAACATGGCTGGGTTCAACTCGCTCCAAGACATGATTCAACATAAGTTGAAATCCGTAAATTGCATTGGTATGAAGGCCATTAGCATTTTTAAATCGATCCAGTTGCTGATAGAGCGCAAAAAAAGCTCGAAAGGCAACAGAAGAGCCATCAATTAATAATAATTTTTTCTTGTCCATACACCCATTATAAAGGAAAGCAAGGAAAAATACCATCGGAAAGAATAGGCAAATGGTAGTGAAGCCCTCTTTTTTATATTCTTTCTAGATTCTAGCTCCATTACTATCCACTCGATAGCCATCTACAGTAGTATTCACTGCTAAAGCCCCTGAAGCATTGACGTAATAAGACTTTCCTCCTACCTGGAACCACTGGCTAGACTTCATAGCCCCTGAACTCTCCAAATAATACCATGTTCCATTTTCCTTGAGCCATCCCGTCTGCATCTCCCCTGATGCCTTTAGATAGTACCAATGCGAACTATCCTTCACCCAACCTGTTGACATGGTTCCATTGTCTTTAAAGTGATACCAACTGCCATTTATTTTCTTCCAACCAGTTGCGAGTTTCCCATTCTCTCGGTAATACCAACTCCCTCCTTCTTTTTTCCAGCCCTTTTCTGTATTGCTTAGCTCTGCATACTGCACATATCTTCTAGAACCGCTATAAGACAAATAACCAAGCCACTTATAACCATCCTTTTCAAGAACCTGATCATAACTCACACTCTCACCAGCATAATAGTAGTCAATAACTTGTCCTGTACTTGATGGTTGGTCCATAATAGGCGATTTCCCCGTGAATACTATTGTCCCACTAGACAGAAGCTCTGAGCTACGAGCATTCTCACCCGCACTATGGCTAGTGGATAAATCCCTGAAATGAATAAAACCTGTCATCGAACTAGCCTTGACCTTTCGACGGTTATACTTTTCTCGAACTCCATAATTATACTCTTCTATCTCAATCGTATCCCCTGATACATTTGATACCCAGGCCACGTGCCCATAATAACCTTCTGTCGACCAAGCAATAGCCCCAACTTCTGGCTTAGTATCCACACGATAACCTTCACGACGAGCACGATGCCCCCATTCATTCGCATTTCCGTAGGCAGGAGGAATCTCAAAGCCATTTACACTACTCAAACGAAAGGCCGCAAAAGACGTACACTGGCGAGAATACATCCGCCACTGATCGATTTCAACACTACCATTTTTGTAGTGAAGCGGATAGTCATCTCCACGCGCTACACTGTCGGCCTGAACCGATTCCCCACCAAACAAAAAAGTACTCGTAACGAACAAAGTAGCCAGCCCTACACCCAACTGAGTATATCTACTCTTCTTAACTCCTGATTTAAAAAACGTCATTCATTCTCCTTAGTGATATAAATTTCTGAGGTTACCCTCGTTTATACTATTCGGGAGAAAAAGAAAAAAGTGAGCAAAGCTCACTTCATTTTAGGATTCTTGGTCTAGATAGCGAATCAAGTTCTTCTCTGTCAAGATATCTGAGTAGGTGAAGGATTCAACATAGACATTGGCTTGTTTGTCACCCTCAACATCCCCAAATTCAACGATAAATAGAGATGGATAAACCTCAATTAACTTACCCAATCTATTTTTTTGGCGCTTACGACCATTTTCCAAAGTCATTTCAACGACTTGTCCCTCATGCGCCTTGATCTCTTCTTTGATTTTTTTCATCTTGGCTACATCTGTAAATGCATCTGACATCTTATGCCTCCCTCTTTGAGATACTTGAAAATTTATTGTATTCTTTTTGGAAAATCAATTCCACCGTTCCACGAGCTCCACTACGGTTTTTCTCGATGATAACCTCTACCTTGTTATTTGGAATTCCTTCCTCTTCTTCACCCGCACGATCATAGTAGTCGTCACGGTATAGAAAGGCTACAATATCCGCATCCTGCTCAATGGAACCCGATTCACGAATATCAGACAAGACTGGTCTCTTATCTTGACGCTGTTCCACTCCACGAGATAACTGACTGAGAGCAATGACTGGAACCTTTAGCTCCTTAGCTAGAATTTTCAACTGACGAGAAATTTCAGAGACTTCTTGTTGACGATTCTCACGACCAGTCCCTGTGATAAGCTGTAGGTAGTCGATCAAAATCAAACCTAAATTACCTGTTTCTTGAGCCAGTTTACGTGAGCGCGAACGAATTTCCGTGATCCGAATTCCTGGTGTGTCATCGATATAGATACTCGCGTTGGCTAGGTTCCCTTGAGCAATGGTATATTTTTGCCACTCTTCATCAGTCAATTGACCCGTACGAATAGAATGAGACTCCACCAGACCTTCTGCTGCCAACATACGGTCTACTAGGCTTTCTGCACCCATTTCCAGTGAAAAGATGGCAACCGTCTTGTCCAACTTAGTACCGATGTTCTGCGCAATATTCAAGGCAAAGGCTGTCTTACCAACCGCTGGACGCGCCGCTAGGATAATCAACTCCTCCTCATGGAGACCTGTCGTCATATGGTCCAAATCACGATAACCTGTTGCAATACCTGTGATATCCGTTGTTTGTTGAGAGCGAACTTCTAGATTCCCAAAGTTGATATTCAGAATATCTCGGATATTCTTGAAACCACTACGATTGGCGTTTTCGCTAACATCAATGAGTCCCTTTTCAGCTTGAGCAATGATTTCATCTGCAGGCTTAGACGCTTCATAGGCCTGGTTGACAGACTCTGTCAACTTGGAAATCAAGCGACGTAGCATAGCCTTTTCTGCAACGATTTTAGCATAATACTCCGCATTAGCTGAAGTTGGCACAGAGTTGACAATTTCAACAAGATAGGACAAGCCACCAATATTTTGGAGATCACCTTGGCTATCCAAAATCGTCCGTACTGTCGTCGCATCAATCGCTTCTCCACGATCCGACAAGTCTATCATCGCTTGGAAAATCAACCGATGAGCATACTTAAAGAAGTCAAGAGAATCAATGTATTCTCGGACAAAAACGAGCTTACTCTCATCTATAAAAATAGCCCCCAGAACAGATTGTTCGGCCAAAATATCCTGAGGTTGAACTCGCAGTTCCTCTACTTCTGCCATCCGACTTTCCTTCCTTTTACAATCTTGTCAAGAAGTTGTAAACTTAACCTTCTTTTACACGAAGATTGATGACACTTGTAACATCTTGATAGATCTTTACTGGTACATCAATCAAACCTACTGCTCGAATTGGTGCTTGCACTTGAATATTGCGTTTGTCAATCTTGATACCAAATTGCTTTTGCAATTCTTCTGCAATTTTCTTGTTAGTGATGGAGCCAAATGTACGGCCATCTGGTCCAACCTTTTCAACAAACTCTACAACCGTTTCTTCTGCTTCAAGCTTAGCCTTGATGGCTTTTGCTTCAGCAATCATTTCAGCATGAGCCTTTTCTTCTGATTTTTGTTTACCACGCAACTCGCCCACTGCTTGAGCAGTCGCTTCCTTGGCCAAATTCTTTTTAATCAGGAAGTTTTGAGCATAGCCAGTTGGCATTTCCTTGATTTCGCCCTTTTTTCCTTTTCCTTTAACATCTGCTAAAAAGATTACTTTCATTCTTCTTTCTCCTTTTCCTTTAGTTCATCCAAGATAAGTTGGGTCAATTTTTCTCCTGCTTCTGACAGACTCATATTCTCGATTTGTGCAGCAGCTAGATTAAAGTGACCACCGCCACCCAACTCTTCCATAATACGTTGCACATTGATTTTACTGCGGCTTCGAGCTGAGATAGAGATAAATCCTTGTGTATTTTTTGCTAGAACGAAACTAGCCTCAATACCAGACATAGCCAACATAGCATCGGCAGCCTTACTGATGACAACCGTATCATAAGTAGTTGAGTCCTTAGCTTGGGCAATCAAGATATCTGACCCCAACTTACGACCTTGTAAAATGAGTTCATTTACCTCACGGTACTCTTCAAAATCTGTCGCAGCAATCTCCTGGATAGCAATACTGTCACTTCCCCGTGTTCTCAGATAGCTAGCCACATCAAAGGTTCGACTCGTTACGCGAGATGTAAAGTTCTTGGTATCCAACATCATTCCAGCCATCAGTACGCTAGCCTGCATACGACTCAAACGATTTTTCTTAGAATTTTGGAACTGAATCAATTCTGTGACCAGCTCACTCGCACTACTTGCTCCACTTTCAATATAGGTGATGACTGCATTCTCAGGGAAATCCTGATCACGTCTATGATGGTCAATAACAATAGTTTGAGTAAACAAATCATAAAAATCTTTCGATAAGGTCAAAGCCGTCTTTGAGTGATCCACTAAAATCAATAACGAACGGCTTGTAACTAGCTTCATCGCATCTGTAAGAGATAAGAGTTTCGTAGTATCTTCCTTCTTTAAGAACTGGATAGCACGCTCGATATCTGCTGACATTTTATCTGCATCATAGACAGCATAACTGTTTTCAATAATATTACTTGCAAACAACTGCATACCGACAGCAGAGCCCAAGGCATCCATATCTAGATTTTTATGACCGACTACAAAAACCTGGTCAACACTTCGAATCTTATCAGAAATGGCTGTCATCATGGCTCTCGTACGTGTACGAGTACGTTTGATAGACGCAGCAGTTCCTCCACCGAAGTAGACTGGATTCTTGGTCTCATCATTTTCCTTGACCACCACCTGGTCACCACCGCGAACTTCTGCTAAGTTCAAGTTGAGCAAGGCAATTTTCCCTATCTCTTCATGATTTCCATCACCATAAGAAAATCCCATACTTAAAGTTAGGGCTAGCTGCCTCTGTTTTGATTCTTCTCGGAAAGTATCAATAACAGAGAATTTATCATTCATCAATTCCTCGAGTACTGTATAATCTGTGAATAAATAAAAACGATCCATCCCCACACGGCGAGAAAACATAGCATACTTACTAGCAAATTCTGAAACAAAATTAGCTACAAAGCTATTGATATGGCTGATATCAGAGTCGGACGTCGCATCCTCCAAATCATCGTAATTATCCACTGAGATGACCCCAATGACTGGACGGCTAGTTACCAATTCGACAGTTGCCTCGTACTCCCCAGAAACATCAAAAAAATACAAAACGCCTGAAGCCTTGTCCATATGGACAGCATATCGTGTTTCGCCCAAGGTAGCATACGAACCAGGATTCCCAACAGAAGCCTTGATGATGGTTTGAATTAACTCAACATCAATTTCCCCTTCTTCATTTGTCAAAATTAACTCAGCATAGGGATTAAACCATTCCACTTCGCCACTAGATAAGTCTAATTTCAGGACTCCCACCGGCATTTGATCAAGCAATGTGCTCAAGCTATTTTCGGCTTGGTGATTTACATATTGGATTTGTTCAATTTCGCTCTTTTCATACTGTTTTTTTTGCCATACAAATAAAAGCAGATAAAGCAGTACAAATAAAAACAAAACAGTGATTGTTACAGCAATATTATGTGAAAAAATAATCAGCAAAGTTAAGATTCCGAAAGTTGCAAGTCCTAGCAAGACCGCAGAAAACGGGATTAAATTATTTTTTTTCATTCTAAACCTCTTGCGCATTATTATATCACAAATGCCCTTAAAAAGCGACTTTTAAAGAGAAAGCACTGCTTTTATTATAGCAAGATGCTCTTAAAAACCATATATAAAAAAGGACAGCAAATGCCTCGCTCTCCTTTTTCCACATCAGTGCAGAATCTTCCACCTAGATTACATTATTCACCTAATCCTAGTCGAATGTCTTGTAAGCGCTCTTTCGCCTGTTTCACAATTGATTCTAAAATAGCCTTGCATGGCTTGATGTCTTTCACCAAACCCGCAATTTGTCCACTCATCATTGAACCATGAACAGTATCACCTTCATAGACAGCCTTAGATAGGGAACCGATCGTGATTTCTTCCAGTTCCTCTCGGTTTGTACCTTTCTGCTCTAATTCAATGTAGTGATCCGTCATCTCATTGCGAATACAACGAACTGGCGCTCCCGCAATGCGGCCTGTAACCGCAGTCGCTGTATCACTTGCCGCCAAAATAGCTTCTTTATAGGCTGGAGAAATTGGACATTCTTCTGAAGCAAGAAAAACTGTTCCCATTTGAACTCCTTGTGCCCCTAGGGCAATCGCAGCAGCAAGTCCACGACCATCTGCCACACCTCCTGCAGCAATGACTGGAATCGTCACCGCATCAACGATTTGTGGGATAAGAGCCATTGTATTGGTCTCTCCAATATGGCCACCAGCTTCTGAACCTTCAGCGATTACAGCATCAACTCCCAATTCTTGCATTTTTTGAGCATGCTTGACACTGGCAATAACTGGAATAACCTTGATTCCTGCTTCTTTCAAGTAAGGCATGATATGCTTAGGTGTTCCTGCACCTGTAGTTACCACCGGAACCTTTTCTTCGATGATAACAGTCACAATATCCTTGATGTTTTTCATCATCAACATGATGTTGACACCAAAAGGCTTATCTGTCAACTTTCTCAGTTCACGAATTTCTTCTCGTAATTGCTCTCCAGTCATACCACCTGAAGCAATAATTCCCAATCCTCCAGCTTCAGAAACAGCTGCTGCGAGTTGATAGTGCGAGATTTGAGCCATAGCCCCTTGGAAAATTGGATATTGAATCTGTAAAAGTTTTGTAATTGACATATGAGTCCTCCTTTTATTTTCTGTTGATTCTTGTTGGCAAATGGATGCATGATGCACCAATATCCCCGTCAACAAGAAAATGTTATATTTGTCTCCTCATATTCTGCTATCCTAAAAAATCTGGCTTACGATCCTGCTGATCTGTAAAAGGAATGAGCGGAGGGCGAGATCGTAAAACATAATCTACAAATTCCTTCCCTTCCTTATCGAACTCTGCTACTGCAAAAAATTGATCATGATAAAAGAAAAACTTGTAATGATTCTCAAAAGCCTGACGAAGCCATTTATCCTTTGCTAAAATTGATTTCATAGGATAATCATCAACTGCTGGAACCCAGAGAGGATTTCGATGAACATGTGTTAACATCAAGTCCCCCATATGGATCATCGTATCTTCACCTTGCTTCAATAAAACAATACTATGACCATTACTATGACCACTAGTACGAATCATTTGAATCTCAGGAATGACATTGATATACTCTGAGAAAGTCGTCACCTGATCTTGAATCGGTTCCCAGTTTTCTCTCAGATAAGTTCCCCGCGTTCGATCATTAGGGTTTCTCATCTCATACCACTCGACATCATTCACAATAATCTTGGCGTTTGGATACTTGGAAACCAGCTTCCCTTGATCATTCACATACGTCAAGCCACCAGAATGATCGTGGTGCATATGTGTCATCAGCACGATGTCAATGTCTTCAGGCGATAGTCCTAAAAGAGCCAAACTTTCTTCTACCCGACTTTCAGACAAGATTCCTAAGTTACGCCTTTGTTTATCGGATAATTTTGCTGTATCAAAACTTGCATCTATCAAGTAATTTTTACCCTTGTACTGGATCAAAATAGGATCCGTCAATTCTGCCATCATATTAGCATCATTTGTTGGGTAGTAACGAGACCACACAACTTTCGGAACCGGACCAAAAAGAGTCCCTGCATCCGTCAATTTATCGGCTCCACGTAGCCATATCAGTTTCATATCATGAAATTGATATTCCTGTAAGGTGAGTTCTGCCATGCTTTACTCCTTTATCCATTGGGCTGCTATTCTTTTACGAATCGAATCCCCAGATTTTCCATAGATTTCAATCGTTTTGGCATCCTTTAGATAACGGTCTATAGGGATGTCATCCAAGGTTTCAAGAGGTCCAATTAATCTAATAATTTCCTCAGAAATCTCAATTGCTACTTTTGTAGTATAAAGTTTTATCTGAGATACAAAGAGAGAATCCGCCTTCATCCTATCCTTGTAGGAGGCAAAGTAAGATTCAGCTGCACACAGCTTAGTATACAAGTCTGCAAATTGATGTTGATAGACTGTCGCATCGATTAATCGTTTCCCAAATCCTCTTTTGACCTTTACAAAAGCCAGACCTTTTTCAAAAGCTCCCTCAGAGATACCAATAGAGATTGCGCTTAATCCTAGCTGTAATTTTTTGATAATATCATTTAACTGAGTTTCCCCATTTAAAGTCAATCCTAGCAGACTATCTTCTGGCAATATGACCTGGTCAAAAGTTACCGAATTCACAGGTAAACCCTGTAAACCAGGTTTTGCTATATCATCTCCAAAAGCAACCCCCGGTCGAGTCGTATCAACAATGAAAAATCCATATCCATCTTCTCCGTTAGTTTCCTGAACCTTGGCTAAGATTAACAAAATATCCGTATAGCGGCAATTTGATACAATTGACTTCTTCCCAGTTAAAGACCAACCTGCCTCTGTTTTCCTTGCGGTTGTTGCAATAACCTCCAAGCTTTCCATCAATTTTCCTTCGGAAAATCCCAAGCCAGCTAAGATTTCTCCCCTTACTAATGGTTCTACATAACGCGATTTTTGTTCCTGACTTCCATATCGTAAAATAGGATAGATACCATAACATGCCTGAGTTAGCAGAACAGCAGAAAAAGCAGGGAAATCTTTTGAAATCAAGCGAATAAAGGTCAAAAACTCGGTTCTCAAAACAGAATCTTGACTATCTAAAAGCAAGGAAAAGATATCAAATCGCTCAATAAACTGATAAAGCAATTCTCTAGGGAACTGTTGTTCATCCTCACGAGACTTGAAATAGTCCCGAATCAACACTTTCACGTCTGCCTTCAATTCTCGCGCCAGCACGTCATTATAGGTCATCGCATTCACCTCAGCTTAGTTGTCAGAAAACGGTTGATAATAATCTTTCAACAATTCTTCATATATATAAGACTCTACTTCATTGTAGGAGTTTTTATAGGGTCTACAAAACCAAATATTAAATGGAATAGGATCCTTGAATCTAACTGCCTTAAAACGACTCTTGTCCACAAAATATTCAACCGGCCTTGGTAAAAGGGCAATCAAATCTGTCTGATAAGTTGATTCAACTAGGAAGTCCCAAGTAGAGGAAAGATAAGCAAATTTAGCCTCAATTCGTTGTGAACGAAGTTTTTCTGTCACTAAATCATAAGTCGTAAATGTTTTGTTGAAGGTTGCCAATTCATAACCAGCAATATCAGACCATTCCAACAAGCTTTTCTGAGCCAGCGGATGATCCTTATCCATATAAGCAACGTATTCATCCAATTGAATGATATGTTGTTCATATTTTTTAGCATCCAGGCTCGTAGGCTCTATCAGAATAGAGAGATTCAAATCTCCATCAACCATTTTTTGACGAATTTCCTTCCCTCCACCTTCCGTAACCTGGATATGGATATGAGGATTATTTTTCAGAAAATGAGGCAAAGCACTAGCAAAATAAACTCGTAAAATCAAGGACGGAATACCAAGATTAATGGTGCCCTTTTGCTTTTGAGCTTCTATATGGATCATGGAAAGCATTTCTTCATGTCGATTCACAATCTCGGTCGCATAACGATAAATTTTGCGTCCCGCCTCTGTTAAACTTTCTAATCTTCCATTCTTGCGATTGAATAATTGAACCCCTTCAGCTGCTTCAAAATTTGTCACAAATTGACTCAAGGCTGATTGACTAATGTGAATCTTCTTTGCAGCAATGGAAAGGTTGCATCCGCATTCTATGATATTGATGAAATAGTTCATTTGGATAATATCCACTTACCCATCACCTAGCTTTCCTTCACTATTTTAGTAAGTCAATTAGACAACTATTCTAGTGTTTGATAGTTGTCTACTGACTTTTTATCGAAATAACATTTCGAATACTTCATTTTAATGTTGTATATAAAGCGCTTACAATACTATCTAGTTTATATCATAACACACTAAGTAGAAAATAGCTCTTTTTTTGCTTAAATCGGCATTGTTTTTAGGTCTTCTGAGACAATGACTTCCCCAGCTGTTTTTTCAAGAACTTCTTCTAATGTCACACCAGGAGCCAACTCTTTCAATAAGAACTTACCATCTTGAATACCAAACACCGCTAAATCAGTGATAACGAGATCCAATACTCCCTTAGCTGAAAGTGGCAAGGTACATTCTTTCAACAACTTAGATTCCCCATCAGCAGTTGTGTGTTGAATAGCCCCGATTACACGCTTAGCACCTACCAATAAGTCCATTGCGCCACCCATACCAGGAGCAAATTTCCCTGGGATAATCCAGTTCGCAATGCTACCATCTTGGCTGACTTCTAGCGCTCCCAGAACGGTTGCATCCACGTGTCCACCACGAATAATGGCAAAGGAAGTTTGTAGATCAAACAAGGCTGCTCCGGGCAACAATGTGATAGGAGCTCCACCAGAGTTCGCTAAATTAGCATTATAGGTGTCTTTAGTTGGTGTTTCTCCAAATCGAAGGGCGCCATTTTCTGCCTGCAAAATAACATTTACTCCTTCCGGAATATAATCAGCAGAAGCGTTTGGAATCCCAAATCCAAGATTGACCACATCTCCATCTTTAAATTCAAGCGCTACACGTCTTGCGATAATTTCTTTTGCTTTCATCTTATTTCACCCCCGCCAGTTTTTTTGTCTCTGTCCACAAGTCTCCCATCATCTGATGATGTTCTTGTGGGGTCAATCCTTGAACGACATAGTCAACTAGGATACCAGGGATGTAAATATCATTTGGATCAATTTTCCCGACTTCAACCAACTCGTTTGTCTCAACAATGACTGTATCAGCCGCTAGAGCGAGTTGAAGAGAGATGTTTTTGGTAGTCCCATCTAGATAAAGGTTGCCATACTTATCCGCCTTAGTAGCTTTAATCAAGGCAACATCGATTTTCAATGGATCATAAATCAAATATTCTTTTCCATTTCGAGTTACTTTTTCGTGCTCATCTTCAAGAATTGTTCCTACACCTGTTGGCGTTAAAACTGCTCCAAGACCTGCACCTGCAGCATGTAAGCGTTCTACGACAGTTCCCATCGGAGTGAACTCCACTTTCATGGTTCCTGAGAAATAATCATGCTGAGCAGCAGCAGATGTTCCTACATGGGCTGCAATATACTTTGTAACCTGATGATTTTCACAAAGACGACCAACTCCAACTTCCTTACCTGGTTGAGAGGTTACAACAGACACCAAGGTCAAATCTTGCTGGTTTTGACGAACTAGTTCCTCAATTAACTCAAATGGTTCTCCCACTCCAAGAAATCCAGAAATACCAACTTTATCTCCTGAATGAATCAAGGAAATAGCTTCAGACAATGTTACAACTTTCATAACCTATCTCCTCTCTTATTTACGTTGAAAGACAGCTTTGCGTTTTTCAACAAAAGCGCGCATTCCTTCTACCTTATCTTCTGTTGAGAAGAGTAGAGCTTCCGCTTCTGTTTCCAAACGAATAGCATTTTTCAGAGGGAGTTCTGAGCCAACTTGGATAATATGTTTAGCTTTTTCAACTGCTAGCGGTGCATTTTTCATAATCGTTGCTGCCAGCTCTTCTGCCGCAGGTAATAGTTCTTCTGCCGCTACCAACTTGTTAAGAATTCCAAGATCATATGCTTCTTGTCCTTTAACCATTCTAGCAGTGAAAATTAATTCCTTTGTTTTACTAGTACCAATCAAACGAGACATTCTTTGGGTACCTGCAAAACCAGGAATGATTCCCAAGCCGACTTCAGGGAAGCCAACCATTGTCTTGTCATAGCCGATTCGGATATCAGTTGAAAGAGCTAATTCTAAACCGCCTCCCAAAGCATAACCATTCAATACTGAAATAGTTGGCTGAGTCAATTCAGATAAGCGGGTAAAGGTGTCGTTCGCATAGGTCATGTATTCATGAGCCTGAATTGGAGACATTTGGTCCATCTCTTTAATGTCTGCTCCCGCGACAAATGCTTTCTCTCCTTGACCGGTCACAATGACAACACGAATGTCCTCGCTTGCTTCAATCTGGTCTAAAGCGAGATTCAAATCCTTTAAGACTTCTGAACTTAAAGCGTTCAAAGCCGATGGACGGTTAATTGTTAGATAGCCAAGACCATTCTTAACCTCTAATAAAACAGTTTTACTCATTGTTCTGCTCCTACTTGATTTATTTTGAGTACAGGGTACAGCGTCAACAAATACCAGCACAAAATGTAAGAGCTTACATTTTCATCATAAACCTTTTTTCCCCATCCGTCTACTTAATCTTTATTTATAGACCTATAAGTCCAGCTTATAGAATATGGTTGTCCAATCCATCCTTAAAATCTTAGAAAAAATAAAAATACCTTATCAAGCCCTTTTAGAGAAAGACACTTGATAAGGTATGTAACTATGAGATCGGATCAAAATCTCATTTTGTAATCGTAATATTGAAAAAGAGGAAATGACGTTCAGTTTTCTAATAACTAACGTTCAACGATGAGGGCTGTTCCCATCCCTCCTCCGATACAGAGAGTAGCTAAACCAGTTTTAGCATCACGTTTCATCATCTCATGTACCAGAGTCACTAGGATACGGCAACCTGAAGCCCCAATTGGGTGACCAAGAGCAATCGCGCCACCATTGACATTGACAATATCTGTGTTAAAGCCAAGTGTTTTCCCAACCGCACAAGCCTGAGCAGCAAAGGCTTCATTTGACTCGATCAAGTCAAGATCATCAACTGTCAAATTACCTTTTTCAAGAGCTTTACGGGTCGCATAAATCGGTCCACAACCCATAATCTTAGGATCCAAACCTGCACTTGCATACGAACGAATGCGCGCAATGACTGGAAGTCCTAATTCTTCAGCTTTTTCAGCACTCATGACCAAGACAGCCGCCGCTCCGTCATTGATACCTGAAGCATTTCCCGCTGTAACAGAACCGTCTTTTTTGAAAACAGGACGTAGCTTAGACAGACTCTCCAAGCTAGCATCTTTTCTAGGAAATTCATCTGTATCAAAGATGATAGGATCGCCTTTACGTTGAGGAATGAGCACCGGAACAATCTCTTCTTTAAAGCGTCCAGATTCTATAGCCGCCACTGCTCGTTTTTGTGATTCCAAAGCAAGCGCATCTTGATCAGCCCGACTAATACCATATTCTTCGGCCACATTCTCAGCTGTAATACCCATATGGTATTCGTTAAAGGCATCAGACAACCCATCCTTAATCATGGTATCTACCACTTTCGAATCTCCCATACGGCCGCCCCAACGGAAGCTTGGCAAAACATATGGAGCCTGGCTCATATTTTCTGCACCACCAGCCACGACAATATCTGCATCTCCGCACTGAATCGCTTGAGCAGCTAACTGCACTGCCTTCAAACCGGAACCACAAACCTTATTAATGGTAAAGGCTGGAGTAAATTCAGGAAGCCCAGCATGAATACTCATTTGGCGAGCCACGTTTTGGCCTAAACCTGCGCCTAGGACATTCCCCATAATCACTTCATCTACCTGCTCTGGTTTAATATTCGCTTTTTCCAAAGCACTCTTAATTACCAAAGATCCCAAATCAACAGCAGAAACATTCTTCAAGCTCCCGCCAAAGGAACCTAAAGGTGTTCGCACTGCCGAAACAATAACTACGTCTTTCATGACTACCTCCATCAGTGTCTAGTAAGTAAAGAAACCTTCTTTTGTCTTCCGTCCCAATTTTCCTGCTTCGACCATTTTCTTAAGAAGAGGAGCAGGTCGGTATTTTTGATCGCCAAACCCTTGGTTTAGGACGCCCATAATGGCCAAACAAACATCCAATCCAATCAAGTCGGCAAGAGCCAAAGGTCCAATAGGATGATTTGCACCAAGCTTCATCGCTTCATCGATTTCCTCGGCACTAGCCACTCCTTCACCTAGAATGTAAATGGCTTCATTGATCATAGGAATCAAAATTCTGTTCACAACAAAACCATAAGAATCTTTAACATCAACTGGTGTTTTACCAATTTTCACTGTCAATTCACGAACCGCCTGAACCACTTCTTCTGAAGTCTGCAAGGCCTTAATAACCTCTACAAGTTTCATGATTGGGGCAGGATTAAAGAAGTGCATTCCAATCACGCGCTCCTGATGTTTGGTAGCAGCAGCTATATCCGTGATTGACAAAGAGGATGTGTTTGATGCTAAGATAGTTTTAGGATCTGTCAATTCATCCAATTGTTTGAAAATATTCAACTTAATCTCACGATTCTCAGTTGCAGCTTCAATCACCAATTGGACTTGTTTCGCATCTTCATATGAAACAGATGGAAGCAAATTGGCCAATACCTGATCCTTCTCATCCGCAGACATCCGTCCTTTTTCAACTGAACGTTCCAATTGTTTCGTGATATTATTCAAGCCTCTTTGAACAAATTCTTCTTTAATATCGTTTAAGTAAACTGTAAAACCAGTCTGAGCAAATACTTGAGCAATTCCGCTTCCCATTTGACCAGAACCAATAATCATCACCTTAGATATCATTATTTTCTCCTTCTTATTTTACAAAAATCCATTGCATGAAGCAAGAACGATTGAACAGAAATCCTTCAATCGTCCTCCTGACATTAAACAAAGGCACCTAATCCAGTAATCTCACGACCAACAATCAAGGCATTTACTTCGTGTGAACCTTCATAGGTATAGATTGATTCAGCATCTGCAAAGAAACGTGCAACGTTTGTTTCAAGTGTAATACCATTACCTCCGCAAGTTTCACGAGCAAGGGCAACTGTTTCGCGCATTACCAAGGAATTGTGCATCTTAGCAAGAGCAGAGTTAAGCATCAATTCATTCCCTTTCTCTTGCATCTCAGCAATACGAGTTGAATAAGCAATAACTGCTACAGCATTTGCTTGCATACGAGCCAATTTTTCTTGAACAATTTGGAATTTGGCAATTGGACGTTTGAACTGTTCACGATCTTTAGCATATTTAAGTGCTGAAACATATGATCCACAAGTTACTCCCATAGCAATGTGAGCAACGTCCGCACGAGTGAAGGTCAAGATACGGGCTACATCACCAAAACCATTGATATTTACCAAACGGTCTGAATCTGGAACCTCTACATTATTCATAGTAATATGACCATTGCGGACACAACGAAGAGCAATCTTATGTGGGATTGGTTCTGCATGATATCCAGGAGCTCCCTTACGAACGATAAAGCATTTCACCTTGCCATCCGCAACATCACGAGCAAATACAGGAACAACGTCTGCAGTGTCTGAACCACCAATCCAGCGTTTCTCACCGTTTAGAATCCACTTGTCCCCAACACGTTCTGCAGTAGTTGCAAGTCCTCCAGCAATATCAGAACCTGAAAGAGGTTCAGTTAAAGCGAAGCAACCTTGCCAATCAAATGCAGCTAGTTTTGGAAGAAATTCTTTTTGTTGACGCTCATCACCACCCAAGAGAATTGTGTTGTAGCAAAGTCCGCCATGAACGGTGTAGAATGTTGCCATAGAAGCATCGAAGCGAGCAAGTTCAAGATACAAGAAAGCAATATAAAGTTCAGATGGTTTCCAGCTACCCTCACGTCCCTCAAACAATTTCGGATTGTTCATAATTTGAGCGCCCTTAGCCACAGCATAGAATTCTTCAAAAGGAAAATCAGGTTTTTCCCAATATTCATTAATAACAGGACGGAGATGTTTCTCAATCAAACGGCGAGTTTCTTGTAAAACCTCTGCTTCTCCCAAAGTAAGACCATCCGCATAGTGAAAAAGGTCTTCAGGGTATAGTTCGCGTAAAATTTCTTCTTTTGTTGCCATAGTGATGACTCCTTTATTTGTTATAATAGCGCTTACATTTTTGTGTTCACTATTTGTTGACAACCCCATTCTATCCCTTAGGGTATTATTTTGTCTACTTAATAAATATAAACACCCCTATAACTTCAGATTATAGGGACCGATTCTGACTGTTTAATCAAGGACTTCCTCGTTTTTCTACTTACTTAGGCACAAGAAAAAGTGGTTTACAAATCAGTAAACCACTCTTATTAGTTATTTCAATTTTGTGATTCTTTTACTTCGAGCAAACCAACTTCACCATCTTCACGACGATACAAAACATTTGTTGTTTGATCTTCTACGTCTACATAGATAAAGAAATCATGTCCCAACAAATCCATTTGAAGAAGCGCTTCTTCTAAATCCATTGGCTTCAAATCAATTTGTTTTGAACGAACGACTTTTGGTTGCACAACATTTGCATCTTCAACTAGGGCATCTGTAAAGAGTTGGCTTGTTGCAACTTTATTTTTATTTTTACGTTCGATTTTAGTTTTATTTTTACGAATCTGACGTTCAATTTTATCTGTTACAAGATCGATAGAACCATACATATCTTGAGAAACATCTTCTGCACGAAGAGTAATAGATCCAAGTGGAATTGTTACTTCAACCTTTGCTGTTTTCTCACGGTAAACTTTCAAATTCACACGTGCATCCAACTCTTGCTCTGGTTGGAAATACTTTTCGATCTTTTCGAGTTTAGAAACTACATAATCACGAATCGCTTCTGTTACTTCTAGGTTTTCACCACGGATACTATATTTAATCATATAAGTACCTTCTTTCTAAACATTTTTGTTTTTCTAACTATATTATAGCGCTTTCATTTTCATTTTGCAAATTTTTTCCTCATCTTACAAGGGAAAAAGTTTTAACATCCAAAGATCCTGCTTCTTCAAAAAGACGCTTCACACGATTGACAGTCGCACCTGTTGTATAGATGTCATCAATAACCAAAATTTTCTTAGGAAGAGGGGCTTCAGTTTTTATAAAAAATGGAATTTCAGTAGCTAATCGTTCTGAGCGATTCTTAGAAGAACTAGCCTTTTCTTCCCTTTTCCCTAGTAAATCTTGAAAAGAAAATCCTGCCGCCTCAACCAATCCTTCAACCTGGTTAAATCCCCTCTCAAGCAATCTTTCAGGACTTAGGGGAATTACAACAAATTGATAATCTCTATACTTTTTCAGCTCCTCAGCAAGAACGGAAGCAAAAACTTTTCTAAGCAGAAAATCGCCATCAAACTTATATCGACTAAAGAAGCCTTTCATAGCTTGATTATAGGTGAAGATTGCATTATGATCGACTCGAATCTCTTCTTTACACCAAAGTTTACAATCTTGACAAATGGTTGACAGACCTGTTTTCATACAGTTCGGGCAATAGTCCTCACCAATCTTCTCAAAAGTAGACTCACAATCTGAACAAAGATAGTTGTTCTCATTCTTAAACAGCAAGAGGTTACTAAAAGTCAACGCATTCTTTGTTGTCTGTCCACATAATAAACAGTTCATAAACCTGCCTCCTTGTTCATCTGCTTAATTTCCTTAATTGCTTTTTTAATGGAAACATTTAACCCATCATGAAAGAAGAGCAATTCACCAGTCGGTCTATCCATACTACGCCCAACTCGCCCACCAATCTGAATCAAACTAGACTTGGTAAAGAGATGATGATTAGCTTCTACTACGAAAACATCCACACAAGGGAAGGTAACCCCGCGTTCCAATATTGTCGTACTGATCAGTATTGTTAGTTCTCCATCTCGAAAAGCTTGCACCTGATCTAATCGGTCTTCTGTCACAGAAGACACAAAGCCGATATTCTCATTTGGGTACTGCTCTTGCAAGATTTCTTTTAGTTTTTCGCCTTTCTTAATCTCAGATGCAAAAATCAGCAAAGGATAACTTGTTCTTCTCTGCTTCTTAATGTAGGATTTTAACTTTGGAGACAACTGACTCTTTTCTATATAGCAATTAAAGTCCGATAACCAAACTGGTTTTGGAATAATCAATGGATTTCCATGAAACCGTCTTGGCAAGCTCAATCGTTTTAATTCTCCTGTGCGGACCTTCTTATCTAACTCATCTGTAGAAGTCGCTGTAAGGAATATCCTTAACCCTTCCTCCTTTACACATCGCTTTACAGCATAGTAAAGAACAAAGTTGTCAACATAAGGGAAGGCATCTACTTCATCCACTATCAGCAAGTCAAAAGCATGATAAAATTTTAACAGCTGATGAGTCGTTGCAACAACTAGTGGTGTTCGAAAATAGGGTTCTGACTCACCATGAAGTAGTGCTATATCACAAGCAAAGTCATTCTGCAGTCGCTTATATAACTCCAAGCAAACATCTATTCGAGGACTTGCTAAACACACTGCACCACCTTCATCAATCACTTTGGCCACAACTTGATAAATCATCTCTGTCTTTCCAGCTCCTGTTACAGCGTGAACTAAAGTCGGCTCTTTCTTTTCTACTGCTCGAATCAGTCCCTCTGACACCTTCTCTTGAAAAGGTGTTAACTGGCCACGCCATTTGAGAACATCTTGCTTAGGAAAATCTTCCTGCGGAAAATAGTATAAAGCTTGATCACTCCTGACTCTCTTCATCAATAAACACTCCCTACAATAGTAAGCACCTATAGGCAAATGCCATTCTTCTAGAATCGAACTATTACAACGTTGACAAAACAGTTTCCCCTTCTCTTTTATCATTGCTGGCAGTTTCACTGCTACCTGTCGTTCTTCTTCAGTTAATTCTTTCTCAGTAAACAAGCGACCGAGGTAATTTGGATTTACTTTCATACTTTAATATTCGTAAAAATATAGCGCTTTAGGTAATTTTTTAGTACAATTAAATCATGGAATTTAGAACAATTAAAGAGGACGGGCAAGTCCAAGAAGAAATCAAAAAATCACGCTTTATCTGTCACGCAAAGCGTGTTTATAGTGAAGAAGAGGCTCGTGACTTTATCACTGCTATCAAAAAAGAACACTACAAAGCCACCCATAACTGCTCTGCTTTTATTGTAGGGGAACGCAGTGAGATTAAGCGTACGAGTGATGATGGTGAGCCCAGTGGTACTGCTGGAGTCCCTATGCTTGGCGTCTTAGAAAATCATAATCTTACGAATGTCTGCGTAGTGGTTACACGCTACTTTGGGGGAATTAAACTAGGAGCTGGTGGTTTGATCCGCGCTTATGCAGGAAGCGTAGCCTTAGCTGTCAAAGAAATAGGCATTATTGAAATCAAAGAGCAGGCTGGTATAGCCATTCAGATGTCTTACGCTCAGTATCAAGAATATGGCAATTTCCTTAGGGAACATAAACTCACGGAAATCGAGACAAACTTTACAGATCAAATTGATACTATAATTTATGTTGATAAAGAAGAGAAAGAAAATATCAAGGCTGCTCTTGTTGAGTTCTTTAATGGGAAGGTTACTTTAACGGATCAAGGTTTACGAGAAGTTGAAGTTCCTGTAAACTTAGTGTAAATAAAAGAGAAATACATGGCGTTTGGAAAATTTATTCAAGGACTTGCTGGAAACTTTAGCGAGGAAAACAAAGAAGCCCTTATCAAAGAATATGGTCAATACCTACTAGAAAACGAAGAAATTCAAAGCGGGTATAAACTTATTCGTGATTCAATCATCTTTACAAATATCCGTATCATCTTTACAGATAAGCAAGGTGCTACTGGTCGCAAGATGTCTGTTAAGTCACTCTTTTTGATGAACATTGTTAACGTTGAAATGGAAACTGCGGGAGCAGGTATAGACGATAGTGAGATTACAATCACTTATTTAGAAAATGTCTTTCTAAAAGCACATAATGAGCATTTTAGTTACCACAAATTTGAATTTCCTAAGAAAACAGATATCCTTCCCCTTTATACCTATTTACTAGAATTGGCTTATCACAATCGATTAAAAATTAATGGCTTAGAGCTTTGATATAAAAAAATCCTATCACTTCGATAGGATTTCTATATTTTACAAATAGCCTAGAGCACGTTATACTAGTATCATCTTATACAAAGAGGTATATCTATGACTATCTACAATAATATTACTGAACTAATCGGTCAAACTCCAATTGTTAAACTCAACAATATCGTTCCAGAGGGTGCTGCAGATGTTTATGTAAAACTTGAAGCTTTTAACCCTGGATCGTCAGTAAAAGACCGTATTGCCCTTAGCATGATTGAAAAAGCGGAACAAGATGGCATTCTAAAACCCGGTGCTACTATTGTTGAAGCAACAAGTGGGAATACTGGAATCGGACTTTCTTGGGTTGGTGCTGCTAAAGGATATAAAGTTGTTATCGTTATGCCAGAAACTATGAGTGTGGAACGACGTAAGATCATCCAAGCTTATGGTGCTGAACTCGTCCTTACTCCTGGTAGCGAGGGAATGAAAGGGGCTATCGCCAAAGCTCAAGAAATCGCAGCTGAACGTGATGGCTTCCTTCCGCTCCAATTTAATAATCCAGCTAATCCTGAAGTACACGAAAGAACAACAGGAGCTGAAATACTAGCTGCTTTCGGTTCTGATGGACTAGATGCCTTTGTGGGTGGTGTCGGAACTGGTGGAACAATCTCAGGTGTTTCTCATGCGCTCAAAACAGCAAATTCAAGTATTCAAGTTTTTGCAGTTGAGGCAGACGAGTCAGCTATTCTGTCTGGAGAAAAACCTGGCCCTCACAAAATTCAAGGTATCTCAGCTGGATTTATTCCTGATACACTTGATACAAAGGCCTATGATGGTATCGTCCGTGTAACATCAGACGATGCTCTCACACTTGGCCGTGAAATTGGTGGAAAAGAAGGCTTCCTTGTTGGGATTTCTTCCGCTGCAGCGATTTACGGTGCAATTGAAGTTGCTAAGAAATTAGGTACAGGTAAGAAAGTCCTTGCTTTAGCACCAGATAACGGCGAACGTTATTTGTCTACAGCACTCTATGAATTTGAAGTGTAGTCTCCTAAATGCACTTAGCCCTTATTAAAGGGCTTTTTATATACTCATTCTAAAACAAAATTTTGGGGCAGATAAAGGCTTGTTGGAGTTACAAGAGATGTGATCTGAGAGGTAAGCGTCAAGCAAGAATTAACATGTTATTCATACTCATGGCCAACAACCTCTTAAAATACAATAAGAGAGGGAGTCAAAATTAAAAAGCTAGAGTTCCTCAATTGGAAATCTCTAGCTTTTTTATGGCTGAGAACTATTTGTCTCAGATTTTTTAGTTATTCAAAGCTGCTGCCATTGTAGCTGCAACTTCAGCTTCAAAATCATTTGCAGCTTTTTCGATACCTTCACCCACTTCAAAGCGAGCGAACTCAACTACTGAAGCATTTACTGATTCAAGGTAAGCTTCAACCGTCTTGCTGTCATCCATGATGTAGACTTGTGCAAGAAGTGTGTATGCTTGGTCAACTTTAGTGTTGTCAAGCATGAAGCGATCCATTTTACCTGGGATGATTTTGTCCCAGATTTTTTCGGGTTTGCCTTCTGCAACCAATTCAGCTTTGATATCTTCTTCAGCTTGAGCAATCACTTCATCAGTCAATTGAGCTTTTGATCCATATTTCAAGTGTGGAAGAGCTGGTTTACCAACCATTGCACGGCTATCATTATCTTGGTCAATCACGTGGTTCAATTGTGCCAACTCATCTTTAACGAACTGCTCATCCAATTCTTTGTAAGAAAGAACTGTTGGTTTCATCGCAGCGATATGCATTGAGATTTGTTTAGCAAGTGCCTCATCTCCACCTTCGATGACAGAGATAACACCGATACGTCCACCATTGTGTTGGTATGCTCCAAAGTGTTGTGCATCTGTTTTTTCAAGTAAAGCAAAACGACGGAATGAGATTTTTTCACCGATTGTAGCTGTTGCAGATACATAGGCTGCTTCAAGAGTTTCACCTGAAGGCATTGTCAAGGCAAGAGCTTCTTCGTTGTTAGCTGGTTTTCCTTCAGCAATTACTTTAGCTGTAGCATTTACCAACTCAACGAATTGAGCATTTTTTGCAACGAAGTCAGTTTCAGCATTTACTTCAACTACTGCTGCAACGTTACCGTTAACAAATACACCAGTCAAACCCTCAGCTGCAACACGGTCAGCTTTCTTAGCTGCCTTAGCCATACCTTTTTCGCGAAGCAATTCGATTGCTTTTTCGATATCACCTTCAACTTCAACCAATGCTTTCTTAGCGTCCATAACACCAGCACCAGATTTTTCACGCAACTCTTTAACAAGTTTAGCTGTAATTTCTGCCATTTTGATTCTCCTATATTTTTTAAAAATAGAAGAGCCGGGCTAAGCCCCGCCCTCCTAGGTAATGATTACTTATTTGAATTAAGCGTTGTCGCCTTCTACAACTTCAACGATTTCTTCGATTGAGTCAGCTTGAGCTTCTGAAGCTGCAAATTCAGCTTCAACTGCTGTCGCGTCTTCACCTTGACGACCTTCGATGATAGCGTCAGCCAATTTAGCTGTAATCAATTTAACCGCGCGGATAGCGTCATCGTTAGCTGGGATGATTACATCGATATCGTCTGGATCAGTGTTTGTGTCAACCATCGCTACAACTGGGATTCCCAATTTTTTAGCTTCTTTAACAGCGATTTGTTCTTTATGTGGGTCAACTACGTACATTACATCTGGGATACGAGGCATGTCTTCGATACCACCCAAGAATTTTTCAAGACGTGCACGTTGTTTGTTAAGAAGTGCAACTTCTTTCTTAGGAAGAACATCAAAGATTCCTTCTTCTTCCATACGTTTGATTTCTTTCAAACGAGCGATACGTTTTTGGATAGTTCCCCAGTTAGTAAGAGTTCCACCCAACCAACGGTGGTTGATGTAGTATTGACCTGAACGTTCTGCTTCTTCCTTAACAGCATCAGCAGCTTGTTTCTTAGTACCAACAAACAATACAACTGCATCGTTAGCTG
Organism: Streptococcus sp. ST16; assembly: GCF_046098135.1. NCBI lineage: Bacteria > Bacillati > Bacillota > Bacilli > Lactobacillales > Streptococcaceae > Streptococcus > Streptococcus sp. ST16. The sequence goes on along the minus strand of NZ_JBJUSE010000007.1, from coordinate 11,215 downwards.
CCGCATCACGCATGAAGTCGTATGCTTGGTCAGCGTATTTTACAGTTTGTTGTAAGTCGATAACGTGGATTCCGTTACGCTCAGTGAAGATGTACTTAGCCATCTTAGGATTCCAGCGACGAGTTTGGTGACCAAAGTGTACACCAGCCTCAAGAAGTTGTTTCATTGAAATTACTGCCATGAGTATTTCTCCTTTTTGTTTTTTTCCTCTTCTCGATTTCAACTTGCAAAACGACCCGAGGGCAACAGTTTCACAATTCATCAAGAATGAGTATTATCGTTTACACGACAAGTTTCATTCTACCACATTTTAGCGATATTTTCAAGTGATTTTGATAGATTTCGGTCTTGCTTTCGATAGAAAATAATAAAAGAGACTCAAATCGAGCCTCTTCGTTTCATTCATTAGTTTGGATAGATGTAAGTAACATAACCTTCAGATGTTGTAGTTGGATTGAACCATCCACGTTTGTTACCGATTGTACGATCTCCACCATAGTTTGATTCTGATACTTGAATACGAGTAGTTGAATCAACTGCTGTAACAACCGCTACGTGTCCATATCCACCGTCATTCCAACATGCAATCGCACCAACTTGTGGTGTTGACCCTGTACGGAATCCTGCAGCAGCTGCACTTGTAGCCCACTGTGCTCCGTTACCCCAGTAATCTCCAGCCCAAGGTGCTAATGTTTTAGCTCCCCAAGTACATTCACCAGTTGGATAACTTGAAGCATTTGTACTGTATGTTGGACGTTGTCTAGTAGGAGTCGGAGTAGGTGTAGGTGCTGGAGTGTAGCTTGAGTCCTCGTCGTCAGATGCTGATGCTGACGTTGATGTAGATGCTGCTTGCACTTGAGCTGAGAAACTTGTGTTTCCAGAAGCAACAACTGATTGTTGTTGACTTGTTTGACGTGCTTTATAAGCTGCCTCTGCTTCAGCTGCTGCTTTCGCTTCTGCCTCTGCTGCTGCTTTTTGTTCCAATAAGGTAGCTTTCTCGCCTTCTGCAGTAGCTTTCTCTGCAGCAAGGTTCAACTCAGCAACTTTTAACTCCGCCTGTTTTGTTGTCAATGTTTGTGCATCGTCAGCAAGCGTTTGTTGGTTCGCAATTACAGTATTGATTGCTTCATTATTTGCAACTTGTTTTTCTGAGATTGATTTTTTATCAGCTTTTTGTTGCTCTAACATTTTGTTGTTAGCCGATACAATCTCGCTCATAGCCGCAACACGGGAAATGGCTTCTGTAATTGATTTTGAATTTACAATTGTATTGATATAGCTAGTTGCAGCACCGTTTGTTTGTGCGCTACGTGCTTGTTTTTCCAAAGATTCATTACGAGCAACAATGTTCTTAGAGAGCTCTGTAATTTCTCCTTCAAGTTTTTTAGATTCCGCTTGTAGTGTTTCATTTTCAGCTTGCAAGTTTGTTTGCTGTGTTTGAATGGCTGTAACTTGCGTTTGGATTTCATCTACCTGTTTTTGAGCTTCTTTTTGTTGAGCCGTCAAGTCACTAATCTTACTATCTTGAGCAGCAATTTTTTCATCAGTTGTTTCAGCGTGAACAGTTGTTAACACTGCCACTTGAGACACTAATACTGTACTTAATAAAAGTGACGCTAAGATTTTTTTCTTCATATTGTGTAGATACTCCTTCTATTTAAGACATTACTAGTATACCAAAAAAAGACATAATAAATATTACGCCTTTGTTACATTTTTATTTCTTTCTTATAGATAATATTTTTCAAAAATATACTGGAAAATCACCATCCACAAAAAGTTTAAAATCATTGATGGGACAAGACTGTAGACAATGAAAACTGGCATTGATTCTACTGTCAGTCCCATAGCAAGGGCCAGGAGATAACTACCCATATCAAATAGGAAGCTCATCACAACTATTGTTAACATTCTCGTCCAACGGTTCAACAAACTCACACTATTAAACTTGTGAAGTGAGGCACCTATCAAGATAAATAAAAGTGTCGCAATTCCTATCAAGTGGAAAAAATAGATATCGTACACCAAACCTGCTATACAGCAATAAGCTAGATAGAAGTATTCTGATACCTCAATTGTCTCAAACAAGAGAAATAAAAACAGGAAATGACTGGCTAAGTGAAAATGTGGATAAAAGGATTCTACTAATTGACCAATATGTGCATCAATTAGCACAAGAAAAGGAAGTAAAAAGAAAATACCAACTTGTTTTAACAGTCTCATTGCTAATTCCCCACTAACTCTACCACATGAAGATCTTTAGTATCAGCACTTAACTTTACTGTTACCTCTCGTGTTAGATAATCACTGCTATGAGTTGTCGCAACAACCTCTCCAACAGGAATATCCTTAACATTAAAGTTTCCAAGCCCCCCTGTAGTCACCCTATCTCCAGCACTAATGTCGCTGTTACTGTTTAATTGACTAATTTTAAGAAGTTCGGTTTCTTTGTCATAACCAACGATAATTCCGTAAATTTCAGTAGAACCATGCAAGATTTTAACGGAAATTTTATCCGAATTTTCGGTGTTTGTCAATAGGTTGACAGTCGTTGAATGATCCTCCACTTTTGAAACACTGCCAATCAAGCCCCCATTTGCAATGGCCAACATATTTTCAGAAGCACCCTTTGAACTTCCTGCATCTATCGTTAACTCTTGCTTCCAAAATACCGGTGAGCGCGTAATTACATCTGCTGCTAAGGTTTTTGTAGCCTGCAATTTTGACTTCATATCCAGCAACTGACGTAGTTGTTCATTTTCATTTTTTAAACTTTCTGATTGATTAGATTCTACCTCTAGTTGATAGAGCTGTTTTTTTAGACTTTCGTTTTCATTGTAAGTCTGCGTCAAATGTCCCAAATCTGATTTGAAAGTATCAAACCACTGAAAAGGTTTTTGAACAATTCTATCTACTAAGGAAATCCCATCTCCTAGTTTCGTCACAATAGCGCTTGAATAGGTTGTCACTAATAGTACAGAAACTGCCAGAACTGTGACAAAAACGATGATTAGATATTTTGATTTTTTAAAACGGTTCATATTCCTACCTTTATACTAAAAATCTGCTACAGTGAGCTTCTTATCAATCCTACAAATCCGCTAAGATTTTAAGAAAAATAAGAAACATCCCAGCACCAAAATCACAAGAATTGCCAGTGTATCCTTTTGACTCCATCTCAACTGTCTATACTGACTCCTACCCTTTCCTCCCTGATAACCACGCGCTTCCATGGCAATTGCCAATGAATCTGCACGCTTTAAGCTCGTCGCAAAAAGAGGAATTAAAATTGGAATCATAGCCTTTACTTTTTGAACGATGCTACCTTCGCCAAAGTCAACTCCACGAGCTTTTTGAGCATTCATAATCCGTGTCGTATCATCCATCAAGGTTGGAACAAAACGCAAACTCATTGATAACATGAGACCAATTTCATGAACGGGAACTTTCACGCGTTTCAGAGGCGCTAAAAGAGATTCAACTGCAGCCGCCAAACTTAAAGGCATGGTCGTTAACGTTAGCAAAGTTGAAAAGAAAATAATCAACACAAAACGACAGAAAATAATCCCAGCTTGTTGCAAAGCATAATCCGTTATTCTTATAAAAGAAAACTCAAACAAGACAGTTCCACTTGAAATGAAAAAGAGTTGAAATAGAGTCGTAAAAGCAATCAAGAAAAACATGGATTTTAATCCCTGAACAAAAAATGAGAGGGAAACGCCCGACAAAGCGATAAATATACCTGTTGCTACAAAAAGAATGAGATTGGCGAGGGGATTATTGGCCCAAAACACAATCAAAATCAGCAGGATCATGGCAAGCAATTTACTACGGGGATCCAAGCGATGAATGATGGAATCTCCTGGTATATAACGCCCTAAAATCATACTATCCATTTAGCGACTCCTTAAACTCCTCTATCTTGATTGGCAGTTTTTTAAAAGCTACACCTCTGTCTGCCAAACGTTTACAAAAGGCTGTGATTTTAGGCACACCCAACTGTACATTTTCCATAGAGGCTACATCTTGGAAGACATCACTTGGTTTGCCACTTTTGACCAAACGCCCCTTTTCCATAACATAGACCTGATCAGCATACGCTGCTACATCATCCATCAAATGCGTTACCAGAACGATTGTCATTCCAGCAAGGTGGAGTTCTTTAAACAAGGTCATCAATTCTTTTCTGCCCAAAGGATCTAGCCCTGCTGTCGGCTCATCCAAAACCAAGACAGTTGGCTCCATGGCCAGCATACCTGCTATAGCCACACGTCTCATTTGGCCGCCCGAAAGTTCAAAAGGACTGCGCTCAAAGAGTGACTCATCGATACCTACCAAGGCTAACTTTTCACGCGCAATTTTCTTGGCCTCTTCCTCAGAAACTCCAAAATTTTGCGGTCCAAATGCAACATCTTTCAAAACAGTCTCTTCAAAAATCTGATTTTCAGCAAATTGAAACACTAGACCAACTTGCTTTCGAATCTGGCGAATTTCTTTATTTGTTGATGTAGGGGTAATGACGGTATCGAAAACTCGAACAGAACCCTTACTTGGAAGCAATAGGCCATTTAAAAGCTGTAAAATCGTCGATTTCCCACTACCTGTATGTCCTATCAAAGCTGTATAGGAGCCATCCTCAATCATCAAAGAAACATCGGTCAAGGCTGATGAAGATAGGGGAGTCCCCTCTTGATAGGTAAAGCTCACATTTTCTAGAGTAATTCCCATAACTTGTCCTCTAGCTCTCCTTCTGTCAAATAGCCATCCGGCAACTGATAGCCAGTCTCTCTCAGAGATTCTTTCAATTGATTCGTAAAGGGATCATCTAAGCCTATCTGGTCAAGGTCATCCCGAGAAAAAAGTTCTCTTGGGCTGCTGGTTGACTCCACTTGACCTTTTTTCATGACCAAGACACGGTCACTCATTGCAACTTCTTCCAAGTCATGCGTAATGGAGACAACTGTCATCTGATAGTCTTTTCGAATCTCTTGAACTGTTTGAATTAGTTCTCTGCGCCCCTCAGGATCCAACATACTTGTAGCCTCGTCCAAAATCAAAATAGCTGGCCTCAGGGCAACAACTCCTGCAATGGCCACCCGTTGTTTTTGGCCGCCAGATAAACGAGCTGGTTCTCTCTTCTTAAAGTCCAGCATACCTACCAACTCCAAAGATTCAGCCACTCTCTTCTTCATTTCTTCTCGAGGAAGCCCCTGATTTTCTAATCCAAAGGCGACATCATCTTCAACAGTCGCCCCCACAAATTGGTTATCTGGATTTTGAAAAACCATACCAATTTGACGGCGTAAGTCCCAAACATTCTCAGGGGACAGCAATTGCCCATCTATCCAGATTTCCCCAGACTCTGCTTCAAGCAATCCATCAATCAAACGGATAGTTGTCGATTTTCCACTCCCATTATGACCTACAATCGAAAGCCATTCTCCCCGTTTCACGTGAAACGAGACATTATTAACATCATAATGATCCTGATCTTCCTTGTAACGAAAAGACAGATCTTTTACTTCAATAATCGCTTTCATTTCGAACCAAATGTCCCTTTGAATACATGAGCGCTACCCTTGAAATAATCATAGCCAGAGTAGATAGTGAAAAACAAAGCGATATAAAGCAACAGCTGACCAATTAAATTCCAATGTAAGAGCAAAAAGATAATCGCAAACATCTGACTAAAGGTCTTGATTTTCCCTGGCATAGCTGCCGCTAGAACTGTCCCTCCCGTCTCAACAAGTAACAAGCGCAAGCCTGTCACCGCAAGTTCACGACAGATGATAATAGCAACAACCCAAGCCGGAGCCATACCTAACTCAATCAACATGATAAAAGCTGACATAACCAACAGCTTATCGGCCATCGGATCAGCAAACTTTCCAAAGTTGCTGACTACATTCCATTTACGAGCAAGGTAGCCATCGAGATAATCCGTTATACTAGCAACTGCAAAGATGACTGCTGCTAGCAAATGACTGCCTTGTGAATGGCCCAAAGTCAAAATAAGAATAAAGAGAGGTATAAAGAGAATTCTACCAATAGTTAATACATTAGGAATTTGTTCTTTTTTCATTGGTTCTTCCTTAATCTGTCGTGAATGTAAGTGTTACAGTTCCAGTCTGGGTCGTCAGTTTTGAGGTATCGATTGTTTGATTGTCCACAGTTAAAGAAACTCCCTTCACTACACCCAAAGTAATGGTCACAGGTTCTTTCGTCGAAACTGTTGTTTTTGCGTTCTTATTGTCTGCGGATAGTGTCACACCACCTTCCAACTCACTTCCCGAAACACTAACCCAGCTAGTTGCATCTAAAACCGTCAGTTGAACCGTAGCGGTTTCCTTACTCGTTTTATAGAGAGCTTCAATGCGATTTCCTTCGCCTGACACTGTAATAGTTGATTCCGTAGTAGAAGGTGAGCTAGACGTCTGACTACTAGAAGATGAACTAGTTGAGGTTGTGGAACTAGTTGAGTTCACAACACTATAATTAGTTGAAGACGGACTTGGCTGAGTTTGGATATAGTTCCAAACATAGTAAGTGACAAAAATTAAAATTGACAAAGCAAATAGAACGAAATAAAACAAGGGGAGATAAGACGTTTTTTTCTTATTTGATCGTCTGCGATCAGACAAGTCTTCTTCATCAACATCGACCTCTTCATAAGTAATCATACTACCCGAATCATAGGCATCCAAGACAATTCTCTCATCCAACTCTACTGCCCAGGCATATTTTCTTAAAAAAGAACGAGCATAGAAGGTACTAGGAAGTTGATCAAAATCATCTGCCTCCATAGCTTCTAGAAAGTTCAACTGAATTTCAGTTTTTTCCTGTAATTCTTCCAGACTCAATCCCTGGTTAATTCTAGCTAAACGTAGAACCTCGCCAATTGTTTTTTTTCTCATACGTACCATTCCTTCTTTCTAGTGTTCTTGCCTTATTTAGGCTGGAAAAATTGTAAAATCAACTAGATCACCATTATCAATCAAACGATGTCCAGCTTCAAGAACATCTTCCAAAGTAATTTCCTGTAAAATTTTCGGAAAATCAAAAATTGTTTCTCCGCGATCCATCGGATCGTACTGAGTTGCAATAAACTCCAAGGAGTTCATACTGCTGAAAAACTCCCCAAACATCTCACTCTTAACAAGATCTAAATGTTCCTCGGTAATATCCGCGTCATTACTAAACTGACGAATCGCTTTACGAAATTGATGCGACAGAGAAACAGGCTCTTTGGTATCCATCGTCAATATCACAAAATGAAAGCGACTGTTGACTTCAACCTCAAGTGACAATGACGCATCTAACTTCCCAGTCTCATATAACCTTTGAAAACGGTCAGAAGTCCAACCAAACATCATCGTAAATAGCAATTTCAATAAAATATTATAACGATAGGACTCAGCTTCTGTTATTTGCCCATTACCTCTAATCGCAACAGCAAGTTTGGGTGAAGAAACTTCCATCCGAAGGCTATCTGTTTGCTTCACAGTCTCCAAGGGTAGTTTCTCTTTTGTAACTGTAAACTGTTCTAAAGTCTTCTTTTCCTTTTTCGAAAAGTATTCCTCAACAACTTCCACATCAATATTCCCAACTAAAAACAGTGACATGTTGACAGGCTTGTAAAAGTCTGTAAAGTTCTCTTTTAAATTTGAAACTTGAATCTCAGAAATTGATTTTTCACTTCCAACAATATCTGTTGCTAAAGGAGTATCAGGATAAAGGTTGGCTAATGTTGCAAAAAACAAGCGTGAGTCTGGATCGTCTTGATACATTTCTCGTTCTTGCTGGATAATATCCTGTTCTCTCAAAACAGACTCTTCTGTAAAATGAGCATCTCCGACTAACTCATCAAGCAAATCTAAATTTTCTAATAAATGGTCAATTGTTGAAAAAAGATAACTGGTCTTAGTAAAGCTTGTAAAGGCATTGCTGTCTGCACCTAATCGAGTAAAAGCTGCCATCATATCCTCAGAATTTTCTCTTTCAAACAATCTATGTTCAAGAAAATGTGCAATTCCTGCTGGATGATGACGTAAACCTTTGTCTAAACTTGTATAAGTTGCATCTACGGAACCAAATTGAACCGTTACAATCCCATAAACCTCATTGAAATCTTGTTTAGGGAGTAAAGAAACTGTCAATCCATTTGACAATTGTGTTTTGTAGATTGTTTCCTTTACAGCAGGATAGTATTTTTCTTCAAAAGTAATCTTTGTCATTCTACTCCTTCCATAAAGTAAATCGCTTGTAACTTCAAACTGTTGGCAACTTTACATACCGCTTCTTTATCAACACTCTCTAATTTTGCCACCAATCGATCAATATCAAAGCTTGATTTTCCAAATAGAGCATTCAAATAGGCTCTTTCAACCAGGGTCTGTTGATTATCTTGAGCAATCAATAAAGATCTTCGAATCATCTCCTTGGTTTGTTCAAGTTCAAAATCTGTAAAGTTGCCCTTTTTCATATCTAGCAATTGATGATTCATCATTTTTCTAGCTTGATTCCGATCTCCTCTATCGATACCTGCATACATTCTTAACAAGCCACTAAACAAATCCAATTGACTAGAGACCGTATAGGCTATCCCAGCATTCTCACGAACGTTTGTAAAAAGTTTCGAATGTGCAAATTCACCCAACAAACCATTCATAACAAGCATAGGCAGATGCTGATCATCACCATATTTTACAGGAGAATGATAACCCATTTCCAAAATAGATTGTCCTACATTTCTCTGAACCATGCCTTCTTGTAGAACATTCGAATAAGACTGCTGGTACTGGATGGCAACATCACTCTTTCTAGCTATAAAGGGCAATGACTTCAGCGATTCTGTAATTTCTACTTCATTAAAATCACCTAAGAAAAAGAAATCAATCCGATCATTTTTCAGAGCATCTTGAAAGCAAGTGTAGCTACTTTCCGGATACTCATTTGAAATGCTATTTCGTAAATCACTGTATCTCAATTGAAGACGCTCATCATGGAAAAACAAGCTATCCAACTCCTTATGAGCAAAATAAAATGAATCATCCATATCAGTAGCTAAACTAACCAACAACTGTTTTCTTTCAATTTCAAATAGGGCTGGCTCAAAAGCACCATCTTGAGCTAAGGGAGCAAATAAAGTCTGTTTCACCAATTCCAAAATTCGAGAAGTCAAGACATTCTTTTTACTTAAAAAATCATCCCTCACATAAGTAAACGTTAAGTCAAGAATATGTGCCTGTCCCCTACGATAAGCACTTGTGGAAATATCAGTTCCATATAAACTTGCCAAGTATCTGCGAAATACTTGTGATGTTGGGTAAACTTGATTTGCCGTTTCCAACATACTTGCACTTAACATGCGTCCTGCTATCGTCTCAAGAGATAAGGGAGCAGTAAAACGAATAGTGATTTTATTTGTTTTAAACTTTTTGGATTGAACAAAATGTGCTGAAATTCCAGGCACTAATTCCATACCTTACCTCCTTACATATAGAGTTCTATTATACCACGAAAATCAAAATTTTTCTTGTTCTCTTTATAGCTTTAAAGAGTAAAATCGTTTTCATTTCAGCTAACTTTCCTTCAGCTATTTCAAGGAAAATATGGTATAATACCAAAGATTGAGGTGAATTATGGAATACAAATTATTTGAAGAATTTATTACGCTCCAAGCCCTCCTAAAAGAGCTTGGAATTATACAAAGCGGCGGTGCTATTAAATCCTTTCTAATGGAGCATCAAGTTTACTTTAATGGTGAATTAGAAAATAGACGTGGGAAAAAAATTCGTGTTGGAGATACGATTGACATTCCTGATTCAAAGCTTGACATCACCTTGACACAACCAAGTTTAAAAGAGCAAGAAGAATATCAAGCAGATAAGATTGAGAAAGAGCGAATTGCTAAACTTGTCAAAGAGATGAATAAAGGTGTCAAGAAAGAAAAACAAAAAACTTCTTCATCGCCTAAAACCAAACAAATTCCACGTTTTCCAGGAAGATAACCATGTGGCTCCAACATTTAACAATTAAAACTTTTCGAAACTACAAAGAGGCAAAAATTGATTTCAATCCAAAATTAAACGTCTTTCTAGGTCAAAATGCACAAGGAAAAACCAATATTCTAGAAGCAATCTATTTCTTGGCCTTAACACGTAGTCATCGGACTCGTACAGATAAAAATCTCATTCATTTTGATGACGAGCAACTCCATCTTTCTGGCTTGCTACAGAAAAAAACAGGTTCTATCCCTCTAGAAATTGATTTAACGCCAAAAGGGCGTGTGACTAAAGTCAATCACTTAAAGCAAGCTCGCCTATCAGACTACATCGGACATATGAATGTGGTCCTCTTTGCACCTGAAGATCTCCAGTTAATTAAAGGGGCGCCCTCTGTTCGTCGAAAATTTATAGACATTGAACTGGGACAAATTAAACCAATCTACTTGTCAGACTTGTCAAACTATAACCATATACTCAAGCAAAGAAATACTTACCTAAAATCCAGCCAGAAGATTGACGAAACATTTCTGTCAGTCTTAGATGATCAGTTAGTAGAATACGGTTGTCGCGTCATAAAGCATCGGATAAAATTCATTAAAGAGTTAGAGAAATTTGGTCAAAAAAAACACTTAGAAATTTCAAATCAATTAGAAGAGTTATCAATATTTTATCAATCATCTGTCAACTTCACTGATGAAGAACAGCTAACGAATTCTTTTAAAATGGCTTTAGATAAAAGTAGATCAAGAGACTTGTTTAAAAAGAATACTGGTGTTGGCCCTCATCGAGATGACATTACCTTTTACATCAATGGTATGGACGCTAGTTTTGGAAGTCAAGGTCAACATCGCAGTCTTGTTCTCTCTGTCAAACTAGCAGAGATTGAGCTAATGGAAAGTATTACCAACGAGTCTCCGATACTCTTGCTTGATGATGTTATGAGCGAACTTGATAACACCCGGCAACTAAAATTACTAGAAACCATTTCTCAATCTATCCAAACCTTTATCACAACAACAAGTTTGGATCACTTACAAAACTTGCCAGAAAACCTTAGTATTTTCAATATTCAAAACGGTCAGATATCTGTAAATTAAATTGACACTGTTGTAAATAAAAGAACCCCTAATTTTGTACTGACCCCAAAAAGTTAGACAAATAATTTAAGTGAAGGATTTAGTTCTGTATTGCACAGGACTAAGTCCTTT
>NZ_JBJUSE010000006.1:0-92693 GCF_046098135.1 Streptococcus sp. ST16 | reverse complement strand
TCTTCATAACTCAATTTCATAATAAAACACCCCAAAAGTTAGATTTTTTCTGTCTAACTTTTGGGGTGCAGTTCATTGAGGAGATTTTTCTTTTTATCTATCTATGTAAGCACTTTAAAAAAGAGTTATTTTAGTCTAAAAATGGTATAATGAGAGAATGACAGAAAGGATGTATTTATGGAACATAAAGAGAAACATTTTAGCCTATCTTGGTTCTTTAAGTGGTTTTTAGATAACAAAGCTATTACTGTATTCTTGGTGACCCTGTTACTGGGCTTGAATCTTTTCATTCTAAGTAAGATTAGTTTTATTCTTTTACCAGTTTTAGATTTTCTAGGAGTTGTCATGTTGCCAGTTATTTTATCTGGTTTACTTTATTATCTCCTCAATCCGATTGTTGACTGGATGGAGAAACACAAAATCAATCGTGTTCTTGCCATTAGTATTCTCTTTGTTATAATTGGCCTCTTTATCATTTGGGGGCTGGCTGTTGCTATTCCAAATTTGCAACGTCAGGTCTTAAATTTTGCGAAGAATGTGCCGACATACCTGGAAGACGCTGATAAGGTGATCAATGATCTTGTAACCAAACGTTTACCAGATGATTTTAGGCCACAGTTGGAGCAGGTTCTTGCCAATATTTCTACTGAGGCGACGATGTGGGCGAGCAAAATCTCTTCCCAAGCCGTTAACTGGGTGAGTGCTTTTGTCAGCAGTGTATCCCAGGTTATTGTAGCGGTCATTATCGTACCTTTCATGCTCTTTTATCTTTTGAGAGATGGGAAAGGCTTGCGGGATTACCTAACTAAATTCATCCCAAACAAGTTAAAAGAACCTGTCGGACAAGTTTTGTCAGATGTTAATAAACAGTTGTCAAACTATGTTAGAGGACAGGTTACAGTTGCTATTATCGTGGCAATTATGTTTATTATCTTCTTTAAGATTATTGGTCTCAGATATGCTGTGACTCTGGGTATCACGGCTGGTATTCTCAATCTAGTACCTTACCTGGGTAGTTTTCTAGCGATGTTGCCTGCTTTGGTTTTGGGCTTGATAGCAGGACCTGTGATGCTTTTGAAAGTGATTATTGTCTTTATTGTTGAACAAACGATTGAAGGTCGCTTCGTTTCTCCGCTTATTTTAGGTAGTCAGCTAAATATCCATCCGATCAATGTCCTCTTTGTTCTCCTAACTTCAGGTTCTATGTTTGGTATTTGGGGAGTCTTGCTGGGAATTCCTGTCTATGCTTCTGCCAAGGTCGTTATCTCAGCTATCTTTAACTGGTATAAAAAAGTCAGCGGTTTGTATGAAGAAGAAGGGGAGGAAATCAAGAGTGAACAATAGTCAACGCATGCTCCAAGCTTTGGATGAACAGAATTTAACCAAAGCGGATCAGTATTTTCACAAAGCCCTCAAAACAGATTCAAGTGAAGTTCTTTACGAACTAGCAAATTATCTAGAGGGAATTGGCTTTTATCCACAAGCCAAGGAAATCTATCTAAAAATTGTGACAGAATTTCCAGAAGTGAATCTGAACCTAGCAAGCATTGCTAGCGAGGATGGCAATGTTGAGGAAGCCTTTGCCTATCTGGAAGAAATCACACCCGAAAGTGACTGGTATGTATCGTCTTTGGTAATGAAAGCAGATCTCTATCAGTTAGAAGGTTTGACAGATGTAGCACGTGAAAAGTTACTGGAAGCCTTAAATTACTCAGATGATGCCTTATTAGTTTTTGGTTTGGCTGAGTTGGATAGCGAGTTAGGAAATTATCAGGAAGCCATTCAGGGCTACGCTCAATTAGACAATCGCTCTATCTATGAGCAAACGGGTGTCTCAACCTATCAACGAATTGGTTACGCTTATGCCCAGTTAGGCAAGTTTGAAGCCGCAACTGAATTCTTAGAAAAAGCTATAGAACTAGAGTACGATGACCAAACTGCCTTCGAACTGGCTAGTCTTTACTTTGATCAAGAAGAGTATCAAAAATCTGTTCTTTACTTTAAGCAGATTGATACCATTTCACCTGATTTTGAAGGATATGAGTATGGTTATAGTCAAGCCTTGCATAAGGAACATCAGGTGGAAGAGGCCCTTCGTATCGTTAAAAAAGGACTGGAGAAAAATCCATTTGAAACCCGTCTCTTGCTAGCTGCTTCTCAGTTTTCGTATGAATTGCATGATCCTAGTGCTGCAGAGCAGTTTCTCCTTACTGCTAAAGAAGATGCAGAGGATACAGAAGAAATTTTTCTTCGCCTCGCAACCATTTATATGGAACAAGAGCGGTATGAAGATATCATCGCTCTCCAAAGTCAAGAACCTGAAAACCTCTTGACCAAGTGGATGATTGCACGCTCTTACCAGGAAATCGAGGATTTAGATAAGGCCTATGAGCTCTATCAGGAACTATCGTCTGACCTCAAGGACAATCCAGAGTTTCTGGAGCAGTATAGCTATCTCCTGCGTGAATTAGGATATTTTGAAGAGGCCAAGATACAAGCTGAAGCCTATTTAAAACTCGTTCCAGATGATGTTCAGATGCAAGAACTCTTAGAAACACTTTAAAAGTTATCTCTCTAAAAGAACGTATCCGTCAATTTGTCAGATACGTTTTTTTAGGAGAAATAGAATTTTTTTACAATTACTCTTGCTAAATTGTTTATTTATGCTATAATAGGAACAATTATTTTTAGGAGGTGCAGTATGTCTTATATGTTTGAGATATTACCAAGTTTATTGAACGGTGCAAGTATGACACTTCAAGTCTTTGCTCTAGTTTTAATTTTTTCAATTCCCTTAGGTATTGTCGTTGCCTTTGCTTTGCAAGTCCGTTGGAAACCCCTCCATTATCTCATTGACCTTTACATTTGGGTAATGCGAGGAACTCCCTTGCTTTTGCAATTAATCTTTATTTACTATGTGCTCCCTAGTATTGGGATACGTTTAGATCGTTTGCCTGCTGCTGTGATTGCTTTTGTATTAAACTATGCAGCCTACTTTGCGGAAATCTTTCGTGGTGGGATCGAAACCATTCCAAAAGGGCAGTATGAAGCCGCAAAAGTGTTAAAATTTAGCCCCTTTGATACAGTTCGCTACATCATCCTTCCTCAGGTTACAAAGATTGTCTTACCGAGTGTCTTTAATGAAATTATGAGTTTGGTCAAGGATACTTCATTGGTTTATGCCCTTGGGATTTCAGATTTGATTTTGGCAAGTCGGACTGCAGCTAATCGAGATGCCAGTCTTGTGCCTATGTTTTTAGCTGGAGCGATTTATCTAATCATGATTGGTCTTGTAACCATTGTAGCGAAAAAGCTTGAGAAGAAGTACAGTTATTACAGATAGGAGGATTGCTATGTTAGAATTACGAAATATCAACAAGGCCTTTGCTGGCAAACAAATCTTAACCAATTTCAACCTATCAATTCCTGAAAAGCAAATCCTTGCAATCGTAGGTCCATCAGGAGGAGGCAAGACAACCCTATTACGTATGCTAGCTGGACTGGAGACCATCGATTCTGGGGAAATCTACTATAACGGCGAATCGCTAGCTATAGACGAACTAGAAAAGCGCAATCTTCTGGGATTTGTTTTCCAAGATTTTCAACTCTTTCCGCATTTGTCAGTTCTAGATAACTTAACCTTGTCGCCCATAAAAACGATGAGTATGGAGAAGGAAGTTGCTGAGAAGAAGGCACGTGGTTTGTTGGAACAACTTGGGTTAGCAGGACATGAAGATGCCTTTCCATTCTCACTTTCAGGTGGGCAAAAACAACGGGTAGCCTTAGCACGCGCTATGATGATAAACCCAGAAATTATTGGATATGATGAGCCTACATCAGCCTTAGATCCAGAGTTGCGATTAGAAGTAGAAAAACTTATCCTTCAAAATAAAGAGCGTGGGATGACTCAGATTGTTGTGACCCACGATCTTCAGTTTGCGGAAAATATTGCTGATCAGATCCTTAAGGTTGATCCAAAATAGGAGTAGGAGGTGCCTATGAAGAGAAAGAAAATTGCCCTTGTACTTGCTCTGTTCTTTAGCTTCTTCCTGACAGCTTGTACTCAGAAGGCAAGTGATCCAAATCAGGATAATTGGGCCAAATATCAAAAGCAGGGTAGCATTACCATTGGCTTTGACAATACCTTTGTTCCCATGGGATTTGAGGAAAAGAATGGCCAGTACGCGGGCTTTGATATTGACCTAGCCCAAGCTGTTTCTGAAAAGCTAGGAATTCAGATTAAATTTCAACCCATCGACTGGGATATGAAAGAAACCGAATTACAAAATGGTACTATTGATGCCATCTGGAATGGCTATACAGCTACAGATGAACGGAAAGAGAAGGTTGCTTTTACCATTCCTTACATGGAAAATCAACAAGTTTTGGTCTCTAAAAAGTCTAAAAATATCCACTCAATTCAGGATATGACAGACAAAGTTTTAGGGGCTCAGGCTGGATCTTCTGGTTATTTGGATTTTGAAGCCCAGCCAGACTTATTGAAAAATCGTGTCAAAGACCAGAAGGCCAACCAATACCAAAGTTTTAATGAAGCCTTGATTGATTTGAAAAATGACCGAATTGAAGCCTTGTTAATTGACCGGGTATATGCCAATTACTATCTCCAGTCCGAAGGAATATTAAATGACTACAATATCTTTTCAGCAGGGTTTGAAAGTGAAGCTTTTGCAGTGGGTGTTAGACCTGCTGATAAAACTTTGCTAGCTGCTCTGAATCAAGCCTTTGTATCACTATACCAAGAAGGAAAATTCCAGGAAATCAGCCAGAAATGGTTTGGGGAAGATGTAGCAACCAGTCAAGTTAAAAATCAAGAATAAGAAAAGAGATTGAGTTTTTCCTCAGTCTCTTTTTGTATCGAAAAATCCTCTGGCAAGTACCAGAGGATAAGAGTTTATACTCAATGAAAATCAAAGAGCAAACTAGGAAGCTAGCCGCAGGCTGCTCAAAACACTGTTTTGAGGTTGTAGATAAGACTGACAAAGTCAGGAACATATATCTACGGCAAGGCAACGCTGACGTAGTTTGAAGAGATTTTCGAAGAGTATTATTTCATTGTTGGGAAGAGCAATACATCACGGATAGTGGTTGTATCAGTGAGGAGCATGCAAAGACGGTCGATACCGATACCCAAACCACCTGTTGGTGGCATACCGTATTCAAGAGCCTCGATGTAGTCGTAGTCGATACCTGTTGCTTCATCATCACCAAGTTCTTTGGCTTTAGCTTGGGCTTCAAATCGGCTAAGCTGATCGATTGGATCATTCAACTCAGAATAGGCATTACCGTACTCCTTAGTCATGATAAAGAGCTCAAAACGGTCAGTAAAGCGTTCGTCTTCAGGATTTTTCTTAGCAAGTGGAGATACAGCTACTGGATGTCCATAAACGAAGGTTGGTTGACTCAATGTTTCTTCGACAAATTCTTCAAAGAAGGCATTGATGATGTGACCAACTTCAGTGTAGTGTTTCTCAACTGGAACTTTCTTCTCAGCAGCGATAGCTTTGGCTTCCTCGAAAGTCATATCTTGCCAGAAGTCTACACCAGTAATTTCCTTGATAGCATCCACCATGTGAACACGTTTAAATGGTTCATTGATTTTGATTTCAGTACCTTGGTAGTTGACTGGACCATCACCTTTGACAGCCTTTGCAGCATGCTGGATAATACCTTCTGTCAAATCCATAATATCATGGAAATCGGCATAAGCTTGGTAAACCTCAATCATAGTAAATTCAGGATTATGAGTTGCATCCATTCCTTCGTTACGGAAGATACGGCCAATCTCATAGACGCGTTCCATACCACCGACAATTAGACGTTTGAGATGAAGTTCTAGAGCTATCCGAAGCACCATGTCAATATTTTGAGCATTGTGGTGTGTAATAAATGGTTTGGCAGCAGCACCACCAGCCTCGTTGTGAAGTACAGGTGTTTCCACTTCAAGAAAATCATGTCCATCTAGATAACGACGGATTTCAGAGATGATTTTTGAACGAGTGACAAAGCGCTCAAAGCTTTCACGGTTAGAAATCAAGTCAAGATAACGTTTACGATAAATTGTTTCAACGTCAGTCAAACCGTGGAATTTCTCTGGTAGTGGGCGAAGTGCTTTAGACAAGTGTGTAATGTGAGTTGCCTTGATAGAAAGTTCTCCCATATCTGTTCGCATCACTTCACCTTCGACACCAAGGAAGTCACCAAGGTCAGCCTTTTTGAAGATTTCGTAGTTTTCTTCACCGACTTCATCTTTACGAACGTAGATTTGGATTTGACCTTCTCGGTCTTGAAGATGGGCGAAGCCGACTTTTCCTTTACCACGTTTACTAACTAAACGTCCAGCGATAGTAGCAGTTTCGTTTAATTCATGTAATTGTTCTTTATCGAGTTCTGCAAATTTGTCTTTTAGTTCTTGAGAGTTAGCAGTACGTTCAAAACGTTTACCGAAAGGATCAATTCCTTGTTCACGGAGCGCAGCCATTTTTTCACGGCGAACAATCTGCTGGTCATTTAGTTCTTCCATATGTTCTGTAGACATGAAATCCTCCTAATTTTACTCAAAATTTGATACGATGAGTCTTTTTGCGATACTCCCATTTTATCATAAATAGTCAAGAAATTCACGTATATTCTTTGAAAACTAAAAAGAACTTGGCCATTAAGATCAAGTTCCATTATTTTCCTTGATAGGAAGTGTCATTCCACCTTTCCAGAGTGAAGGTTTCAAAATCCTTGGTTTCTAAAACTGTTAGACTAGCATTGGCTAAACCACCATCTTTTCGAAGAAGGGGCTCTTTATAACCTAGAAGGGTACGAAGACTAGCAGTGAGATTTGCACCATGACCAACGATTAGAACTCTCTTAGCCTGACTCCCCTTCAGAGATTTGATAAATTGAATGGTGCGTTGAGTTGTAGAGTAGAGGGATTCTGCTTCAAACATTCTTGTATCGAACTTAGCTAAGTTTGTACGAAAAGCCTTGATTTGTTGTGGGTAGATGGCCTCTAATGTTGCAATTTTTAATCCCTCTAGTTTTCCGAGATGCCATTCACGCAGGTCAGGAATAGCCTTTAAAGGACATTGTATCTGGAGTTGACTTTGGATAATTTTAGCAGATTTGACCGCTCTTGGTAAATCACTTGAATAAATCTCATCGAAAGGGATATTGCTGAGATATTGACCGAGCGCCTTTAAGGTATCAATAGACTCAGGAAGAAGAGGTGAGTCCCCTCCAGCACCTTGGAAACGTCCTTCAAGATTCCAGATAGTTCGGCCGTGACGCACAAAATAGAGTTTCATCAGTTGTTTTCCTCCAAGATATCTGCAAAATCTGCTTTCACAAAGCTAGCCAAGTCTTGTGGAGCAATAATGATACTATGCCCGACTTCCCCAGCAGAGACGATTATTTTGTCCAAATCTAAAGCTGTTTTATCAATAAAAATAGGATAGTTGTGTTTTTGGCGAATGCCGACGGGGTTATTTGCCCCATGAATATAGCCTGTCGTTTTTTCTAGGTCTCTTTGTGGAATCATACTCACTTTTTTATTACCAGAAACCTTTGCTAATTTTTTTTCAGCGAGGTGTTCTGGTATGGGGACGATTCCGATAATTGGGCCTGTCTTGTCCCCCAGCAGAGCCAAGGTTTTAAAGATATGTGTTCGATCATATTCCGAAGGAAGTTCACCCTCAAGCGCATTGATTTGAATTCCTGTGTGCTCAATTCCTGCTTTGGTTAAGATTTGCTCGATAAGAGTTTTTTTAATTTTTACTTTTTTTGCCATTATTTATACTTATCCTCCAATTGACTCATCCAGATACCAAGCCAAATGCCAAGTGCAAAGAAGAAGGCGATGAGAACATAGCTTACGATGGAAAGTCCAGTGTATTGGATACTTTCAGCACTTCCAGCATTTGGAATCAAAATCAAGAGGGTGCTTGATAGCACAATCCCAATAATAAAGTGATAAACACGGGAGTGGTAGTTGTTCAAGGCATGGTCCATTAATTTTGAAAAAACGATGAGAGTTGCACCTGCACCAATCCCGATAGGAAGGAAGGTACCAAATAAATCAAAGGTCTTAAAGCCAGTTAGCATCGGAGCGTACAGTCCTAAAATCAAGAGTAGATTTGATGGACTTAAACCAGGCACCAAGACACCTAGAGCTAAAAGAACACCTGCCAAGATGAAACTGGCGAAACTGGCGCTGAGAGAACCAACAACAAAGTTTAGCGCGTAGAGCCCTAGACCTGAAAGGGTAAAGGTAGTCCAGAACCAGACTAGGTCAACCTTGTCACGATCAGATTCTCGAGTAGATTCTCTAAGGAGGCTAGGAACTGTACCTATGATAGCTCCAGCAAAGCTCCACAAAACATAGACTTGGTAATTTTCTAGCAAATACTCGATTGGATAAGAAAACAAACCAATGCCTAGCAACATCCCGATTGCTACTGGAATAAAGTATAGGACATTCTCTTTAAAATCTTTAAAGGGGTGAGCCAGAAAACTAATCATTCGCTCATAAATTCCCAAAATGGCTGCTAAAACACCACCAGAAATTCCAGGTAGGATAAATCCTAAGGCGATGACGATTCCTTTAATAACTCTTGCAATCCATGAAAACATATTAGACTCCTCAATTTCATAAATTTCTTTCTCTGTCTTATCAATTATAACACAGACGGCAAAAAATGAAAAAGCAAGTGAAAAAGTTGCGATTTTCACTTGCTTTATGGTCTTAAAAATAGCTTTCTGAAGGTTTCTTCTTTTTCCTTATCAGTAGAAATGAGATTGATATCTAGGTGATGTTCAAATCCTGCAATTTTTCCTTTGGAAGTATACTGATGGAGGTCATAGTCTAAATCAGTATTGGGTGTGGCCTCAAAGTAGCCTGAGTCTGTCCCATAAGAAGGAATCCAGACGGCCGAGAAATTTTCCGTATTGATGCTATGTTCTTGCATGAAATAAACACCAATGTAAATCCCGATATTTTTAGCGCCCAGCGATTCAAGTTTAGCCCGAAAAGCTTCGACTCCGTCATTCATATCGGCCATTGTTTTTTCCTCAACGTCAAGCCAGTAATAACTAGGATTGTATGGAGAAGCAGAATTGTAGAAAACTTCAGCCGCTTTTTCCATTTCTTCTTTGTTCGTACCAGCTAGATAAGCATAAACTGCTACGGGGACATTGCGCTTTTGAAATTCTGAAATGTGATTTTTATAGGATTTATCAACTCCATTGATAAAGGCCGCATCATTTGCTTCCGTGTGTTGAGTACCACTGTGCACACGAACAATAGCTCCAGAAATATTTTGAGATAAAATATCGTAGTTTATCTCCTCCGGTCTTTGCCAACCAGAAATGTCAATAATGGGTTTATCAAGATTATGCAAGGCCTGGTTTTCAACTTGGACAGTGTTGCTTTTTGACTTGACCGAATGGTCTTCATAAGCTGGTTTATTAAAGATTAAAATAGCTATAACAATGGTGAATAGACTAAAAATAATAGCTGGATGAATCTCTTTTCTCATATCTAATTAGTTTAACGTAAATAGATAAAAAAATCAAAGAAAACGTTGAAAAGATGAATGAACTAGCATGTTTTCCCCTATTTCTCTGTTTGTTTACTCCTAAGGAAGTAAATTATGGTATAATATAAGGGAATTTTTACAGAAAAGAGAATAGTATGTCAAATTATGCCATTATCTTAGCAGCGGGTAAGGGTACTCGCATGAAATCAGATCTTCCAAAAGTACTTCATAAAGTAGCAGGAATTTCGATGTTGGAACACGTTTTTCGTAGTGTTGGTGCTATTCAACCTGAAAAGACAGTTACCGTAGTGGGACACAAGGCTGAGTTAGTTGAGCAAGTCTTGGCTGGACAGACAGACTTTGTAACCCAAGCAGAACAATTGGGAACAGGGCATGCTGTCATGATGGCAGAGCCCATTCTCCAAAACCGCACTGGCCACACCTTGGTTATCGCTGGAGATACTCCTCTGATTACAGGTGAAAGCTTGAAAAACCTCTTGGATTTCCATATCAATCATAAAAATGTGGCGACTATTTTAACGGCTGAAGCAGCAGATCCTTTTGGGTATGGTCGTATCGTCCGTAACGATAACGCTGAAGTTCTTCGTATTGTGGAGCAGAAAGATGCTACAGACTTTGAAAAGCAAATTAAGGAAATCAATACAGGAACTTATGTATTTGACAATGAACGTCTTTTTGAAGCTCTTAAAAACATCAACACCAACAATGCCCAAGGTGAGTATTATATTACTGATGTGATTGGTATTTTCCGTAATGCAGGTGAGAAGGTTGGCGCCTATACTCTCAAGGATTTTGATGAAAGTCTTGGGGTAAACGACCGTGTGGCTCTTGCCACTGCGGAAGCAGTGATGCGTCGCCGTATCAATCAAAAGCACATGGTTAATGGTGTTGGCTTTGTTAATCCGGAAGCAACATACATCGATGTTGATGTCGAGATTGCTCCTGAAGTCCAAATCGAAGCCAACGTTACCTTGAAAGGTCAAACGAAGATTGGGGCGGAAACTGTTTTAACAAATGGAACTTATATCGTGGATAGCGCTATCGGAGCTGGAGCTGTGATTACGAATTCCATGATTGAGGAAAGTACAGTTGCAGACGGCGTGACTGTTGGTCCTTATGCCCATATTCGTCCAGGCTCAAGTCTAGCTTCCCAAGTTCACATTGGAAACTTTGTTGAAGTAAAAGGATCTTCAATCGGTGAAAATACCAAGGCAGGTCATTTGACCTATATCGGAAACTGTGAAGTGGGTAGCCATGTTAACTTTGGTGCAGGTACGATTACAGTTAACTACGACGGGAAGAATAAGTACAAGACTGTCATTGGTAACAATGTCTTTGTTGGATCAAACTCAACCATCATTGCTCCAGTGGAACTTGGTGATAATTCACTAGTTGGAGCTGGTTCAACGATTACAAAAGATGTTCCAGCTGACGCCATTGCTATTGGACGTGGACGTCAAGTTAATAAAGATGAATATGCACTACGTTTGCCTCATCATCCTAAGAATCAGTAGGAGTCTATCATGGAATTTGAAGAAAAAACGATTAGCCGGAAGGAAATCTACCAAGGTCCTATTTTTAAGCTAGTGCAAGATCAGGTGGAACTACCAGAAGGGAAGGGAACTGCCCAACGTGATCTGATTTTTCACAATGGAGGCGTATGTGTTCTAGCTGTGACAGCTGAGGATAAAATCGTCCTTGTTAAGCAATACCGAAAAGCTATTGAAGCTATCTCTTATGAAATTCCTGCTGGTAAACTGGAAATTGGTGAAAATGCAGATCCCATGTCGGCAGCCCTTCGTGAATTGGAGGAGGAAGTTGCCTATACGGGTAAGTTAGAGCTTCTATATGATTTCTACTCTGCTATTGGTTTTTGTAACGAAAAATTAAAACTCTACCTCGCAAGAGATTTAACTAAGGTAGAAAATCCTCGTCCGCAAGATGATGATGAAACCTTGGAAGTTCTAGAGGTCAGCCTTGAGGAAGCAAAAAACTTAATTCAGTCTGGCCATATCTGTGATGCCAAGACGATTATGGCAATCCAGTACTGGGAATTGCAAAAGAAATAGAGGAGTAGCCCATGGGAAAACCTTTGTTAACAGATGAAATAATCGAACGTGCCAATCGTGGGGAGAAAATCTCTGGGCCACCTCTTCAAGATGACGAGGAAACTAAAATTTTATCAACTTCTTCACAAAACTTTGGTTATTCACGTTCTAGAGACTATAATTCTATTCAAGATACTTTAACAATCGAAGTAGAGCCAACGATTCATAAGAGCCGTCGCATTGAGAATACCAAGAGAAATGTTTTTAACTCGAAATTAAACAGAATCTTATTTACAGTCATCCTACTCTTGATTTTACTTGTGTTGGCGATGAAACTTTTGTAATAGAAAAGGAAATAAAATGAAAATTGGAATCATTGCAGCAATGCCAGAAGAGCTCGTACACTTGACTCAGAATTTAGATCGAGCACAAGAAGTCCAAGTCCTCGGAAATACTTACTACACTGGCACTGTTGGCAAGACAGAAGTTGTTCTAGTTCAGAGTGGGATTGGAAAGGTCATGTCAGCTATGAGTGTAGCGGTGTTAGCTGACCATTTCCAAGTAGATGCCGTTATCAATACAGGATCGGCAGGTGCAGTTGCAGAAGGTATTGCCGTTGGAGATGTAGTGATTGCGGATAAGTTGGCTTACCATGATGTGGATGTAACTGCTTTTGGCTATGCTTATGGTCAGATGGCTGGTCAACCTCTTTACTTTGAATCCGATAAGAACTTTATCGCTAGGATTAAAGAAAACTTATCTCAGTTAGAACAGACCTGGCACCTAGGCTTGATTGCTACAGGAGATAGCTTTGTAGCTGGTGATGATAGGATTGCTAGTATCAAATCTCACTTTCCAGATGTTTTAGCAGTTGAAATGGAAGGGGCAGCGATTGCACAGGCAGCTCAGGCTCTTGGCCTACCTTTCTTAGTCATTCGTGCCATGAGCGACAATGCCAATCACGAAGCTTCTATCTCTTTTGATGAGTTTATCATTGAAGCTGGATGTCGTTCTGCCCAAGTTTTACTGGCCTTTTTAAAGGCTATGGATTAAGCGGAAATTTGACAGTTTATCTAGCTTATGATAAGATTTAAGTAAAGAAAAGCTAGAAAACGTTTCAGAGGATATTATGAGTATTGAAATGACCGTCAGTGAGATTGCAGAGGTCTTAGGACTCTCTCGTCAAGCAATCAACAATCGTGTCAAAGAACTTCCAGAAGAGGACACGAAAAAAAATGACAAAGGTGTAACTGTAGTTACTCGAAGTGGCTTGATTAAGCTAGAAGAAATCTATAAAAAAACGATTTTTGAAGATGAACCAGTCAGTGATGATGTCAAACAACGCGAACTGATGGAAATCTTAGTCGATGAGAAAAATGCTGAAATTCTTCGTTTATATGAGCAGCTCAAGGCCAAAGACCAGCAGTTAGCAGAAAAAGATGAACAGATGCGTGTTAAAGATCGACAGATTGCTGAAAAGGATAAACAATTGGACCAACAGCAACAATTAACTCTTCAAGCTATGAAGGATCAAGAAAGTTTGAAACTAGAGTTGGACCAAGCAAAAGAAGAAGTTCAAGCTACCAAAAAAGGCTTTTTTGCTCGCTTATTTGGAGGAAAATAAAGAAGCTGTTTGGGTTATTCACTAACCTGATAGCTTCTTTTATTATTTATGGTTTAAATTGAGTCGGAACCGAGGTAAAAGATGGAAAAATTAAGAGATTATATTGCCTTTGATTTGGAGTTCAATCAATACGAAGGGGTTACCCATTTGATTCAAGTATCAGCAGTTCGCTTTCAAAATGGTCAAGAAATAGGTGCCTTTGATTCTTATGTTCATACTACAGCACCTTTGAAGAGTTTTATCAATGGCTTGACTGGAATCACAGCTGAAACCTTAAAAGATGCGCCAATGGTGGAGCAAGTTTTAAGGGATTTTCAGATTTTTGTTGGTAATTTACCTATGGTTGGATACAATGCGGCCAAAAGTGATCTGCCTATTCTCTTGGAGCACGGTATTGATTATCATGACCAGTATAAGGTTGATTTATATGATGAGGCTTTTGAACGGCGTAGTTCTGACTTACACGGCATAGCCAATCTTAAATTACAAACTGTAGCGAATTTTTTAGGTTTTCACGGGAAGTCTCATAACAGTTTAGAGGATGCCCGCATGACGGCGCGTGTTTACGAAGCCTTTTTAGAATCGGATGAAGGAAAGCTATTAATAGAAGACCAGAGTTGTTTTTCTCTGAATAATCCTTTCGGTGGCTTAGATTTATCTCAATTTTTAGACTAGGAGTGCCTATGAAACCTGAAAAACCTAAAAAGCTAGGTTTTAGGAAGATATACTATAACCTAGATAAAATACTATTTCTATTTTTCTTGATTTTCATGATGGTAGAGTTTGTTTGGTTGCCATTGAATTCATGGATAGCTGGCATACTTCTAAGACAAACAGGTTACTTGTTTATCTCCTACAATAACTTTTGGGCGATTATACAAGGCTCGCCTTTTGTCAGTTTAGCCTTTCTCATTTTAATAGTAATCAATCTTTTAGTGGCTTATTTTCAAATCTGTCTTTTGTTCATTGGGGCGCGTCACCTTCTCTATCATGAAAAGAGAACCTTGATTGAATATAGTCGAAAAGTCTTTCACAAGAGTTTTCTATTTGTCAAACGATTGAGCTTTTGTAAGATGGCCTTTGTCTTCTTTTATGTAGCTCTACTTTTTCCTTTTATTAGGAAAATTTTAAAAATCTACTATCTCAATAAGATTATTATCCCTGATTTTATCGTTACATACCTAGAAGATAAGAACTGGCTGGTAGGGCTGTTGATCATAGCATCCGCTTGGATCTTTCTCTACATTTCTGTTCGCTTCATGTTTGCCCTTCCTAAGATTCTCTTTGAAAGAAAGACAGTAAGAGAAAGTGTGAAATATAGTCTCCAAAAGACGAAGAAAAACGTCCTTTTCTTCTCTTGGCATCTTCTACTCATTATCATTAAAACCTATCTCTTCTTCTTTGTTTTGTTAATTCCCTTGCTCTTTGCTCAGGCGGTAATGGATAATTTTACTCAAAAAGAATCCTTGATTCTTGGTGTGATTAATTTTGTCTTGATTAAAAATCTCCATTACATGACTCTGACTTATTTCCTAGTGAAGTTTGTTTCCTTCCTGACAGGAGAAGAGTTGGAAATCATGCCAAGGCGAAAAAAAGATCATCTGATGAGATGGGGTGTCATGGGGTGTGCAAGTATCTTCTTTGCTTTAGAAGGTTACATCTATCTGGAGTCTCCGGATACCAATACACCTTTAGTGATTTCGCACAGAGGAGTAAGTAATAAAAATGGTGTTCAAAATACAGTACAGTCCTTGGAAAAGACAGCCCAATTAAAACCAGACCTCATCGAGATGGATGTGCAAGAAACGAAGGATGGCCAGTTCGTGATGATGCACGACACTAACCTTAAATCGCTAGCAAGAATTAATGCTACACCGCAAGACTTAACTCTGGATGAATTAACAAATACAGATATTTACGAGAATGGTTATCAAACAAAGATTTCAAGTTTTGATGCCTATTTAGAGCGAGCAAATGCTTTAAACCAAAAATTGTTGATTGAGATTAAAACCAGTAAAAAAGATAGCCCACAAATGATGGACCATTTCCTTGAAAAGTATGGAACGACTATCAAGAAATATGGGCACCAGATGCAGTCACTAGACTATCATGTGATTGATAAGGTCTTGGCTTATGATTCTGAAATTCCAGTGTACTTCATCCTGCCATATAATAGTGTGTTTCCGAGAACCAAGGCGACTGGTTATACCATGGAATATTCAACTTTGGATGAATACTTTGTCAATAAACTTTGGACAACAGATCAGAAACTATATGTTTGGACTGTGAATAGTTCTGAGTCCTTTGATAAGGCAGTCAGACTTGGAGCAGATGGCATGATAACGGATGATCTTGAAATGGTCCAGTCACAAGTCACAATGGCTCAAGATGATCCGGAATACACGGAATTACTCTTAAAGAAAGCAATGGAATTCTTTGAGTTCTAAGAAAAAAAGAGAAACATCTGTTTCTCTTTTTTTGTGGATTAGAAAGGCAATTTTCCAGCGAAAGCACCGAGTTTCTTCTTAGTCGTTTCATCAATTTGTTCAAGTGCAGCGTTAATCGCTTGAACAGTCATGTCAGAAAGGGTTTCAAGATCTTCTGGATCTACAACTACTGGGTTAAAGTCAATGCTGACCACTTTCTTATCACCAGTTAGAGTTGCTTGGACAAGGTCTTGAGCTGATTTTCCAACAAATTCCATGGCAGCGAGTTCTGCTTGACTTTGTTCCATTTGTTTTTGAAGTTTTTGTGCTTGGCGCATCATGTTCTGCATGTTCATCATAGCGGTTTATAGTTTCCTTTTTCTATTATTTTCTTTTTTATTTTACCAATTTTAGGAGCAAAAGTCTAACAATAGTTTAAAACATCGTAGAGATTGCTTTCTTAAATTTACAAAAATGGATGCCACAATTTTCCTAGCTTTTTCTTGTATTTTTAAAAATATGTTTAAGTTTTCTTTAAGTTTTCTATTATATTCTAAAGAACTCTATATTAACCGAACGTTGAATGAGGGTTATAGAGAATAACCTAAATTTATTTCTTAATTTATTATAATTTTTCAGACTTTGTTGAATATTGTTCATTTTTCATCCTAAATAATGAGCCGATTCACATGGTGGTTCTTTATCTTTTCTTCATGATGGAGGCAGATTGTGATATAATAGATAGTAATGAGTTTTTTAGAATAAACTAAAGGAGAATATAAATGATCTATGCAGGAATTTTAGCCGGAGGAACTGGTACACGCATGGGAATCAGTAATTTACCAAAACAATTCTTGGAGTTGGGTGATCGACCTATTTTGATCCACACAATCGAAAAATTTGTTTTAGAACCAAGTATTGAAAAAATTGTGGTTGGAGTTCATGGAGATTGGGTTTCTCATGCTGAGGACTTGGTTGACAAGTATCTTTCTCTCCACAAGGATCGCATTATCATTACCAAAGGTGGGGCTGATCGCAATACCAGTATCGAGAAGATAATAGAAGCTATTGATGCCTATCGTCCAATCACTCCAGAAGATATCGTGATTACCCACGACTCTGTTCGTCCTTTTATTACACTTCGCATGATCCAGGACAATATCAAACTGGCCCAAAATCATGATGCGGTTGATACAGTAGTAGAAGCGGTTGATACCATTGTTGAAAGTACCAATGGTCAGTTTATCACTGATATTCCAAATCGTGCTCATCTTTATCAAGGTCAAACACCTCAAACCTTCCGTTGCAAGGATTTCATGGATTTGTATGGTTCTCTATCTGATCAAGAAAAGGAAATCCTGACGGATGCATGTAAGATTTTTGTTATAAAAGGGAAAGACGTTGCCCTAGCTAAAGGCGAATACTCAAACCTTAAAATCACAACGGTGACAGACTTGAAAATCGCGAAAAGCATGATTGAGAAAGACTAAGACTATGATTAATCAAATTTATCAACTGACAAAACCAAAGTTTATCAATGTAAAATACCAAGAAGAGGACATTGATCAGGAGAACCATATCCTTATTCGCCCGAATTATATGGCGGTTTGTCATGCGGATCAACGTTACTATCAAGGGAAACGTGATCCAAAGATATTGGCTAGAAAACTTCCTATGGCCATGATTCACGAGTCTTGTGGAACTGTTATTTCAGATCCGACTGGGACTTATGAAGTCGGTCAAAAGGTGGTCATGATTCCAAATCAACCGCCTATGCAGAGTGACAAGGAGTTCTACGAGAACTACATGACAGGAACCTACTTCCTATCTAGTGGCTATGATGGTTTTATGAGAGAGTTTGTTTCTCTTCCGAAAGATCGTGTTGTGTCTTATAATGACATCGAGGACACAGTTGCCGCCATTACCGAGTTTGTGAGTGTCGGTATGCATGCCGTGGATCGATTCCTACATCTTGCTCATAGCAAACGAGAGCGTATCGCTGTTATCGGAGATGGTAGTTTAGCCTTTGTGGTTGCTAATATTATCAATTACACTCTACCAGAAGCAGAGATTATCGTGATTGGTCGCCATTGGGAAAAACTGGAACTCTTCTCTTTTGCAAAAGAGTGCTACATTACGGATAATATCCCAGAGGACTTGACCTTTGATCATGGATTTGAGTGTTGCGGTGGTGACGGTACAGGTCCCGCCATCAATGACTTGATTCGTTATATTCGCCCACAAGGAACGATTCTCATGATGGGAGTGAGCGAGTACAAAGTCAATATCAATACACGAGATGCTTTAGAAAAAGGTTTATTATTGGTTGGTTCGTCACGATCAGGACGGATCGATTTTGAGAAGGCCATTCAAATGATGGAAGTCAAAAAGTTTGCGAATCGTCTGAAAAATATCCTTTATATTGAAGAACCGGTGAGGGAAATCAAGGACATTCACCGTGTCTTTGCTACAGACCTTAATACTGCTTTTAAAACAGTATTCAAGTGGGAAGTTTAGAAGATGGAGGTTATTTGTGGAGAAACTCATCAAAGAAAAAATTTCTTCTTTACTAGCTGATGAAGAGGAAGTTCTCAGTGTTGAACAGCTGGGAGGCATGACCAACCAGAATTATTTGGTTAAAACAACTTCTAAACCCTATATCGTTAAATTTTTCGGAAAAGGGACTGAAAAGCTCATCAATCGTCAAGATGAAAAATACAATCTTGAATTGTTGAAAGATTTGAATCTTGATGTCAAAAATTATCTTTTTGATATTGATTCAGGGATTAAGGTAAATGAGTACATTGAATCTGCAACAACGCTTGATTCCAATTCGATTAAGACCAAGTTTGAAAAGATTGCCCCGATTCTACAGACCATTCATGCATCAGGGAAAGAATTAAGAGGGGAATTTGCACCTTTTGAGGAAATCAAAAAATACGAAGCCCTGATTGAGGGAAATATCCCTTACGCCAATTATGAAGCTGTGAGAAAAGATGTATTTTCGTTAGAGAAAAGATTGGCTGACTTAGGTGTTGATAGAAAGTCTTGCCATATTGATTTGGTTCCAGAAAACTTTATCGAGTCTCCCCAAGGTCGCTTGTATTTGATCGACTGGGAGTACTCTTCCATGAATGACCCAATGTGGGATTTGGCAGCTCTTTTCTTAGAGTCTGAATTTACAAAGCAAGAGGAAGATGATTTCCTTTCCTACTATGAAAGTAACAAAACGCCAGTATCACGAGAGAAGATTCGTATCTATAAAATCTTGCAAGATACTATCTGGAGTTTGTGGACAGTGTACAAAGAAGATCAAGGCGCTGACTTTGGAGATTATGGTGTGAGTCGTTACCAAAGAGCTGTCGAAGGTTTGACTTATTATGGAGGTTAGGATGAAGAATAAAAATGGTGTTTCTTTTGGTCTGCTTTCTGGTATTTTCTGGGGTTTAGGTCTAACGATTAGTGCTTATATCTTTTCGATTTTTACCAATCTATCACCTTTTGTAGTGGCAGCGGCTCATGATTTCTTGAGTATCTTTATCTTGTTAGCTTTTCTTTTGGTAAAAGAAGGGAAAGTTCGCTTATCAATCTTTCTAAATATTCGAAATGTCAGTGTTATTATCGGTGCCTTGCTAGCTGGACCTATTGGCATGCAGGCCAATCTTTACGCGGTTAAGTATATCGGTAGTTCTCTTGCGTCTTCAGTATCAGCTATCTATCCAGCAGTCTCTGTTTTACTCGCATTTTTCATTTTGAAACACAAGGTATCTAAGAATACAGTGTTTGGTATTTTGTTGATTATCGCTGGTATTATTGCCCAGACATACAAAGTTGAGCAGGTTAATTCTTTTTATATCGGAATTCTTTGTGCATTAGTTTGTGCCATTGCCTGGGGAAGCGAAAGTGTTCTTAGTTCCTACGCCATGGAAAGTGATCTAAGCGAAATTGAAGCACTATTAATCCGCCAAGTAACTTCATTCTTGTCTTATCTTGTGATTGTGCTCTTTTCTCACCATTCATTTGCAGAAGTAGCGGATGGACAATTACTCGGCTTGATGTCAGTCTTTGCAGCATGTAATATGATTTCATATTTAGCTTACTATATTGCTATCAATCGTTTACAACCTGCAAAAGCAACTGGTTTGAACGTAAGCTATGTCGTATGGACGGTATTGTTCTCAGCAATGCTTTTAGGTACACCACTCGATATGGTGACCATTATTACATCGCTTGTTGTCATGGCTGGTGTTTATATTATTATTAAAGAATAAAGGAGATTCGTGTGAAAGCGATTATCTTGGCAGCGGGGTTGGGAACTCGTCTGCGTCCTATGACTGAAAATACCCCCAAAGCCTTGGTTAAGGTCAACCAAAAACCCTTGGTAGAATACCAAATCGAGTTTTTGAAAGAGAGAGGAATTGATGAGATTATTATCGTTGTTGGCTACCTCAAAGAACAATTTGACTACCTAAAAGAAAAATATGGTGTTCGTTTAGTCTTTAACGACAAGTATGCTGATTACAACAACTTTTACTCACTTTACCTTGTAAAAGAAGATTTAGCTAACAGCTATGTTATTGATGCGGATAACTATCTTTTCAAAAATATGTTTAGAAATAATCTTGAACGTTCTACCTATTTCAGTGTTTATCGTGAAGACTGTGAGAATGAATGGTTCTTGGTTTACGGTGATGACTATAAGGTTCAAGACATCATTGTTGACAGCAAAGCTGGTCGCATTTTGAGTGGGGTTTCATTCTGGGATGCTCCAACTGCAGAGAAGATTGTTGGCTTTATTGACAAAGCTTATGCAAGTGGTGAATTTGTAGATCTCTACTGGGACAACATGGTTAAGGATAATATCAAAGAATTAGATGTGTATGTTGAAGAATTAGAAGACAATAGCATTTATGAAATTGATAGTGTAAAAGATTACCATAAGTTAGAAGAGATTTTATCTTCTATTAAATAACCAATCCAAAATTAGAAGGCTTGAGCCTTCTTTTTTTTGTAGATTTTAAAACAGAAATGTTTGATATTGATTATATTCTTTAAACAAAACAAAAATTACAAAAAAATGAACAAAATAAAACAAAAAATATTGACAACGATTTCATATAGTGTTATACTTATACCATAAAAGATAATTGAAAGAAGGGAAAAGGTTATGGGATTAGATCATTTCTTTGACAAAAACCTGGTGTTTTGCTTAGAAGCGGATAATCAAGAACAACTTTTTAATCAGGTGGCAACCTTATTGGAAGAACGAGAAATCGTTACTCCAACTTATCGTGAAGCCTTGATCGCGCGTGAGAAGTCATTTCCAACTGGCTTAGATATGGAATTTTTGGGGAAAGATCTACCAAATGTTGCGATTCCTCATACAGATATTGTCCATAATCTAGCTGAGAAAGTAGTGGTTGTTCGATTAGAAAAACCAGTAACTTTTCACAATATGATTGCTCCTGATAGAGAGGTTGAAGTTTCATTGCTTTTCTTTATCATTAACAATTCAAGTTCAAGTCAAACGAATATTCTGGCTCAGTTGATGGACTTTTTCACAGGAAATGGCCATCTGGAAAATCTATCAAAAATTTCCGAACCAGAAAAACTTTATGCTTACATTGCTGAAGCAACTGCTTAATCTTGTCTATTAAAAAATAAAATCGGAGGAAATCCTAATGATTAAAATTCTTGCTGCCTGCGGTGCAGGTGTTAACTCAAGTCACCAAATTAAAAGTGCTCTAGAAGAAGAACTCTCAAATCGTGGTTATGACGTTCACTGTGATGCAGTCATGGTGAAAGATGTAAACGAAGACCTTATCAAGGGATACGATATCTTCACGCCAATCGCTGCAACTGACCTTGGTTTTGAACCAGGAATTCCAGTAATTGAAGCTGGACCAATCTTGTTCCGTATTCCAGCGATGAGTGCTCCAGTATTTGACAATATTGAAGCAGCTATCAAAGAACATGGACTAAGCTAATTTATCCTTTATCTTGTTAACATTCATATAACTTAGAAAAACGGGAGGAACTATTATGGATGTCATTATCAATCTGGCCAACGATATCTTCAAACCTATCTTGGCTATGGGTGGCCCTATCATCATGCTGATCATTTTGACAGTATTGGCCCTACTTTTTGGAGTGAAATTCTCCAAAGCGCTTGAAGGTGGTATCAAACTTGCCATCGCCCTTACTGGTATCGGTGCTATTATTGGTATGCTCAACGGAGCTTTCTCAGCATCACTTGCGAAATTCGTTGAAAACACTGGTATTCAATTGAACATCACTGACGTTGGTTGGGCACCACTTGCTACCATCACTTGGGGATCTGCCTGGACACTTTACTTCTTGCTTGTGATGTTGATTGTCAACGTTGTGATGCTTGCAATGAAGAAAACAGACACACTTGACGTTGATATCTTCGATATCTGGCACTTGTCAATCACTGGTCTTTTGATTAAATGGTACGCAGACAACAATGGAGTTAGCCAAGGGGTTTCACTTTTCATCGCAACTGCAGCAGTTGTCCTTGTAGGTATTTTGAAAATCATCAACTCTGACTTGATGAAACCAACATTCGACGACCTTCTTAATGCACCAAGTTCATCTCCAATGACTTCAACTCACATGAACTACATGATGAACCCAGTTATCATGGTTTTGGATAAAATTTTTGATAAAGTATTGCCTGGCCTTGATAAATACGACTTTGACGCTGCAAAATTGAACAAAAAAATCGGTTTCTGGGGATCTAAATTCTTCATCGGTTTCATTCTTGGTATCGTTATCGGTTTGATGGGAACTCCACATCCAGTTGCTGGAGTAGAAGAAGCAGCATCTTGGGAACTTGTTATTAAAGGTTGGTTGAGCCTTGGTTTGACTGCCGGTGTCTGCTTGGAGCTCTTCTCACTTATCGGATCATGGTTCATCGCAGCCGTAGAACCACTTTCACAAGGTATTACAAACGTTGCTACTAAACGTCTTCAAGGACGTAAATTCAACATCGGTCTTGACTGGCCTTTCATCGCTGGTCGTGCTGAAATCTGGGCTTGTGCCAACGTACTTGCTCCAATCATGCTAGTAGAAGCTGTACTTCTTTCTAAAGTCGGAAATGGTATCTTGCCACTTGCAGGTATCATCGCAATGGGTGTAACTCCAGCTCTCTTGGTTGTTACTCGTGGTAAATTGCTCCGTATGATCATCTTCGGAACTCTCTTGTTGCCACTCTTCCTTCTTTCAGGTACACTTATTGCACCATTTGCAACTGAACTTGCTAAAGGTGTGGGTGCCTTCCCAGAAGGTGTGAGTCAAACTCAATTGATTACTCACTCAACTCTTGAAGGACCAATCGAAAAACTTCTTGGTTGGGCAATTGGTAATGCCACAACAGGTGATATTAAAGCAATCCTTGGCGCAGTAGTCTTCCTTGTATTCTATGTAGGTATCTTTGCTTGGTATAGAAAACAAATGATTAAACGTAATGAAGAATACGCAGCAAATGCTAAATAATTCGCTCCTATAAAATGTAAATTGTGAAAACTAGGTTGTCAGTTTCCTAATGGGGAGTGACAGCCTAGTTTTTTATAAACTATCAAGAAATCGGAGAAAATAATGGTAATTGAAATAAAATCAGAGCAATTGACGGTCCAATTTAAAACTTTTGGTGGTGCCTTGTCGTCTATTAAGGATCGGGATGGCGTTGAGTACTTGTGGCAAGGAGATGCCACCTATTGGAGTGGGCAAGCTCCAGTACTTTTTCCAATCTGTGGCTCTTTAAGAGAGGATACAGCCTTCTACAGTCACGGAGATGGAACGGAGACGAAAGGAACTATTCCTCGACATGGTTTGGTTCGCAAAAAAGAATTTGAATTAGTTGATCAAACTGAAAACAGTGTAACCTTCGCTATCGAAGATGATGAGAATACTTATCAAAACTATCCTTATCATTTTCGACTTGAAATCACTTATAGGGTTACTGGCAAGACCGTTCGTACCCAATACAAAGTCTTTAATAAAGAAACTAGCAAAGTTATGCCATACTTTATCGGAGGCCATCCGGGGTTTAATTGCCCTCTTCTAGATGGCGAAACTTATGAAGACTACTATTTAGAGTTTGAAAAAGAAGAGACTTGCTCTGTTCCACGTCCTTTCCCAGAAACAGGCATGTTGGATTTTCAAGATAGAAGTCCATGGTTAGAGGGGCAAAAAGAAATAGATCTTAGTTATGATCTTTTCAGCACAGATGCAGTTACCTTAGATGAGTTGCAATCTAGAACAATTTCCCTTCGTTCTCGTAAACATGATAAGGGATTGAAAGTGCACTTTGCAGAGTTTCCAAACCTCATTATCTGGTCAACTTTGAATAAGGGCCCTTTCATTGCCTTTGAACCATGGTCTGGCTTGTCAACATCCCTTGAAGAAGGAGATCATCTAGAAGATAAGAAGAATGTTCGTCTCCTAGAACCTGGTCAAGTGGATCAAATTGGTTTTGATATTGAAATCTTTTAGATTAAAAAATAAAACACAAAAACAAACATTAACTGTTGACTTTTTATGGAAATAGGAGTATATTATGTTTGTGAACAACAAATGGTGTTTGTAACAAACAAATAATCGCTTGTTATATTTTCTTTCGAGAAGAAAGTTTGTTTCTAGGAACTTGATTTCCTGGACTTGGATAAGGTGATATTCATCTCATTCAATCAAATTTGTCACTAAACTGCTAGAAAGTCTTTTATAGGTTATAAAAGTCTTTACTAGCCTAGAAAAGTAAAAAGGAGTAAACAATATGTCTATTGTTATCGGTGCAGATGCTGCAGGTTTGAGATTGAAAGAAGTTGTGAAAGACTTCTTGGAAAAAGAAAACTTCCACGTTGTGGATGTTACAGCTGAAGGTCAAGACTTTGTTGATGTGACTCTTGCTGTTGCTGCAGAAGTAAACAAAGAAGAACAAAATCTTGGTATCGTGATTGATGCTTATGGAGCTGGTCCATTTATGGTTGCAACTAAAATCAAAGGAATGGTTGCTGCAGAAGTTTCAGATGAACGTTCAGCTTATATGACTCGTGGACACAACAACTCACGTATGATCACTATGGGTGCAGAAATCGTTGGTGATGAATTGGCTAAAAATATTGCTAAAGGTTTTGTTAACGGTAAATACGACGGTGGTCGTCACCAAATTCGTGTTGATATGTTGAACAAAATGTGCTAATTAGATTACAGTAAGAAAGGTAAGTTAAAAATGAGAATTGCAATTGGATGTGACCACATCGTAACAGATGAAAAAATGGCGGTTTCAGAATTTTTGAAATCAAAAGGATATGAAGTTATCGACTTTGGTACCTATGACCACACACGTACTCACTACCCAATCTTTGGTAAAAAAGTTGGTGAAGCTGTAACTAGCGGTCAAGCTGATCTTGGGGTATGTATCTGTGGTACTGGTGTTGGTATCAACAACGCTGTAAATAAAGTTCCAGGAGTTCGTTCTGCCTTGGTTCGTGATATGACAACAGCTCTTTATGCAAAAGAACAATTGAATGCCAACGTTATTGGTTTTGGTGGTAAAATCACTGGTGAATTGCTCATGTGCGACATCATTGAAGCTTTCATCAATGCTGAATACAAACCATCAGAAGAAAACAAAAAATTGATTGCGAAAATTGAGCACGTTGAAACTCACAATGCTCATCAAGCAGATGCAAACTTCTTTACAGAATTCCTTGAAAAATGGGATCGCGGTGAATACCACGACTAAGAGGTGACGCATGATTTTAACAGTCACAATGAATCCATCCATTGATATTTCTTATCCTTT
This sequence comes from Streptococcus sp. ST16, assembly GCF_046098135.1. Classification (NCBI taxonomy): domain Bacteria; kingdom Bacillati; phylum Bacillota; class Bacilli; order Lactobacillales; family Streptococcaceae; genus Streptococcus; species Streptococcus sp. ST16. The sequence goes on along the minus strand of NZ_JBJUSE010000006.1, from coordinate 67,200 downwards.
GGATGAATTAAAAATTGACACTGTCAACCGTGTGGTGGACGTGACCAAGACAGCTGGTGGTAAAGGTCTCAATGTTACACGAGTTCTTTCAGAATTTGGTGATTCTGTTGCTGCTACTGGTTTGGTCGGTGGTAAACTTGGTGAGTTTTTAGTAGAGCATATTGACGATAAAGTAACGAAACGTTTCTTCTCCATTCAAGGAGAGACTCGTAACTGTATCGCTATTCTACACGGTGAAAACCAAACAGAAATCCTTGAAAAAGGTCCCGAAGTTCTTGAACAAGAAGGGCAAGATTTCTTGGCTCATTTTGAAAATCTCCTTGACACTGTGGAAGTAGTTGCTATCTCTGGTAGTCTGCCAGCAGGTCTTCCAGTTGATTACTATGCGAGCTTAGTAGAACTTGCTAATAAAGCAGAGAAACCAGTTGTTCTGGATTGCTCAGGTGCTGCCCTTCAGGCGGTCCTTGAATCACCACACAAACCAACAGTAATCAAACCAAATAACGAAGAATTGTCTCAGCTTCTTGGAAAAGAAGTTTCTGAGGATTTGGATGAATTAAAAGAAGTTCTTCAAGAGCCTTTATTTGCAGGGATTGAGTGGATTATCGTTTCACTTGGTGCAAATGGTGCTTTTGCAAAACATGGTGATACTTTCTACAAGGTAGATATTCCGAGAATTCAAGTAGTCAACCCTGTTGGATCTGGAGACTCTACTGTGGCAGGAATTTCTTCAGGTCTTCTTCATAAGGAATCTGATCAAGAACTCCTCATCAAGGCAAATGTCCTTGGTATGCTCAATGCTCAAGAAAAGATGACAGGTCATGTCAATATGGCCAACTATCAAGCTCTATATGATCAATTAACAGTAAAAGAGGTATAAAATGGCTTTAACAGAACAAAAACGTGCACGCTTAGAAAAACTTTCAGATGAAAATGGAATCATTTCAGCTCTTGCCTTTGACCAACGTGGTGCTTTGAAACGCCTCATGGCTCAATACCAAACAGAAGAGCCAACAGTGGCTCAAATGGAAGAACTCAAAGTCTTGGTTGCAGATGAATTGACAAAATATGCATCATCTATGCTCCTTGACCCTGAGTATGGACTTCCAGCTACAAAAGCGCTTGATTCCAATGCTGGTCTTCTCCTTGCTTATGAGAAAACTGGTTACGACACAACTAGCACCAAACGCTTGCCTGACTGCTTGGATGTTTGGTCTGCAAAACGCATTAAAGAACAAGGTGCGGATGCAGTCAAATTCTTGCTTTACTATGACGTGGACAGCGCTGACGAACTCAACCAACAAAAACAAGCCTACATCGAACGCATCGGTTCAGAGTGTGTGGCAGAAGACATTCCATTCTTCCTCGAAATCCTCGCTTACGATGAAAAAATCGCTGATGCTGGTTCTGCTGAATACGCAAAAGTGAAACCACACAAGGTTATTGGTGCTATGAAGGTCTTCTCAGACCCACGCTTTAACATCGATGTCTTGAAAGTAGAAGTTCCAGTCAATGTTAAATACGTTGAAGGCTTTGGTGATGGTGAAATCGTTCATACACGTGAAGAAGCAGCAGCCTTCTTCAAAGCTCAAGATGAAGCAACTAACTTACCATACATCTACTTGAGTGCGGGCGTATCGGCTAAACTCTTCCAAGAAACCCTTGTGTTTGCCCACGAATCAGGCGCAAACTTCAACGGAGTTCTTTGCGGCCGTGCAACTTGGGCTGGATCAGTTGAAGCCTACATCAAAGACGGTGAAGCAGCAGCCCGTGAATGGTTGCGTACAACTGGATTTGAAAACATTGACGAACTCAACAAAGTTCTTCAAACAACAGCGACTTCATGGAAAGAACGCGTGTAAGATTTTAATTAGACTGTTTGATCATTTTCGTCTAAAAATAGAATTTTTTTGATTGAAAGTGTTTACAATCTTTTATCTTAGTGGTATAATTAAACCATAAATTAATAGTAGTGAGTGTTACTAAGTAATATTAGGCATGATCACAGATGAATTAGAAAATAGTAGATTTTCTAATCTCATTTGTGGTCATTTTTTGTACTCATATATCTTTAAGATACAAAAGGAGGTTGCCATGTATCGAATTCTAAATCCAATGAATCACAATGTCTCGCTTGTCAGAAATGACAAGGGAGAAGAAGTGATTGTGATTGGTAAAGGGATTACATTTGGAAAGAAGAAGGGGGATTTAATTTCTGAAAACCAAGTAGAGAAGATCTTTCGGATGAAGACAGAAGAGTCCAGAGAAAACTTTCAGACTCTCTTAAGAGATATTCCACTGGATATACTAACGATAGGCTATAGTACGATTGATGAAGTCGTCGAAAAGTATCACTTTCCAATTCAAGAATATCTCTACGTTACTTTGACTGACCACCTATACTCCGTCTATAAAAAATTATTAAGTGGTTCGTATCAAAAAAATCATCTTCCTGATATTTCAAATGAGTATGTCACAGAATTTTCAATGGCTCGAGATACAATTAAAATTTTAAATAGGAAATTATCGATTGTGTTTCCTGAAGATGAAATTGCTAGGATTGCCTTGCATTATATCAATGCAAAGGGTGAGTATGAATTGTCAGAAGAGCTAACTGAGAATGTTGCAAAGAGAGTTTTAAGCATAGTTGAAAATGAACTATCAAAATTTCATATTGAAAGAAATACTGAGAATAGTAATTTATACGATCGCTTGATGATTCATTTGTCCTATCTAGTAAACCGTCTTCAGAATGATAAACAAGATATGACTCCGTTAATACCATTGGAAGAGCATGTTAAGTTGGATTATCCTAAGGCCTATCAGATTGGACAGAGAATTCACCAGGTGATTGAAAGAGAACTAAACATTGATTTATCGAGAAGTGAGCGTGTATATCTCGTTTTACATATTCAACGCTTGTTAAAATAAGGAGAAAAACATGTACAAATTACCAGAAGATTTTATTTTTGGTGGGGCTACAGCCGCCTATCAAGTTGAAGGAGCAACACAAGAAGGAGGAAAGGGTCCGGTGGCCTGGGATGAATTTTTGTCAGAACAGGGCCGCTTTAGTCCGGATCCCGCTAGTGATTTTTATCATCAGTATCCAAAGGATATTGAACTTTGTGAAAAGTTTGGTGTCAATGGACTTCGCTTGTCTATAGCCTGGAGTCGTATCTTTCCAAATGGTACTGGTGAAGTGAATCAGGAAGGTGTGGACTATTATCATAGAGTATTTGCAGAATGTAAAAAAAGACAGATTACAGCTTTTGTAACCCTCCATCACTTTGATACTCCGAAAGTATTATTTGATAATGGCGATTTTCTAAATAGGGATACAATTGAAGCATTTGTAAATTATGCAAAATTTTGCTTCGAAGAATTTACAGAAGTTCTACATTGGAGTACCTTCAATGAAATCTATCCAGTAGCAACAAATCAATACCTTCTCGGTATTTTTCCACCAGGAATTAAATATGATCTTTCAAAAGTAATTCAATGCCTGCACAATATGATGTATGCACATGCCAGAGTAGTTAACTTGTTTAAAGATGGTGGCTATCAAGGAGAAATTGGAGTAGTACATTCTCTTGAAACGAAATATCCTGCGAGTGATAGTGAGGAAGACAAACATGCAGCATTTCTAGATGATGCTCTTTCAATTCGTTTTTTGCTGGATGCTACATACTTTGGCTATTACTCAAAAGAGACTCTCGATGCACTGGAAGAAATCTGTCAAGCAAATCAGGCAACATATGAATTCTTAGATAGTGATTTTGAAGAAATGAAAAAGGCAAGTCATCGGAATGATTATCTAGGAATTAATCATTATCAATGCCACTTTGTGAAGGCTTATACAGGTGAAAATGCTATTCACCATAATGGTACTGGTGATAAAGGAACCTCTGTTTATAAAGTAAAAGGAATTGGAGAACGTATATACAAAGAGGGAATTCCAAGAACCGACTGGGATTGGATTATTTATCCAGAAGGGTTATATGATTTATTGCTTCGAATCAAATCGGACTATCCTCATTATAATAAGATTTTCATCACTGAAAATGGTATGGGGTATAAAGATCAATTTGATGACGGAATCATCATGGATCAACCTCGGATTGAATACCTTAAAGTTTATCTACAAGCAATTTCAAAAGCAATTAGCGCAGGTGTTAATGTTAAAGGTTACTTCTTATGGTCGTTGATGGATCTGTTTTCTTGGTCAAATGGATACAATAAACGTTATGGTCTGTTTTATGTCGATTTTGAAACACAGAAACGGTATCCTAAGGCATCGGCTTATTGGTACAAGCACACCAGTACGACTAAAATTGTAGAATAGAGGAACTGAAACATGAAAAAAAATGAATTACAAATGCTTGGATTTGAAATTGTTGCATACTCGGGTGACGCTCGCAGTACGCTGTTGCAATTATTAAAAGAAGCAAGGTCTGGAAACTTTGACAATGTAGAGCGTGCTATGCGTGATGCTGACGAGAATTTAGCGAAAGCCCATAATGCTCAGACAAAACTATTAGCAGAAGAAGCTGCTGGTGAGGATTTGGATATTGGTTTTATCTTTATCCACGGTCAGGATCACCTGATGACAACCTTGTTGCTTCGTGATTTAATTCAGGATTTTATAGAACTTTATAAAAATCATTAATTTAAAAGAAAGGATATAACCAATGCTTAGTAGAATTTTCCTCCCTTTCTACTAGGCATTGATTGTAGGGAGTTTTATCATGAATAAACTCATTCAACAAATTGAAAAAGGAAAACCCTTTTTCGAGAAGGTCTCACGTAACATTTATCTAGGCGCTATCCGTGATGGTTTCCTAGCAGCTATGCCAGCGATATTATTTTCAAGTATTTTTATCTTGATTGCTTCCATACCGGATGTTCTTGGTGTTAAATTGCCCGAAGACGTTTCAGCTTGGCTTTGGAAAATATATAACTATTCAATGGGAGTAGTTGCTCTTCTAGTTTCTGCTACAACCGCACGTTGTTTAGCTGAATCTGTCAATAGAAAAATGCCTGCAAACAAAAAGATTAATGCAGTATCCGTGATGCTAGCTTCTATCGTTAGTTTTCTCCTATTAAGTGTTGATCAAATAGACAAGGGTCTTGCTAGTGGTTACATGGGTACAAAGGGAATTCTAGCAGCATTCGTAGCAGCTTTTATCACAGTAAATATGTATAAATTCTGTGTTTTGAAAGATATTACGATTAAGATGCCTAAAGAAGTGCCAGGGACTATATCCCAAACCTTCCGAGATATCTTCCCATTCTCATTTGCAGTTTTTGCAGCAGTCATTATTGATACACTTATCCGCCATTTCTTTGGACATTCATTTGCGGAAGCAGTAATCAGTTTAATGCAACCGCTATTCAGCGCCGCTGATGGTTATCTAGGAATTGCCATTATCTGGGGTGCGATGGCTCTCTTCTGGTTTGTAGGTGTACACGGACCATCTATTGTAGAACCAGCGATTGTGGCAGTTATCTATGCAAATGTTGAAACAAACCTTCAATTGGTTAAAGCAGGAGAACAGGCTTCAAATGTTTTAACAGTTGGTTTGGGTAATTTCGTTGGTACTATGGGTGGTACAGGTGCAACCTTAGTTGTTCCCTTCCTATTCCTCCTTTTTGCAAAATCAAAACAATTAAAAGCTGTAGGTAAGGCTTCCTTTATTCCAGTAAGTTTTGCAGTTAATGAACCTTTACTTTTTGCCACACCAATTATTTTAAATCCATATTTCTTTGTACCATTTCTATTTGCACCAATTGCAAATGTTTGGATCTTCAAGTTCTTTGTAGATGTCTTAAAAATGAATAGCTTTATGTACGTTCTACCTTGGGCTACACCTGCTCCAATTGGATTAATCCTCGGTACTGGTGTAAGCGTTCTCGCAATCATCTTAGTATTTGTCTTAATTTTTGTAGATAGTATTATCTATCTTCCATTTATCAAGGCTTATGATGCCTCACTTCTTGAAGAAGAAAAACAAAAAACAAGCGAAGAAAGAACAGAACAGTCTAATCCTGAAACAGTATCAAACGAAGAAGCTGTTACCAAATTAGGGAATCAATCCATCAATGTATTGGTCCTTTGTGCTGGAGCAGGTACAAGTGCTATGCTTGCGAATGCAATCACTGAAGGAGCCAAGGAAACTGGCGCCACTATTTCAGCAGCAGCTGGCGCTTATGGATCTCATTATGAAATCATGAAGAACTTTGATATGATTATACTGGCTCCACAGGTAAATTCATTCTATGAAGATATCAAGAAAGACACAGATGCCCTCGGTATAAAACTTGCTGCTACAAAAGGTGCTGAATACATAAAATTAACACGTGATCCTAAAGGAGCCATTTCATTTGTGCTATCCTATTTCGATTAATGTTTAGGCGATGATATGAGATATAATTCTAAATTGGTCAATTTCATCTCGATCACTTTTCTGTTAGCATTCCTTTTTATCTTACCAGTTAAAAGTGTCTTTGCAGATGATGATTTTTATGTCGAAAAGGTTGAAAACTTACCCAGCGATTTTATCAAAGGAGCTGATATTTCAACATTAATAGCTCAGGAGGAGAGTGGTGTTCACTATTATGATGAGAATGGTAACGAGAAAGATTTAATCACTATTCTAGCAGAAAATGGCGTAAATTATGTTCGTGTTCGAATATGGAATAACCCATATGATGACAAAGGTCATGGGTACGGTGCTGGTAATAGTGACCTTTCTAAGGCGATTGCAATTGGGAAAAGAGCTACTGCTGCAGGGATGAGAGTTCTGGTGGATTTTCACTATTCAGATTTCTGGGCAGATCCGGGTCGTCAGGTCTCTCCAAAAGCTTGGGCCAATATGACGATTGATGAAAAATCTAAAGCTTTATATCAATTTACAAAAGAAAGTTTGAATACACTGCGTGCTTCGGGTGTTGATGTTGGTATGGTTCAAGTTGGTAATGAAACAACTAGCAGTGGCATGGCAGGAGAAGCAGGTGACGAACGTTATCAGTTATTTAAAGCGGGTACGCAGGCTGTCAGGGATGTAGACAAATCCATACTGATAACCTTACACTTCACCAATCCAGAAAAGAAATCAACGATCTTGTATTATGCAGAAAAGCTAAAAGAGAATCAGATTGATTATGATGTTTTTGCAACGAGTTACTATTCATTTTGGCATGGAAGTCTTGAAAACTTAAATTCAGTTTTGACAGAGATCAGAGAAAAATATGGAAAACAAACTTTAATAGCAGAAACAAGTTATGCTTACACATTGGAAGATGGTGATGGTCAGAAGAATGTGATAAAATCTGAGCAACAAACGAAGAATGGAGGGTATCCTCCAACAGTGCAAGGCCAAGCCGATAATTTGCGTGATGTGATTGCTACAAGTCAATCTGCAGGTGCTTTAGGAGTGTTCTATTGGGAACCTGCTTGGATACCGGTCGGTAAAGCTGATAGAAATTCGAACCTACCTATTTGGGAGCAATATGGTTCTGGCTGGGCTTCATCATATGCAATCTCTTATGATCCTAACGTTGATGAATCAAATTATGGAGGATCTGAATGGGATAATCAAGCATTATTTGATTTTAATGGGAGAGCCCTTCAATCATTAAAGGTATTTAAATTTGTCAACACAGGCTATGGCACAGTACCTGAGAAAAAGGATAATCAAAATAGAGAAAGAGAAGATGAAGACACCACAAATTTACTTCAAAACGGAAGTTTCGAAGAAGAGAACTTAGAAGCCTATAAAATCAATCAAAGCTATGTTGAGCGTCAGAATGATACCCCTAAGACGGGTCAATATGCCCTTCATTTTTGGTCAGATAAGAGTATTGATTATCAAGTAGAGCAAGCAGTTACTCTTGAACCAGGAACCTATCGTTTCTCAATTCAAATGCAAGGGGATAAAACAGGTAGTAGTGAAAGAATCTTCTCTTATGTGAGGTTTAATGATACAACTTCAGAAGGGAATCAACTACACTTGGAAGGTTATGCTATTTGGAAAGAAAGCGTTGTTGTGCTTAAACTTACTGAAAAGACTCGGGTAAATGTTGGTTTATCGGTTACAGCGGATGCGGGAGCTTGGGGAACAACTGACGATTGGAAATTGAAAAAAATCGATGTAACTGAAAATTCCCAAAACCCATCGAAACAGACTCAAACTGATGATAGTCATGAAGAGAAGCTAGAACCACCATTATCTCCATCAGAAGATCCGAAGTCTAAAACAGAACCATCAACTTCCTCCCAAGAAGTGACTACTAACCAGTCGGTTCGAAAAGATGATGGTAGTAGAACCCAGAATGATAAACGTAAAAATCTTCCCGAAACGGGAATGAGAGATCAAAAGATATTGTTCATATTGGGATTTGGAGGTATCGTATTAGCTATAGGAACAAATTTGTATCACAGGAAAAAATAGTTGAGATTTCAACTTATCGATTAAATCTTAATATAAAATTTCCCCACCAAGAGGCAGGGGAATTTTTTATGATTTTGATACAAGAATGGTTGTTTGTTTGGACAGATCTTCAAATGTCTCCTGACTCAGTTTGGAATCTGAAACAATGGTATCAATCTCTGAGATATTGTAGAAAGTGTAAAAATCAAACTTATTAAACTTACTATGGTCTGCCAGTAAGTATTTTTTATTGGCATTATTCAAGGCGATTCGTTGTACCTCGCCCTCTTCTTCACTGAAAGTAGCGATTGCCTTATCCTTGATACCATTACAGCTTACAAAAGCTTTAGAAAACTGAAGGTTTGTCAAATCCTGCAAGGTAAGTGTCCCTACAAAAGCACCAGTGATAGAGCGATAATTTCCGCCAATCAAGATCAAATCTGTTAATTTTCGTTCGTTTAGGATGAGAAAAACAGGGAGACTGTTTGTTACAACACGAATGTTATCGATCGGGAGCTCACGAGCAAAACATTCTAAGGTTGTTCCTGGTCCGATAAAAATGGTTTCACCTTCGTCAATCAAATGACCGGCAAAACGGCTAATTTCTTGTTTTTCAGCAATCTGCAAGCCTTGTTTTTCGACGTTTGAGCGTTCGTTGTTTAATAGAGAACCCGTACGAAGTTTTTCAGCACCACCATGCACACGAACCAGCAAATCCTTATCTGCCAATTCTTGTAAGTAGCGGCGAGCTGTCATGTCTGACACATCAAGACTCTCCATAATCTCTTTTACAGTAATAGTGCCTTTTGTATTTACTGCTTCTAGAATACTATCTAGTTTTTCTTGCTTTAGCATCCTTATCACCTCGATTTCTACTATTATTATCTTACCATAAAACACTCAATCAATCAAATAGAAAAAAACAAAATAAAACAAAAACAAAAATACCATGGTTGTTTTAAACAAACCATGATATTTTGAATGATTGGTCAAATTAGTCTAAACCATAGTTGTAATCCTCATCTTGCATAGCTTCAACTTCACCAAGGAGGTAACCATTTCCGACTTGAGAGAAGAAATCGTGGTTAGAAGTTCCTGTTGAAATACCGTTCATGACGATAGGATTGACATCATCAGCTGAATCTGGGAAGAGGGGATCTTGTCCTAGGTTCATAAGGGCCTTATTGGCATTGTAGCGAAGGAAGGTTTTAACTTCCTCAGTCCAGCCAACACCGTCATAAAGGCTTTCTGTATAGCCCTCTTCGTTCTCGTAGAGAGTGTAGAGCAGGTCGTACATCCATTCTTTGAGTTTTTCTTGCTCTTCTTCAGGCAATTCATTGAAACCAAGTTGGAATTTGTAACCAATGTAAGTTCCATGAACAGACTCATCACGGATGATCAGTTTGATGATTTCCGCAACGTTGGCCAGTTTGTTGTTACCGAGATAGTAAAGTGGTGTAAAGAAACCAGAGTAGAAGAGGAAGGTTTCAAGGAAAACGCTGGCAACTTTCTTTTCTAGTGGGCTACCATTGAGATAGATTTCGTTGATAATTTCTGCTTTTCTTTGTAGGTAAGGGTTGGTGTTGGTCCATTCAAAGATTTCTTCAATTTCAGCCTTGGTATTCAAGGTTGAAAAGATAGAAGAGTAAGATTTTGCGTGGACAGATTCCATAAATTGGATGTTGTTGAAAACAGCTTCCTCATGCGGTGTACGGATGTCTGAACGAAGCGCCTGAACTCCTGTTTCAGATTGCATGGTATCCAAAAGGGTCAAACCACCAAAGACTTTTCCTACCAAGTCTTTTTCTTTGTTTGATAGTTTTCTCCAGTCGTCTAGGTCATTTGACAAGGGGATACGCGTATCGAGCCAGAATTGCTCCGTCAGCTTTTCCCAAGTTGATTTGTCGATGACATCTTCGATGGCATTCCAGTTAATGGCTTTGTAGTAAGTTTCCATTTGAAATCTCTTTCTGTATGTAATAATGCGATTGTCGAATCATCTCTATTTTATCATAGTCTGAGAAGAGTATCGCACAAAAAGTCGGAAGACCGACTTTTTGGTTTTTCATAGTATTTAAGATACTTATCAAGTTTTGTCTGGCGGGTAATTTAATCAGTAGTCTGAGAAAATGTGGTTGCCTCAGATAAAAATTAAATCACACAACTTTCACATTGGTTAGCACCAACTTCTCCACCGTCGTCTGTAAAGGTACGGACGTAGTAGATTGACTTGATACCCTTGTTAAAGGCATAGTTACGAAGGATGGATAAGTCACGTGTCGTTTGTTTGTTTTCTTTCTTCCATTCGTAAAGACCTTTTGGAATGTCACTACGCATGAAGAGGGTGAGTGAAAGTCCTTGGTCCACGTGTTCAGTTGCAGCCGCGTATACATCGATTACCTTACGCATATCCATGTCGTAGGCAGAAGTGTAGTATGGAATGGTTTCTGTTGACAAACCAGCAGCTGGGTAGTAGATTTTACCAATTTTCTTCTCTTGGCGTTCTTCAATGCGTTGCGTAATCGGGTGGATAGAAGCAGAAACATCGTTGATGTAACTGATAGAACCATTTGGTGCTACAGCAAGGCGGTTTTGGTGGTAAAGACCATCTGATTGAACCTTGTCACGAAGTTCAGCCCAATCAGCTGCACTTGGGATAAAGACATCTTTGAAGAGTTCTTTAACACGGTCTGATTTTGGAACAAATTCGCCAGTTACATACTTGTCGAAGTAGCTTCCGTTAGCATAGTCTGATTTTTCAAAGTTGTGGAAGGTGATACCACGTTCACGCGCGATATTGTTTGATTCCACCAAGGTCCAGTAGTTCATAAGCATAAAGTAGATGCTGGTAAATTCAATTGACTCAGGTGATCCATATTCGATCAGTTGTTGGGCGAGGTAACTGTGAAGTCCCATGGCACCCAGACCAAAGGTGTGGGCCAAACTGTTTCCGTGATCGATAGTTGGAACAGCTACGATGTGTGAACTATCTGTAACGAAAGTAAGGGCACGAACCATAGCGCGGATTGAACGACCGAAGTCAGGTGAAGTCATCATGTTGACCACGTTTGTTGATCCAAGGTTACATGAAACGTCTGTTCCCATTTGAAGGAATTCTTGAGCATCATTGATTAAGCTTGGTTCTTGAACTTGAAGAATCTCAGAACACAAGTTACTCATGATAATCTTTCCGTCAACTGGATTTGCACGGTTAGCCGTATCAATGTTGACTACATAAGGATAGCCAGACTCTTGTTGCAATTTAGAGATTTCTGTTTCCAAGTCACGCGCCTTGATTTTTGTCTTACGGATATTTGGATTTGCGACTAGTTCATCGTATTTTTCTGTGATATCGATGTAGTTGAACGGCACCCCATATTCAAGCTCTACGGAGTAAGGGCTGAAGAGGTACATTTCTTCATTTTTACGAGCCAATTCGTAGAATTTATCTGGTACTACAACACCAAGTGAAAGGGTCTTTACACGAACTTTTTCATCGGCATTTTCTTTCTTAGTGGAAAGGAAGGCGATGATATCTGGGTGAAAGACGTTGAGGTAGACAACCCCAGCACCTTGACGTTGACCCAATTGGTTTGAGTAAGAGAAGCTGTCTTCGAAAAGTTTCATAACTGGTACGACACCAGAAGCAGCACCTTCATAGCCTTTGATAGGTGCACCAGCTTCACGAAGGTTGCTGAGGGAAATTCCCACACCACCACCGATACGTGAAAGTTGGAGAGCTGAGTTGATAGAACGTCCGATAGAGTTCATATCATCAGTTACTTGAATCAAGAAGCAAGATACCAACTCCCCACGACGAGCACGACCTGCGTTCAAAAAGGAAGGAGTAGCTGGTTGGTAGCGTTGGTGGATGATTTCATTGGCAATATCAATTGCAATCGCTTCATCCCCGTCAGCAAAATAAAGTGCATTAAAGAAGACACGGTCTTCCATGCTTTCAAGGTAATATTCACCGTCGTTTGTCTTTAAGGCATATTGATTATAAAACTTATAGGCTGCCATAAACGACTTGAATTGGAAGTTTTGGTCCTTGATAAATTGATGCAATTCTTCCAAAAACTCTGGACGGTACTTCTTGAGAAACGCAGTTTCAATGTAGTTGTGTTCAATGAGGTAGTTGATTTTATCGGTGATTGAATCAAAAACCATAGTGTTTGGAACTACATTTTCTTTAAAGAAAGCATCCAAGGCTTCCTTATCTTTATGAAGCATGATTTGTCCATTAACAGGACGGTTGATTTCGTTATTGAGACGGAAGTAAGTCACGTCTTCAAGATGTTTTAATCCCATAAAATTTTCCTTATCTAACCTGATTACAAAAGAAAGGCCTCTAAGTTAGCCCTAGAAGCAATTTCTTCTGGATGATGCACTAAAATTATGCTAACTGTTTTAGTTTTCCTGGTTGGAAACCTGAAAAGACCTCAGTTGGTGTTTGGATGACAGGAGCAGCGCTGAAACCGAGCTCTTTAACTTGATCGATATACTCAGGTTGCTCGTCAAGATTGATCTCACGATAAGCGATATTGTTGCTGTCCAAGAAACGCTTGGTCATCTTACATTGGACACAGTTGTTTTTAGAATAAACGGTTACCATTTTCGTAACTCCTCTTTCAAAATAGATTACTTTCTTAGTATATCAGAAAAAAAAACTTTGTCAAACTTTTTAAACTAAATCTTGTGCCAAAAAGTTACAGTTTTGAAATCAAAACACAAGATATAGTGTTTTTAAAAAATATAAATTTTGATTTCCGTTGAACTGTCAAACTTTCTCAAAATAAAAAAACTACATACTGTATATTGGCAATATAAATAGAAGATTTTCAGCAAGTTATCAGAAAGGAAAACGAAGAAAATCCATAAAATACTTGAAAAATTATCTAGAAGGTGATATAATACAGTCTTGTAAGGGTTATCACATATAATCCAAATAAGAAACAATTAAAGGAGAGTCAAACTATGGCTTCTAAAGATTTCCACGTAGTGGCAGAAACAGGTATCCACGCACGTCCAGCAACATTGTTAGTTCAAACAGCTAGCAAATTTGCTTCAGATATCACTCTTGAGTACAAAGGTAAATCAGTAAACCTTAAATCAATCATGGGTGTTATGAGTCTTGGTGTTGGCCAAGGTGCTGATGTTACAATTTCAGCTGAAGGTGCAGATGCCGACGACGCAATCGTTGCTATCACTGAAACTATGGAAAAAGAAGGATTGGCATAAGGAAAATGACAGAAATGCTTAAAGGAATCGCAGCATCAGACGGTGTTGCAGTTGCAAAAGCATATCTACTCGTTCAACCGGATTTGTCATTTGAGACTATTACAGTCGAAGATACAAACGCAGAAGAAGCTCGCCTTGATGCCGCTCTAAAAGCATCACAAGACGAGCTTTCTGTTATTCGTGAGAAAGCAGTAGGTACGCTCGGTGAAGAAGCAGCTCAAGTTTTTGACGCTCACTTAATGGTTCTTGCTGACCCAGAAATGATCAGTCAAATCAAGGAAACAATCCGTGCGAAGAAAGTGAATGCAGAAGCAGGTCTGAAAGAAGTGACAGACATGTTTATCACTATCTTTGAAGGCATGGAAGACAACCCATACATGCAAGAACGTGCAGCGGATATCCGCGACGTGACAAAACGTGTATTGGCAAATCTCCTTGGTAAAAAATTGCCAAACCCAGCTTCTATCAATGAAGAAGTGATTGTGATTGCGCATGACTTGACTCCTTCAGATACAGCTCAATTGGACAAAAATTTTGTAAAAGCTTTTGTAACCAACATTGGTGGACGTACAAGCCACTCAGCTATCATGGCGCGTACACTTGAAATCGCGGCAGTATTAGGTACAAACAACATCACTGAAATTGTTAAAGATGGTGATATCCTTGCTGTTAACGGTATCACTGGTGAAGTGATTATCAACCCAACTGATGAGCAAGCGGCAGAATTCAAGGCTGCTGGTGAAGCTTATGCGAAGCAAAAAGCTGAATGGGCACTTTTGAAAGATGCTCAAACGGTGACTGCTGATGGTAAACACTTTGAATTGGCTGCTAATATCGGTACTCCAAAAGACGTTGAAGGTGTCAATGCCAACGGTGCCGAAGCTGTTGGTCTTTACCGTACAGAGTTCTTGTACATGGATTCTCAAGACTTCCCAACAGAAGACGAGCAGTACGAAGCATACAAAGCTGTACTTGAAGGAATGAACGGTAAACCTGTTGTCGTTCGTACAATGGATATCGGTGGAGATAAGGAACTTCCTTACTTCGATATGCCTCATGAAATGAACCCATTCCTTGGATTCCGTGCCCTTCGTATCTCTATCTCTGAAACTGGAGATGCTATGTTCCGCACTCAAATCCGTGCTCTTCTTCGTGCGTCTGTACACGGTCAATTGCGTATCATGTTCCCAATGGTTGCGCTCTTGAAAGAATTCCGTGCAGCCAAAGCAGTCTTTGACGAAGAAAAAGCAAACCTTCTTGCTGAAGGTGTTGCAGTTGCGGATAATATCCAAGTTGGTATCATGATCGAAATCCCAGCAGCAGCAATGCTTGCAGACCAATTTGCTAAAGAAGTTGACTTCTTCTCAATTGGTACAAACGATTTGATCCAATACACAATGGCAGCAGACCGTATGAATGAGCAAGTTTCATACCTTTACCAACCATACAACCCATCAATCCTACGTTTGATTAACAATGTTATCAAGGCAGCTCACGCTGAAGGTAAATGGGCAGGTATGTGTGGTGAGATGGCTGGTGACCAAAAAGCTGTTCCACTTCTTGTAGGAATGGGCTTGGATGAGTTTTCTATGTCAGCAACATCTATTCTTCGTACACGTAGCTTGATGAAGAAATTGGATACAGCTAAGATGGAAGAGTACGCAAACCGTGCCCTTACAGAATGCTCAACAATGGAAGAAGTTCTTGAACTTCAAAAAGAATACGTTGACTTTGATTAATTGAAAGGTCCTTGCAACTCAGTTGCAGGGATTTTTTGTTTTAAAAATTTGGTGATTGATTTTCAATATAGGATTCTCAAATCAGACTGTTCAGGTAGAAGATAGTGCAGAAAACAAAAAAATCGTTAACTGGTTCATAAAATTCTTGACAAGTTGAAAATTTAGGAGTAAACTATTAACCAGTTAACTTTTAGAGAGGAGTTTCTGCAATTTAGAAATGAATTGCAACTAGAAATATCAAAAGGAAAGAGAGTTTCGATGAAAATTAATAAAAAATATCTAGCTGGTTCTGCGGCAGCCTTGATTTTAAGTGTTTGTTCTTATGAGTTGGGACTGTACCAAGCTAGAACGGTCAAGGAAAATAATCGTGTGTCTTATGTTGATGGAAAACAAGAAGCACAAAAAACGGAGAATCTGACTCCTGATGAGGTCAGTAAAAAAGAAGGTATCAATGCCGAACAAATCGTCATCAAGATAACAGACCCAGGCTATGTGACTTCACATGGAGACCACTATCATTATTACAATGGCAAGGTTCCTTACGATGCTATTATCAGTGAAGAGTTGCTGATGAAGGATCCAAACTACCAGCTCAAGGACGAGGATATTGTCAGTGAAATCAAGGGTGGTTATGTTATCAAGGTGGACGGAAAATACTATGTCTACCTTAAGGATGCAGCCCATGCGGATAATGTCCGTACGAAAGAAGAAATTAATCGACAAAAACAAGAGCATAGTCAGCATCGTGAAGGAGGAACTTCAGCAAACGATGGTGCGGTAGCCTTGGCACGTTCACAGGGACGCTATACCACAGATGATGGTTATATCTTTAATGCCTCTGATATCATTGAAGATACTGGTGATGCTTATATCGTTCCTCATGGCAACCATTACCATTACATTCCTAAGAGTGAGTTATCAGCCAGCGAATTGGCTGCCGCAGAAGCCTTCCTATCTGGTAGAAGTGGTCAATCAAATACGCCTACTTATCGCCGTACCAATAACAACAGTAGTAGTTACGATGTAGATAGATGGACCCCATCCTATAATAACCAAGGCAGTGGCTATACGAACACAAACACGGCTAACAACAGTAACAGTAGCGACGATAGTCAAGCGAGTCAAAGTGATGAAGATATTGATGGCCTTCTGAAACAACTTTATGGCTTGCCACTCAGCCAACGACACGTCGAATCAGATGGACTTGTTTTTGATCCAGCACAAATCACAAGTCGAACAGCTAGAGGTGTTGCAATACCTCATGGCGACCATTACCATTTTATCCCTTATTCACAGATGTCTGAATTGGAAGAACGAATTGCTCGCATCATCCCACTTCGCTATCGTTCGAACCATTGGGTGCCGGATTCAAGACCAGAACAACCAAGTCCACAAACGACTCCGGAACCTAGTCCAAGCCCGCAACCTGCACCAAATCCTCAACCAGCTCCAAGCAATCCAATTGACGAAAAATTGGTTAGACAAGCGGTTCGAAAAGTAGCTGATGGCTATGTCTTTGAGGAGAATGGAACCTCACGTTATATTCCTGCTAAGGAACTTTCAGCAGAGACAGTAGCAGCCATTGATAGTAAACTATCCAAGCAAGAAAGTTTGTCTCATAAACTCGGAGCTAAGAAAACTAACCTCCCATCTAGTGATCGAGAATTTTACAATAAGGCTTATGATTTACTAGCAGCAGTTCATCAAAACTTACTTGATAATAAAGGGCGCCAAGCTGATTTTGACGCTTTGGATAAACTGTTGGAACGTCTCAATGATGCCTCAAGTGATAAAATCAAGTTGGTGGATGATATCCTCGCCTTCCTAGCACCGATTCGTCATCCAGAACGTTTAGGAAAACCGAATGCGCAAATTGCCTACACCGATGATGAGATTCAAGTAGCCAAGTTGGCAGGCAAGTACACAACAGAAGACGGTTATATCTTTGATCCTCGTGATATCACCAGTGATGAGGGGGATGCCTATGTAACTCCACATATGACCCATAGTCATTGGATTAAAAAAGATAGTTTGTCTGAAGCTGAAAGAGCAGCAGCCCAGGCTTATGCTAAAGAGAAAGGTTTAACGCCTCCTTCGACAGACCATCAGAATTCAGGAAATAGTGAGGCTAAGGGAGCAGAAGCTATCTACAACCGCGTGAAAGCAGCTAAGAAAGTACCGCTTGATCGTATGCCTTACAATCTTCAACATACTGTGGAAGTCAAAAACGGTAGTTTAATCATACCTCATTATGACCATTACCATAACATCAAATTTGAGTGGTTTGACGAAGGTCTTTATGAGGCACCTAAGGGCTATACTCTAGAGGACCTCTTTGCGACTGTGAAGTACTATGTTGAACATCCAAACGAACGTCCACATTCAGATAGTGGATGGGGCAATGCAAGCGACCATGTTCAAAGAAACCAAAATGGTCAAGCTGATAATAATCATACGGAAAAACCATCAGTGGAGAAACCTCGTACAGAAGAACCTGAGGAAGAAAAACCGCGCGAAGAGAAGCCGCAAAGTGAGAAACCAGAGTCTCCAAAACCAACCGAGGAACCGGAAGAAGAATCACCAGAGGAGCCAGAAGAACCTCAGGTCGAGACTGAAAAGGTTGAAGCGAAGTTAAGAGAGGCTGAAGAGCTACTTGCAAAAATCCAAGACCCCATCGTCAAGTCTAACGCCAAAGAAACTCTAACAGGATTAAAGAATAATCTATTGTTTGGCGCTCAGGACAACAATACCATTATGGCAGAAGCTGAAAAACTATTGGCTTTGTTAAAGGAAAGTAAGTAAAGGTAGCAACATTTTCTAACTCCTAAAAACAGGATAGGAGAACGGGAAAACGAAAAATGAGAGCAGAATGTGAGTTCTAGTTCTCATTTTTTTCATGAAAATATGTAAAATATCTTGACAGATAGTGTAAATAAAGATAAACTATTTACTGGTTAATTAATCAGTTAAACACTAGTTAAGGAGTAATGATGAAAAAAAGAACATTTCTATTATTAATGACAGGTCTGTTGGTTCTTGTCTTAGGAGCATGTGGTCAAAAAGAAAAACAAGAAGCAAAAGGGCTGAAGATTGTAACAAGTTTTTACCCAATCTATGCCATGGTCAAAGAGGTATCAGGTGACTTGAATGATGTACGGATGATTCAGTCAAGTAACGGGATTCACTCCTTTGAACCGTCAGCGAATGACATTGCTGCCATCTATGATGCGGATGTCTTTGTCTACCACTCGCATACACTGGAGTCTTGGGCGGGAAGTCTAGATCCTAACTTGAAAAACTCAAAAGTTAAAGTTTTAGAAGCGTCTGAAGGAATGACTTTGGAGCGTGTACCAGGTTTGGAAGATGTAGAAGCTGGCGACGGCATCGATGAAAAAACACTTTACGACCCGCACACTTGGTTAGACCCTGAAAAAGCAGGCGAAGAGGCCCAGATTATCGCTGACAAACTTTCAGAGGTTGATAGTGAACACAAAGAAACTTACCAGAAAAATGCTCAAGCCTTTATCAAAAAAGCTCAGGAATTGACTAAGAAATTCCAGCCTATTTTTGAAAAAGCGAGTCAAAAGACCTTTGTTACGCAACATACAGCCTTTTCTTACCTTGCTAAACGATTTGGATTGAAACAACTTGGTATTGCAGGGATTTCCCCTGAACAAGAACCAAGCCCAAGACAACTAACAGAAATTCAGGAATTCGTTAAAACCTATAAGGTTAAGACGATCTTTACAGAAAGTAATGCTTCTTCAAAAGTAGCTGAAACTCTTGTCAAATCAACAGGAGTTAGTCTGAAAACACTGAATCCGTTGGAAGCAGACCCTGAAAACGACAAAACTTACTTAGAAAACCTAGAAGAAAATATGAATGTTCTTGCAGAAGAATTAAAATGAGGAGATTATGAAAATTAAGAAAAAGTATCTTGCGGCGGGATCGGCTTTAGTCCTTTCCCTGAGTCTTTGCATCTATGCACTGAACCAACACCAGCTAGAAGGAAACAAAGATAATAACCGTGTGTCTTATGTCGATGGGAAGCAAGACTCTCAAAAAACAGAGACCCAAACACCAGATCAAGTTAGCAAAAAAGAAGATATTCAGGCAGAGCAAATTGTTGTGAAAATTACCGATCAAGGTTATGTGACTTCGCACGGTGATCATTTCCATTATTACAATGGTAAAGTTCCTTTTGACGCGATTTTCAGCGAAGAACTGTTGATGAAAGATGCCAATTATCAACTGAAAGATGCTGACATTGTCAACGAAATCAAAGGTGGTTATATTATCAAGGTGGATGGCAAGTATTATGTCTACCTTAAAGATGCGGCTCATGCTGATAATATTCGTACGAAGGACGAAATTGAGCGCCAAAAACAAGGTCATACTCATGATGCACCAACTTCTAATAATGCAGTGGCGCTTGCTCAATCGCAAGGACGCTATACCACCGATGATGGGTACATCTTTAATCCATCTGATATTATAGAGGATACTGGTGATGCTTATATCGTTCCTCACGGTGGACATTACCACTACATTCCTAAGAGTTCCTTGTCTGCTAGCGAATTGGCTGCTGCTCAAGCTTACCTATCTGGAACTAGAAAACAAGCAAGTGTGACTGACTATCGTCCGAGTCCAAACACAACTGGTCAAACTACCAACCCAAATCAACAAACTGAAACACCAAGCAATCCAGAAGAGAGCTTACAGAGTCTATTGCAGCAACTCTATGCACTTCCAAGTAATCAACGTTATGCAGAATCTGATGGCTTGATTTTTGACCCTGCTAAGATTTCAAGCAGAACACCAAGTGGCGTAGCCATTCCTCATGGAAATCACTATCATTTCATCCCATATACAAAGCTTTCTGCCTTGGAAGAAAAGATTGCGCGAATGATTCCTTTATCTAGCGACAGTGGGAAACCAACACCTTTGGAAAATCCAAGCAAACCAGCAGAGCATCCAGCTCAATCGGATCATCATCATGACCAAGACGGTGACCATGGAAGTCAGGATACCAACCATGAAGATCATGACCATGATGGAGAGGAGCATGACCACCATCACGGTGAAGAACATGATCATGGTTTTGCAGCTGACCGTGTCATCAGTGAGGATGAGCAAGGGTTTGTAGTTTCTCATGGAGATCACGCTCATTATTTCTTTAAGAAAGACTTGACTGCAGCTCAAATCAAAGCTGCCCAAGATCACTTGAAAGAAAATCATCAGTCTGAGCCGGTTCAACCACTTGCAAAGACTGTGGAAAGTTTCTCAAGAGATGCTAGTGATGAAGAAAAAATCAAGTATATCTCACAGACCTATGGGGTTCCGCTCGAAGCGATTCGTATTTCAAATGGATTCTTTGTCTTTGGAAATCCGGATCAAGCCTATGATCCAACCCATATCCATCCCTATGCTGTTCGAAAAGAACATGTTCGTATTCCTCTCCAAACTGGGAATCCAGAACTGGATTTCCTAAATGAACTTTATACGACTGCCCTACGTGATGGGGTGTCTCCTTATAGTTTACAGGTAGAAAGTGGTAGTTTTGTGATTCCTCACGGAGACCACAATCACTACATCAAGGTTCAAACTAAGGGCTATGAAGTAGCTCTGAAGAACAAGATTCCAGCCCTACAATCGACCTATCAACCTGGAGCATTTGATGAACAAACTGTTCTTTCTAAAGTTGATCAACTGTTAGCGGATAGCAGAAGTCTCTACAAAGACCAACCTATCATGCAAAGACGGGTAGAACTTGCTTTGGGTCAATTTACCGAAAACATGAAAAAACTGGCGACCAACTCAACCGCTGGATATCTAGCAGCCTTGGATCTCTTTGATAAGCAATATATCCATGTGGATCAAAGTGTGGCACCAGTTGAAACTTCACCTTTAGATAAGAAGTACCAAGCCCTTGTAGATAAGATCAATACACTGGATACGGACACTTATGGCTTGTCTAAGAAAGATCTTTTGGTACATTTGCAGGAAGCAAAACTAGCACAAGATGAGACAGAGTTGGCTGCCATTGAAGCGAAACTTCAGGCCTTGCAAGATTTCCGTGATCGGACAGGGGTTACAACAGTAGAGTACATCAAGTATTTCTATGAACATGTATCTGATGGTCGTTTGAGAGAAGAACTTCGGAACCGTGTTGCCAAGTTGACATGGGAACTTTACCAGTCACAATCTTTCCTCAAAGCAACCGACTTGAACAAGCTATTCCCAACTATTTACCAAACTAAGCTAGAAGTAGAAGAAGCTCTCAAAGAAGAACCCGTTTCTACAAAAGCTGGTAAGACTATTCTAGATACGGAAAAAGTAGATAGTCAAACCGCTAAGACAGCCATCTATGAATTCCTAAAAGAACTCTACGGTGATTTTATGCCAGAAGAGCGGGTTAGCCATGTTAAGAAGGAAGAAGTGGATGCTCTCCTAACTAAAGTTGCCCAACTCCTAGCACGTGTTAAAGAGTATGGTGTCAAACAATCCCTAGCTGAAGAAGCTGCTAATATCAAAGCGGCTACTGAAAAGGAAAATGCAGACCTTGACGAAGCTAAAACACAACTTGAGGATCTTTTAAATCGTATTGCAGCGACTATCCAACGAGAGGAAAAAGAAGCAGAACAAGATCCACAAACGGTGATTATCTACCAAAAACTCTATAATGTCTTGCTCTCTCTTCACAAGTACTTAGAGGATAACAAAGGATCCGATGCTGACTTTGAACGTGTTGATGCCCTATTTGATCAACTTGCAGCCAAAAGCAGTGATAAAGAAGGACTCCTCACTCTAGCAAAAGAGATTATTAGCTTGAACCAAGAACTCCGTTCAAAATCAAGTGAAACTGCTAACCAATCTAAGTCTGAGAAAGATAGTGAAACAGCGACTTCTCAAGCAAGCGAAAAGCAAGAGAAAAGTGAGTCTGAGCTAAGTGCTCAACCAAACGAATAAAAAGAAAGGCGAAGTAGCTGAGCTACCTCGTCTTTTTTAGTCTTTATAAGATACAATGCCAATGATGGTATCCACTGCACGCTCCATAGTCTGAAGGCTGACGTATTCAAAACGTCCATGCATGTTTTCACCACCTGCAAAGATATTAGGAGTTGGGATTCCCATAAAGGAAATCTTAGACCCATCTGTCCCTCCGCGAATTGGTTCAATGATTGGCGTGATTCCAAGATCTTCCATAACAGCTTTGGCAATGGTCACAGGTGTCATGTCTTTCTCTATGACTTCTTTCATATTGTAGTACTGGTCTATCAGAGTTAAGCTAACGCGATCATTCCCAATCTCTTGATTCATCTTATCAGCGATAGACTGCATAGCTACTTTACGCGCTTCAAATGCATCTTTTTCAAAGTCACGGATGATGTAGCTTGCACGCGCCTCCTCGACACTACCTGATACATCCATGAGATGATAGAAACCTTGGTAACCATCTGTCAGCTCTGGTCGGTCATTCTCAGGAAGTTGATTATGAAAATCAATCGCTAGCTGTAGAGCGTTGACCATCTGTCCCTTAGCAGTACCAGGGTGAACATTGCGTCCTTGGAAATGAAGTTCAGCAGCAGCTGCTGAGAAAGTCTCGTACTGGAGTTCCCCAAGTGGTCCTCCGTCAACAGTGTAGGCAAAGTCAACATCAAAATCTTCTGCATCAAACTGATTAGCACCAACACCAATTTCTTCATCTGGACCAAAACCAACTCGAATTTCACAATGCTTGATTTCGGGATGAGCTATCAAATATTCGATAGCAGTCATAATTTCAGCAATCCCTGACTTGTCATCAGCACCTAGCAAGGTCGTACCATCTGTTGTGATAAGCGTTTGACCTGGATATTTTTCAAGGCTCTTGAAATCAGCAGGATCCAGTTTAAATCCAGAATTACCTAAGTCGATAGCTCCGCCATCGTAGTTTTCAATCACCTGTGGATTAACTCCCTCAGCATTAAAATCAGCTGTATCCATGTGGGAGATGAAGCCAATTTTGCGAGTGAGATTTGGGTCATTAGCTGGCAAGGTACCAATGGCAAAACCATTTGGGAGGTAGTAAACATTTTGCAGGCCGACACGTTTCATCTCAGGAATAAGAACATTAGTCGCAAAATCTACCTGGCTCTGCGTACTTGGAGTAGTAGTAGAGTGTTCATCAGAACGCGTGTTGACCTTGACGTAGGTCAGAAAACGTTCCAAAAGGTTCGGATAAGACATAAAAACTCCTTTTTTATCATAAAATAGAATACAAAACTTTGGAAAAATATGATTTGAGAAATTTTATGAATTTTGAAAAAATATAATAATTCAAATTCAGAAGACTTTCAAAAAAATTTCTGAGTTATTAGAATGAAATATATGCATCTATATTTTATGATATATTTTACTATTTTTTCCATTTTACCACAGAAAACATTGAAAAACAAAGAAGAATCATACTTTTTTGTGATTTATAATAACATGTTTTCAAACACATTGATTGACATACGTTCAACATTATTATATAATTAACCTATGGATGTTTCAAATTTATATAGTAACAGATTTAAACATATTCTAGTAAGGGAGATAGCATGAACATTCAATATGATTTTAAGAAAATTCAATGTTTCACCAGTCGTTTAGTTATCTTTCTAGCTATTCTTTTTTTGTGTGCACCGATTAATTCTTTACATGCAGATTCAACAACGGAACCTCAGACAACTCTTCGCAAAACGATTACTCCGATATCAGGGCAGGAAGACCAGTATGAATTGTCACTGGATATCACATCTAAACTGGGGACGGAGACCCAGTCAGAACCCTTGGATGTTGTCCTAGTCGCCGATCTTTCAGGGAGTATGAAAGAGCAAGATGTTTGGTCTTACTCTAGTGGAAGATACATCAGTAGAATTGAAGCACTAAAAAATACACTGAGAGGTGTAAATGGTCGTAAGGGGCTCATTGATACAATTCTTTCTAATTCTCAAAACCGTCTATCTATAGTTGGTTTTGCTGGAAAAATTGATAATCAGGAGAAAGGTTATTATTATAACGAGAATTATCAGAGTTATCAATATGGAAATTGGCCAAATTGGGCTGGTTATTATCCTGGTGTTTCGACTTATGATGATGCGAGAACTTTTTTGGGCTGGAGTAATAATTCATACAATGCTAAAGTTGCGGTTAATAATATGGCAATTGCAGGTGGTTATTCTAGAGGGTATGAGCAAGGGATAGGCACAGGTACAAATATTGGTGCTGGATTAACCTTGGCTGATCAGTTAATGTATAGTGCAAGATCAAATGCTAAGAAGGTTGTTATTTTACTATCAGATGGTTTCGCTAATATGTATTACGATAATCAAGGTTATACTATATATAACTGGAATAATATTGATGCTAAAACAGAAACAGCTCCCAACTGGTTTAATGACTATCTCAAGCAATTTGTATTAGGGATTTCATCAAGCCTGGCACCTAGAATTGACGGATTTTACTCAATTAAATTTCGATACTCTAACACTAGAGACTGTATTTCCAATATTAAATCATACATAGGACAATATAATCCCAATATCCCCAACGAAATATTTTCTGCAAGCAATGAAAATGACTTGCAACAAAAATTCAAAGATATCACTGATAAAATTTTACCTCTAGGCGTACACCATTTAACTATATCAGATGTCTTGTCCAAGTACGTTCAGCTGTTACCGGGTAATGCTTCACGCCTTCGTGTCGTCAAAATCAAGGATGGTAATGAGGAAGAACTGACAACTAATCAAGTTACGGTTGAGAGTAAGAAGAACGAACAGGGATTAGTGGAAGTAACAGCCAAGTTTAATCCGAGCTATACTTTAGAGGATGATGCCAAGTACGTTCTCAAGTTTACTGTCACCTCTACCCAAGAGGCCTTTGATGCGATTGCGGGTGATAAGACACTGACTAGTGGTGATGCCGAAGGGGCCGATGCTACTAAACTCTACTCCAACAAGGGAGCTAGTGTTACCTACTCCTATGGTATTGGGACCTCACATACCAAAACAAAAGACTATTCTGAGAAGCCCACTTTCAAGCCGTCAGATCCATTGACGGTTCCGGTTGAAGTTGAATGGAAAGGTGTGGATGGAAAATCAAATCCATCAGCAAATCGTCCACCTAGTGTTGAATTGAAATTAAACCAAAAGAAAGATGAAAGTACAAAGGATTCCTATCGAAAGGTCACTAGTTCAGTTCAAACGAATAGTTTTACTGAAAATACTAGTTTTGCAAAGGTAGCCAAGGGATATGACTACGAACTGAAAGCACCAGACGCTCCGGGATATACAGTCGAAGTTCAAAAGACAGGTACGAAAGAGAAACCATCCTTCAAAGTTATTTACCGACAGCTTCCAAGTCTCACCATAAAGAAAATCCTAGAAGGTGAACAATCACCTAATAAGTCTTTCACAATTAATGTTACCCTTTCAGATAAGGATGGCAAACCGATTAATGGCAAGTTTGGGAATACAACAGTGACTAACGGGAAAGCGCAGATTTCTCTCAAAAATGGTCAGGAAACTGCCCTCAAATACCTGCCTCGTGATACCCACTATAAGGTAGAAGAAGTAGAGACATCTAAAGCTGGGTATCATGTCACCTATGACAAACAAGAAGGGACTTTATCAGAGGATGTTCAAACAATCGTCACCAACCACAGACTTCCGACACTTTCAGTTACAAAAAAAGTTACAGGTGCCTTTGCTAATCTTTTGCAATCCTTTAAGATTACCATTAACGTAAAGGATGCGCAAAATAAACCATTGAATGGAACCTATAGTGCAATAGTAAATAATCAAAAAACAACCCTAAAATTTACTAATGGTAAGGCAACGGTCGATTTAAAGAAAGATAAAACCATTAAAATTTTCGACCTTCCTCTAAATGCCCAGTACAGTATCGAAGAAGAAGCAAGTTCGTCTCGTGGGTATCAGGTGTCCTATAAAAATAAAGAAGGCAAGCTTGATAAGGATAAGTCTGCGACAGTCACGAATAATAAAAACAGCGTACCTGAAACGGGAATTGACTTCTTGAGTAGCACTCTCGTGCTTGGAGTCGTTCTTCCTCTAGGAGGGATCTTCTTTATCATCTTACTTGGTCACCTTGTGGTGAATAGGAGGAAGTGATGCTGCTTAAAAAGAAACATAAGAAACCAGTAACGCAAGTCAATCGGGATAAGTCTCCGCCGAGTGTCTGGGGAGATATCCTTTACTTAGTCAGTAAACTTCTGATGGTTGGGTTTGTACTAGCCACCCTTTACTTTTTCGTCTTTGGACTATTAAGATACAATGACGATGGAATGAAGCCCGCCTTAAAAGATGGCGACTTGGTCGTCTATTATAGGTTGGATAAACGCTATTCGATTGGTGATTTGCTAGTCTATAGTTATAAAGGCAAGGAAAGAGTGGCGCGTGTCATAGCAACCGAAGGAAGTACAATCGATATAAACGAAAATGGTCTCATCATCAACGGTTCTCCTCAACAAGAGCAAGATATCTACAAAGAAACGCTGCTCTATAAGGAAGGGGCAACCTTCCCGATGAAAGTCCCAGCAGGACAACTCTTTGTCCTTGGGGACAATCGAACAACGGCTGTAGACAGTCGTGCTTTTGGAACCATCCCTATACAGGATACTCAAGTCAAAGTTGTAACAGTCATTAGAAGACGAGGCTTTTGATGATCATAATGAAAAAAAGAAAATAAAAAAAAACAAAAGGAATAATCATGAAAAAAACATTCTTTAAAAAGCTATTCACTGCAAGTATTGCAGCTATAACCGCTTTGTCGGTATTCAGAGGTGTCCCGACCTTTGCGGATGAAAATGCAGATGCGACAGCTACGGCTTCTGGAGAGAACAGCGTACAAGTTGCGATTAATAAGACTCTTCATATTGCTGAGGGAATTACAACCCCAACTGCCACATTCACTTTCACATTTACTGAAAAAGATGGTACCTCTTCTAATGGTGCTCCGTATCAACGAGGTGTAACTATACCATCACGTAGTGTACAATATTCGAAAACGGATATTCCAACAGCTGATAAAATTGTGAAACCGACTGAGAATATTTTTGATGGTGTGATATATGAGCATGCAGGTGAATACGTTTATGAAGTAAAGGAAACCAAATCTGGATGGAATCCTATTAAAAAAGATGGTGTTGACATTGATGCTATGAAATATGATGATCGTTCATACGAAATGCATGTACTTGTAAAAAATAAATCAAATGGCGGAACATATATTTCATCCGTATATTTTAAACAAATTGGAATATCAAATGCACCAAAGAAAGAACCTTCCGATAAAGTAGGTAGTTTTAAATATGATTTATTTGATAACACTTATACAAAAGATGGTGGTAAAATTGATCCTAAAGATCCAGATCCAAGTAATCCTACCCAAGTAAATCCATTGACTCAATCTTTGAAAATTTTGAAAAAAGTAGATGGGAATTATGGTGACAAATCTAAGGACTTCAATTTCCGTTTCACTGTAAAACTTCCAAGTACTAATGCGACTTCAGCTAAACCTGTAACTAAAATTACCGTCAATATCAGTGGAACACAAGAAGAACTTACAGTAGGAGATGATAATACCACATTCAGTAAAGAATTTTCTCTAAAACATGGCCAAGATTTTACAATTTCTAATATTCCTGCTGGATCACGTTATACAATAACCGAGGTTGGTACAAAAGGTTACACAGCATCGGCAAATTATAAAGAAAATGGCGATGATAAGACAAAAGCAGATGGTATCCAAGCCACAGACTTCACCATGAGTAATATTCTAATTGGCGAAAAAACCAACGATAATACTATTACCAATAAATTCCAAGACGTGACTCCTACCGGTCTCTTGATTGACAACCTTCCATTCATTTTGATGATTGGTCTTGGTTTAGCTGGATTTGTTGTCTTGTCTAAAAAACGTAGAGAAGCCTAAATGGCTGGGGGGAGACGATGAAAACCAAGCGTGAGAAACCAAAAAAGAGTCTGTCTAGGCGTCTCGTTCTTGCTGTGGATGGGGTGATCAATCACCTGCTGCTCATTTTTGCAGCTTTGATCTTTCTCTTTGGTTTCTATGCCCTTTGGGATTCCAACCAAGTCTACTCCTTGGCTTCGTCAAGTGAGTACGAAGCTTATCGACCTGTTACGACGCAACAGGATGAGCTGGCTAGCTTTTCAGGCTTCAGCAAACTCCAAGAACTCAATCCCGAAGTCCTCGGTTGGATCAATGTCTATGGCACCAATATCGACTATCCCTTAGTCCAAGCCAAGGACAATGAAAAGTATCTCAACAAGGACTCCAAAGGTGAGTTTGCAGCGACAGGCGCTATCTTTCTCGATGCACGAAATAATCCCAAGTTCGAAGACTTTAATACCATTATCTACGGGCACCACGTAGAAAACGGGGTCATGTTTGGTGATGTGGCTAAGTTTGCTGATCAGGAATTTTTTGACCAGCATCGTTACGGTAGTATATACTACAATGGTGTGGAAAAAGGGCTCGAGATCTTTGAGATGTTGGAGGTTGATGCCTATGACTTTAACATCTATGATCCAGGAATACAGGGTGAGGACCGTCAGCAGGCCTATCTAGACCACCTGCTCTCAGTCGCCATGCACAAGCGGGATATCTCGCTCTCACCGAGTGATCGTATCATCCTACTCAGCACCTGTTTTCTTGATGTGACCAATGGTCGTCATATTGTGGTCGCAAAGATTACAGACACTGTCCCTAAAAATACCTTCCATACAAAAAAATCAAAACCATTCCCATACAGTGTCTTTGATGACTCGTCTCTTGGACGTTTCCTCTCATCAATCCCACTATGGATTTGGTACCTTATCTTGTTTGTATTGTTCTTGCTCTTGATTTTCTTACTCCTTGTCCTCTACTTGATCCTACGTCGTAGAAGAGAGAGTAAAAAAATGCAAGAAGCAGACCCTTTTACTGACTAAGGGTGAATAGAAAAGAGGCGGTTTTGTCCCGCCTCCTTTCCTTTTAAGAAATCTCGCATAGAAAGGAGTGCCGATGACGGTTCAAAAAAGAGCGCGATTTAAAAACGTGTTTCTGGTATTCTTCTGTGTTTTTGTAGCTCTTTTTAGTTGGCAGAGAGCGGAAGCGAGTGACTATGATCACTATAATCCTATTGAAAAGGATGCTTCGAGCACAGGATTTGAAACCCTGCAACAGCTTAATCATGATGTTTGCGGTTGGATTAGCCTTGATGGGACCAAGGTAGACTATCCGCTTCTACAAAGTCAGGATAATGTCAAATACCTTGACCGGAATGCCTTTGGCGATTATACGATAACGGGATCAATTTTTCTCGACTATCGCTTTAATCCCAACTTTACTGATTTTAATACCATCATCTACGGACACTCTATGGCTTCAGGGGCTATGTTCGGCGAGATTAAGAAATTTGCTGATAAGGAATTCTTCGACCAGCATCGCTATGGTTCTATCTACTACAATGGTCGAGAACGTGGTCTTGAGATTTTTGGGATTTTAGAAGTAGATGCCTATGACACGGAGATTTACCGAACCTTGAGTTCCAACGATGAGGAACACCAGGCCTATTATCAGTATCTGTTGAGTAAAGCCAAGTACAAGCGAGATGTTTCCTTGACTTCAACGGACAAGATTGTTTTGTTAAGCACCTGTTTTCTTAATATTACCAACGGTCGCCATATCCTTTTAGCAAAAATAACGGATGCACCAGTAAAAGCAGCACAGGATAAAAGTGGAGAAGCTGTAGGAACACGCTATTTTGACCAAGGGATTCCAACACATTGGATTTATATCCTAACCTTACTCCTTCTTATCATTGTCATCTTGCTCCTAGTAGTTATTATTCTAATCATAAGACGAGATAAAAAGACAAAAGAACAAAAGAAATAGTAGACGTCGGAAGCGTTTACTATTTTTTTCTTTCATGATAGAATGGATAGTGAAAATAATATCATAAGGATGATAACATGAAAAAAGCAATATTAATGATGACCTTTGGATCTCCGGAGGAGATTAGCTTTGAGGGAGTAGCAGAATTTTTTACAAACATTCGTCGTGGAGTTAGACCCCAAGACCACGAAATCCAGACTCTCTATGACAACTATGTCCTTATCGATGGGACGCCTTTGCAGCGGATTACACGTGAGGAGGTCAATTTAGTCAAAGAACGTTTAGGGGAGGAGTACGGTATCTACTTTGCCAACAAATTTTCTCGCCCCTTTATCCCAGACGTGATCAAGCAGATGGAAAATGATGGCGTTGAAGAATGTATCTGCTCGATTTTGGAACCTCATTATTCCTTTTACTCAGTCATGGGATATGAAAAGTTTCTGGAAAGCCAGCAGATCCGATTTTTAGTCATTAAGGACTGGTATCAGCAACAGCCTTTGCTGGACTTCTGGACAGATGAGATTAGAAAAATTTTACGAAACCATGTGGGAGAAGAATCCTTCAAGGTAATCTTTTCAGCCCATAGTGTTCCCATTTTTGCCTTGGACTTTGGAGATCCTTATATCGATCAGATTTTCGATAATAGCGAGCTAATCGCTGAACAACTCGGCCTAATGACAGACCAGTATACCAATACTTGGCAGAGCGAAAGCGATATTGGAATCCCTTGGATTAAGCCAGATGTCTTAGAATATTTGCGAGAACAAAAGCAACATCCAGAGCATTACATCTTTGTTCCGATTAGCTTTATCAGTGAGCACATCGAAGTCTTGTTCGATAATGATGTAGAATGTTATGAGTTGTGTCAGGAATTAGGTGTCACCTACCATCGTCCACCTATGCCCAATACGGATAGTCGTTTAATTGACGCTTTAGTTGCTACTGTAAGAGCCAACGAACAAAAAGAATTTAAAGCTTTTCTCCCAGAAGAAGAAACCTTTGATGAGTTAGCTCCTTCAGCAACTACAAAGGACATCATGGAGGAGACAGATGACCTTCAGATGCCAGAATTTGTCAAAAAACTCATTGAGAAAAAAGGTCGTGAAAATGTAAAGATGCCGTACTTAATTAAGAAAATGCTGGAAAAGGCTGGTAAGTTACCAAAAGAGTAAAGAAAAAAAGGATTTAGCTTTAAGCTAGATCCTTTATCTGTCTTATTTTTTCTCAAGAAGAGCTTTGATTTCTTGAAGAACTTCAAGTTCAGTTGGAGCAGCAGGAGCTTCCTCAACCACTTCCTCTTTTTTACGAAGATTTTGAGCTTTTTCAATACCTTTGATAACGAAGAAGAGAACTGTACCCACAACAAGGAAGTTGATAACAGCGCTCAAGAAGCTACCGTAACCAACACCATTCCATGAAAGTTCAGCGATACGTTCAACGTTCGCAGCTTTCAAAGCTGGGTTCAAGATAAGTGGAGTGATGATATCGTTAACGAGTGAAGTTACAATAGCACCAAAAGCAGAGGCGATGATCACACCGACAGCAAGGTCAACAACATTACCGCGAAGCAAGAATTCTTTTAGGTCCTTTAACATTTTCATAATTTCCTTTCCTAATTTTCTAAATAATTATATCCTAAATTGTGACAAAAGGCAACCTGGATGCTTAAGGAATTCGGTTACTCCTTTTAAAAATATAGATTTTACTGAAAATATAATTAAGCACAATAATCAAGATTTGTGCTAGGATGGTTTCAACCGTATTAATCCTATCTATATTATATTCGACAAACTGGCCAATAACATTAGGAAAGGTTGTAACGAAGATATAAGTTAAAAGAACGTCAAGTCCAAGTGTAGAGAGACGAGCTAAGAAAAACTTAGCCAGGCGAGTTGACCAATTCCTTCTCTCTTGTTTAAAGACGATTGTATCATTTGTGAGAAAGGCAAAGAGAATCCCGATAAGATTTGCGAGTATGGTTGCGAGGATTTCCTGGTGGCTGATGTGGTAAATAACCAAACGTGATAAGATAGAAACCAGAGTAGTAGCAGCACCGAAAAATAGGTAGGAGAGGATTTCGTTATCGAAGAATGCCTTTATTATTCTTTTCATGATTTTAGTATAGCATAAAGTCCTATATTGTGCTATACTGGTAAGGTTGATAGTCTCAACCCTTGGTGCTTAGCTTCTTTCACCAAGCATATTTTACGCGGGAAACCGCTAAAGGAGAAAACATGAAAAAATTAACTGTTCGTGATATGGCGGATATCGCTATTGTCGCTGCCATCTATGTGGTTTTGACCATTACCCCACCGTTGAATGCCATTAGCTACGGTGCCTACCAGTTCCGTATTTCAGAGATGATGAATTTCTTGGCTTTCTACAATCCAAAATACATCATCGGTGTGACTATTGGTTGTATGATTGCGAATTTCTTTAGCTTTGGTCTAATAGATGTCTTTGTTGGTGGAGGTTCTACCCTAGTTTTCCTAAGTCTAGGTGTATGGCTCTTTAGCAAATACAAAAACGACTATTTGTTCAATGGTTTAATTCGAAAAGATCATTTCTTCTTTTCAATCCTCTTCTCCGTTTCAATGATTACCATTGCAGCTGAACTTCATATCGTTGCAGAGGCTCCATTCTTCTTCACATGGTTCTCTACTGGAATTGGTGAGTTTGCATCACTTATCGTAGGTGCGATTTTGATCAATAAACTGGGACAGCGAATCGATCTAACAAGATAAGAAGTTTATAAGCTAGATTCTTGCTAAATCTAGCTTTTTTCATTCCAGAAAATTAAAAGAGAGCGCTTGACAAGAGCATAGAACTATAGTATACTTTTTAGGTAAGCTGATTTAGCTCAGTTGGTAGAGCGCATCCATGGTAAGGATGAGGTCGCCGGTTCAATCCCGGCAATTAGCATTAGATAGACAGGAAAACTCTTGATTTACAAGGGTTTTTGTTATGTCTGCCCCAAATCTGCCCCAAATTTTTCAAAGATATTTCTTATGCACCTGTATAAATGAAGCAAAGAGTTTTGTCTGTTGACAAAAGCGATTCTATCTAGTAGAATAGTAGTTGCGATGAGTCGATAGGTAGTCTTCGAACTACTATTGAGCATAAGGAGGTCATAACGCAGGAGCGGACCTTGATGAGTTGTGTGAACCTGCTCATCACATGAAGATGCCTCTTAGTCCCTGGTCGAGTGGCTAGGGATTTTTAGTTTTCAGAAAATATAGTCTAAAAGTGCTTTTCAATTTCTGTAAAAAGTAGTATAATACATCTATTATAGAAATTTTTAGAAAATTCCGAAAGAGGTTATTTATGGGATATACAGTTGCTGTAGTCGGCGCGACAGGTGCTGTCGGAGCTCAGATGATAAAAATGTTGGAAGAATCAACACTTCCAATCGATAAAATCCGTTACCTTGCTTCTGCACGTTCAGCTGGTAAGGCATTGAAATTTAAAGACCAAGATATTACGATTGAGGAAACAACTGAGACAGCTTTTGAGGGTGTTGATATTGCACTCTTCTCAGCAGGTGGTTCGACATCAGCTAAGTATGCACCATACGCAGTGAAAGCTGGAGCGGTAGTAGTGGATAATACATCTTACTTCCGCCAAAATCCAGATGTGCCTCTGGTTGTTCCAGAGGTCAATGCTCATGCACTTGATGCCCACAACGGCATCATTGCCTGCCCTAACTGTTCAACTATCCAAATGATGGTAGCTCTTGAGCCAGTTCGTCAAAAATGGGGCTTGGACCGCATCATCGTTTCAACTTACCAAGCAGTTTCAGGTGCTGGTATGGGAGCGATTCTTGAAACACAACGTGAACTTCGTGAAGTCTTGAATGACGGTGTGAATCCACGTGATTTGCATGCGGAAATCTTGCCTTCAGGCGGTGACAAGAAACACTATCCTATCGCCTTTAACGCTCTTCCACAAATCGATGTCTTCACTGACAATGATTACACATACGAAGAGATGAAGATGACCAAGGAAACCAAGAAAATCATGGAAGATGATAGCATCGCAGTATCTGCAACATGTGTGCGTATTCCTGTCTTGTCAGCTCACTCTGAATCTGTTTATATCGAAACAAAAGAAGTGGCACCAATCGAAGAAGTGAAAACAGCTATCGCAGCCTTCCCAGGTGCTGTTCTTGAGGATGACGTAGCGCACCAAATCTATCCTCAAGCTGTCAATGCAGTTGGTTCACGTGATACTTTTGTTGGTCGTATCCGTAAAGACCTAGATGCAGAAAAAGGGATCCACATGTGGGTTGTTTCAGATAACCTTCTCAAAGGTGCTGCCTGGAATTCAGTTCAAATTGCAGAAACGCTTCACGAACGTGGATTGGTTCGTCCAACAGCTGAATTGAAATTTGAATTAAAATAGTCATATCGTTTAGGAGTTCAGATGAACTCCTTCTTTGAATAGAGAGGTGTTTTCATGTCTTATCAAGATTTAAAAGAGTGTAAAATCATCACAGCCTTCATTACCCCTTTCCACGAGGATGGTTCCATCAACTTTGATGCCATTCCAGCCTTGATTGAGCATTTATTGGCCCATCACACAGACGGCATTCTCCTAGCTGGAACGACGGCCGAGAGTCCAACTTTGACTCACGATGAAGAGTTGGAACTCTTTGCAGCTGTACAAAAGATTGTCAATGGACGCGTTCCTTTGATTGCGGGTGTAGGTACCAATGATACACGTGACTCGATCGAGTTTGTCAAAGAAGTCGCAGACTTTGGTGGTTTCGCTGCTGGACTCGCTATCGTACCGTACTACAACAAACCTTCTCAAGAAGGGATGTACCAGCACTTTAAAGCAATTGCAGATGCTTCTGACTTACCAATTATTATCTATAACATTCCAGGGCGTGTAGTTGTCGAATTGACTCCAGAAACCATGCTTCGTTTGGCTGACCATCCAAATATCATTGGGGTCAAAGAATGTACTAGTCTGGCTAATATGGCTTACTTGATTGAACACAAGCCAGAAGAGTTCTTGGTCTATACTGGTGAGGACGGAGATGCTTTCCATGCCATGAATCTTGGTGCGGACGGGGTTATTTCTGTTGCATCTCATACAAATGGGGATGAAATGCACGAGATGTTGACTGCTATTGCAGAAAGCGATATGAAAAAAGCGGCAGCTATTCAACGTAAATTCATTCCTAAGGTCAACGCCCTCTTCTCTTATCCAAGTCCTGCTCCAGTTAAGGCAGTCCTTAACTACATGGGATTTGAAGCTGGTCCAACTCGTCTACCTCTAGTTCCAGCACCAGAAGAAGATGCCAAACGCATTATCAAAGTTGTCGTAGATGGCGACTACGAAGCAACTAAGGCAACTGTAACAGGTGTCCTTAGACCAGATTACTAATAAAGACAATAAAATCCATGACCGAATGAACGATCATGGATTTTTCTTATTTTCCTAAACAGAATTGGCTAAAGAGTTGGGTGATGAGTTCATCAGGTGCGGCATCTCCGGTAATTTCACCGAGGATTTCCCAAGTACGGGTCAAGTCAACTTGAAGCAAATCAACTGGCATACCCAGTTCAAGGCCTTGGTTAACAGCTTGTAGGCTTTCAACTGCTTTTTCAATCAAGGAAATATGACGAGCGTTAGACAAGTAAGTAGCATCTTGCTCAACCAAACCAGCATTTTCAAAGAAGAGGTCGTTAATACGCTCTTCAATCTTATCAATGTTTTGATTTTTAAGAACTGAAATACGGATGACATCTTCTGGAAGTTCCGAAGTTTCAATTGTTTCTGGTAGGTCAGTTTTATTGAGTAGAATAATGCGGTTGGTATCCTGGCTGATTTCTAAGAGTTGTCTGTCTTGGGCGGTTAGTGGTTCACTGGCATTCAGGACTAGTAGTACTAGGTCAGCTTCCGTGAGGGCTTTTTTCGAACGTTCGACACCGATTTGTTCCACGATGTCATCTGTTTCACGGATACCAGCTGTATCGATCAATTTGAGAGGTACACCATTGATGTTGACGTATTCTTCGATGACATCACGGGTGGTACCAGCGATGTCAGTTACGATAGCCTTGTCCTCACGCAAGAGGTTGTTGAGGAGGCTGGATTTTCCAACGTTGGGGCGTCCGATGATAGCAGTTGAAATTCCCTCACGAAGGATTTTACCACGACGTGCTGTCCTAAGCAGATTGGTTAGCAATTGCTCAAACTCCATAGTTTTCTCACGGACGACTGCAGTAGTGGCTTCTTCAACATCATCATACTCAGGATAGTCGATATTGACCTCTACTTGGGCAAGTGTATTGAGGATTTCTTGGCGAGTATTATTAATGAGGTCGGAAAGGGAACCGTCCAATTGCTTAACAGCAATGTTCATGGCCTTGTCAGTCTTGGCACGGATGATGTCCATCACCGCCTCAGCCTGTGTCAAATCCACACGACCGTTTAGAAAGGCGCGCTTGGTAAATTCACCAGGTTCTGCCAACCGAGCTCCTTCACGAATAGTTAGTTGGAGAATTTCATTGGTTACCGCAATACCGCCGTGGGTGTTAATCTCGATAATATCCTCACGAGTGAAGGTCTTTGGAGACTTCATAGCCCCAACCATAACCTCGTCCATGACCTTACCAGTCAAAGGGTCAACAATGTGACCGTAGTTAAGGGTATGGCTAGCAACCTTACTCAAGTCTTTGCCTTTAAAAATCTTTTGCGCAATGGCAAAACTGTCAGTTCCGCTCAAACGGACAATACCAATGGCTCCTTCACCTAGTGGAGTAGAGATAGCAGCGATGGTATCAAATTCACGTGTAATCATACTAATTCCTTTTGTATTTCTTTTCTTAGGATATGTATCCAAGCATCTCTTCAAATTGTAACAAATTTAAACTATTTCTTCAATGGATGCTACTTGGAGATTGAAAAAGCCTAAGCAATTCTGCTTAAGCTGGTTTATTTGGTGCGCATTTCCCCTTGTGGGAAGTAAGTTCCTTCTGGCATGTCGTTGATGATGACATGAACGGCTGATTGAGGGGCTCCAGTGTTGCGGACAACAGCTTCCGTTACTTCCTTAGC
This sequence comes from Streptococcus sp. ST16, assembly GCF_046098135.1. Classification (NCBI taxonomy): domain Bacteria; kingdom Bacillati; phylum Bacillota; class Bacilli; order Lactobacillales; family Streptococcaceae; genus Streptococcus; species Streptococcus sp. ST16. Next base: position 29,777 of record NZ_JBJUSE010000006.1, on the reverse strand, counting down.
AAGAGCTTTCTTTTGCTCGAGCGTGCGTCCTTCAAATAAATCGATGCGTACAAATGGCATAATAGCTTCCTCCACTAGTTTTTTATTTCTTCTATTTTACCACATTTTGCCGTTTAAAGCTTCAGAAAATTATGATATACTAGAATGTAGCAAAAATTTAGAAATGGACGTGAATTAGAAGCATGGCACAGTTGTATTATCGTTATGGGACCATGAACTCTGGTAAGACGATTGAGATTCTCAAGGTGGCCTATAACTACGAGGAGCAAGGAAAGGGAGTTGTGATTATGACTTCTGCTCTGGATACGCGTGACGGTGTTGGCTATGTGTCGAGTCGAATCGGCATGAAACGCCCAGCCATTGCGATTGAGGAAACGACAGATATCTTCGGCTATATCCGAGACTTACCTGAAAAACCTTACTGTGTGTTGGTCGATGAGGCCCAGTTTCTCAAGCGTCACCATGTTTACGACCTAGCTCGTGTTGTTGATGAGTTAGACATACCTGTCATGGCTTTTGGTTTGAAGAATGACTTTCGCAATGAATTGTTCGAAGGTTCCAAATATCTATTGCTCTTAGCAGACAAGATTGAAGAAATCAAGACGATCTGTCAGTACTGTAAGAAAAAGGCGACTATGGTGTTGCGTACGCACGATGGTGTGCCAGTCTATGATGGCGAACAAATTCAAATCGGTGGCAATGAAACCTATATCTCAGTCTGCCGTAAACATTATTTTGCGCCAATGATAACATCTAACAAGGAGCACAACTATGACAATTGAACTAAGAGATGTTACAATGGAAAATTATTTTGATGTTTTGAATTTGAATGTCAAGGAATATCAAAAACAATTCATTGCAACCAACGCAATTAGTTTAGCTGAAGCATATGTCTACACTAAAAATGGAGATTTTGTAGCTCCATTAGCAGTTTATGATAATGATGCAATTATAGGTTTTGTGATGATAGCTTATGATAAAAATATCGGAATTAGTAGTGGAAATTATTTACTATTTCGTTTTATGATTGATAAGAATTTTCAAAATCAAGGATATTTTAAACCAATTATGGATAAAGTGCTGGACTATGTTCGGACAGCGCCAGCAGGTTTAGGCAATAAACTTTGGTTGTCTTATGAACCAGAAAATGAACATGCAAGATCTTGTTACCTCAGTTATGGATTTAAAGAAACTGGGGAAATATTTGAGAACGAAGTAGTAGCAATCTATGATTTAACAATTGAGAACTAAGGAGAAAAAATGAACATCTATGATCAACTACAAGCTGTAGAAGACCGATATGAAGAATTAGGAGAATTGCTGAGTGACCCTGATGTCGTTTCAGACACCAAGCGTTTCATGGAGCTTTCAAAAGAAGAGGCTTCTACTCGTGATACGGTAACGGCTTACCGTGAGTACAAACAAGTCCTCCAAAACATCGTTGACGCCGAAGAGATGATTAAGGAATCAGGTGGAGATGCGGACTTGGAGGAAATGGCCAAGCAAGAACTCAAAGATGCCAAGGCTGAAAAAGAAGAATACGAAGAAAAACTCAAAATCTTGCTCCTTCCAAAGGATCCAAACGATGATAAGAACATCATCCTTGAAATCCGTGGAGCTGCTGGTGGAGATGAAGCAGCGCTCTTCGCTGGAGATTTGCTAACTATGTACCAAAAGTATGCAGAAGCCCAAGGCTGGCGCTTTGAAGTCATGGAAGCTTCTATGAATGGTGTCGGTGGTTTCAAAGAAGTTGTTGCTATGGTTTCTGGTCAGTCTGTATACTCTAAACTCAAATATGAGTCTGGTGCCCACCGTGTGCAACGTGTCCCTGTGACAGAGAGTCAAGGCCGTGTTCATACCTCAACAGCGACAGTCCTTGTCATGCCTGAAGTGGAAGAAGTAGAATACGATATTGATCCAAAAGACCTTCGTGTTGATATCTACCACGCATCAGGTGCTGGTGGACAGAACGTCAATAAGGTTGCGACTGCCGTTCGTATCGTTCACTTGCCAACCAATATCAAGGTTGAGATGCAGGAAGAACGTACCCAGCAGAAAAACCGTGAGAAAGCCATGAAGATCATCCGTGCCCGTGTTGCTGACCATTTTGCTCAGATTGCTCAAGATGAACAAGACGCTGAACGTAAGTCTACTATCGGTACTGGTGACCGTTCTGAACGTATCCGTACTTATAACTTCCCACAAAACCGTGTCACAGACCACCGTATTGGCTTGACTCTCCAAAAACTAGATACCATTTTGTCTGGTAAATTGGATGAAGTTGTGGATGCCTTGGTTCTTTATGACCAAACACAAAAATTAGAAGAATTAAACAAATAATGAAATTAGCTCAATTATTTTCAGATTTTGAAGAAGAGTTGATAAGACAAGGAGAGGAAGCAGAAAGCCTCTCTTTTGTCTATCGTAGCTTAAAAAATCTCTCTTTTACGGACTTCGTCTTTGCCCTCCAACAAGAGGTAACAGAAGAAGAAAAACAATTTGTAGAAGAAATTTACCAGCACTTAGCAGCTCACAAACCAGCTCAGTATATCATTGGTCAAGCAGATTTCTTTGGAATGCAGTTAAAAGTGGATGAGCGGGTTTTGATTCCTCGTCCAGAGACAGAAGAGTTGGTGGAACTCATCCTAGCCGAAAATCTTGAGACGAACCTTTCAGTTCTTGATATCGGAACAGGTAGTGGCGCCATAGCTCTTGGATTAGCAAAAAACAGACCAGATTGGTCAGTGACAGCAGCAGATATTTCCCAAGATGCCTTAGAGGTTGCATCAGAGAATGCTAGAAATCAAAATCTTAATATATTTTTTAAAAAATCTGATTGTTTTGCAGAAACTTCTGAAAAATATGATATAATTGTATCCAATCCACCCTATATCTCTCGTGAAGATGAGTCAGAGGTTGGTTTGAATGTTTTACATTCGGAGCCTCATCTAGCTCTCTTTGCAGATGAGGATGGCCTAGCTATTTACCGTAGAATTGCGGAAGATGCAAAAGACTATCTCACAGATGGTGGTAAGATTTACCTTGAAATTGGATACAGGCAAGGTCAAAGTGTTCCTGCGCTTTTTAAGAAACATTTTCCTGAAAAACGAGCACGAATACTCAAGGACCAATTTGGTCAAGATAGGATGGTTGTAGTTGATGATGGACAGGATTAGACAAGAGTTAGAAAAGGGCGGAGCTGTTGTTCTACCAACTGAGACAGTTTATGGCCTCTTTGCTAAGGCCCTAGACGAAAAAGCTGTCGACCATGTTTACCAACTCAAACGTCGTCCCAGAGATAAGGCACTCAATCTTAATGTCGCTTCTCTAGAGGACATCTTACACTTTTCAAAGAATCAGCCAACTTATCTAGAAAAACTTGTAGAGACCTTTTTACCAGGTCCCTTGACCATTATCCTCGAAGCCAATGACCGAGTTCCCTATTGGGTCAACTCTGGTCTTGCAACGGTGGGATTTCGGATGCCGAGTCACCCCATTACACTTGATTTGATTCGAGAGACAGGACCCTTGATTGGGCCGTCTGCCAATATCTCAGGTCAGGCGAGTGGAGTGACCTTTGCTCAAATTCTAGAGGATTTTGATCAAGAGGTTCTGGGTCTGGAGGACGACGCTTTTCTAACTGGACAGGATTCGACTATTTTGGATTTGTCTGGAGACAAGGTGAAAATCTTACGCCAGGGGGCGATTAAGCGAGAAGATATTCTTGCTCGGTTGCCAGAGATTTCTTTTGAGGAGGAATGAGATGCTAAGAGATTTGCAAGAAACAGATGTGAATGCTATATGTGAGATTAACCAAGAGGCTTTGGGTTATTCTTTTAGTCCAGAGGATACAGCTAGTCAACTAGCTAAATTATCTCAGGATTCCCATCATTTCCTACTTGGTTATGAGGATGTAGCCAGTCATGCCTTACTTGGTTATGTCCACGCTGAGGTCTATGAGTCCCTCTATTCCAAAGCAGGATTTAATATCTTAGCCTTAGCAGTTTCGCCTCAAGCACAAGGGCAAGGTATCGGTAAAAGCTTACTACAAGGGTTGGAGGAAGAAGCAAAAAGACGGGGCTATGAGTTTATCCGCTTAAACTCTGCCGATCATCGTCTGGGAGCTCATGCATTTTATGAAAAAGTTGGTTATACTTGTGATAAAGTGCAGAAACGGTTTATTCGCATCTTTTAGTTTATTTTCTTACACTAAAGGACCTGTCACACTATAAAGGAGAAGACCTATGATTTTTGACAAAGATGATTTTAAAGCATACGATGCTGATCTCTGGAATGCTATTGCCAAAGAAGAAGAACGCCAACAAAACAATATCGAGTTGATTGCTTCGGAAAACGTAGTTTCCAAGGCTGTTATGGCAGCTCAAGGGTCTATCTTGACGAATAAATATGCCGAAGGCTACCCGAGTCGCCGTTACTATGGTGGAACTGATGTGGTAGACGTGGTAGAAACTCTAGCTATTGAACGTGCAAAAGAAATTTTTGGTGCTAAATTCGCCAATGTCCAACCTCACTCAGGAAGCCAAGCCAACTGTGCGGCTTACATGGCCTTGATTGAGCCAGGTGATACCGTTATGGGGATGGATTTGGCAGCGGGTGGACACTTGACTCACGGAGCTCCTGTCAGTTTCTCAGGTCAAACATACAACTTTGTGTCATATAGTGTGGATCCTGAAACGGAACTCTTGGACTTTGATGCTATCTTGAAACAAGCTCAAGAAGTAAAACCAAAATTAATTGTAGCAGGTGCTTCAGCCTATTCTCAAATTATCGACTTCTCAAAATTCCGTGAAATCGCAGATGCTGTTGGGGCTAAGCTTATGGTCGATATGGCCCATATCGCTGGTTTGGTTGCAGCTGGACTTCACCCAAGCCCAGTACCATACGCTCATATCACGACAACAACGACCCACAAAACTCTTCGTGGACCTCGTGGTGGCTTGATCTTGACAAATGATGAGGATCTAGCTAAGAAAATCAACTCAGCTATTTTCCCTGGTATTCAAGGTGGTCCTTTGGAGCATGTTGTGGCGGCTAAGGCGGTTTCCTTCAAAGAAGTTTTGGACCCTGCCTTCAAGGAATATGCTGCTAATGTCATCAAAAACAGCAAGGCTATGGTTGAAGTCTTCTTGCAAGATCCTGATTTCCGTATCATCTCAGGTGGTACTGAAAATCACCTCTTCCTAGTGGATGTGACTAAGGTTGTAGAAAACGGAAAAGTTGCTCAAAACTTGCTGGATGAAGTTAATATTACCCTAAATAAAAACTCGATTCCATACGAAACCTTGTCACCATTCAAGACAAGTGGGATTCGTATTGGATCTGCAGCCATCACTGCACGTGGATTTGGTGAAGAAGAAAGCCGTAAAGTAGCTGAACTCATCATTAAAACCCTTAAAAATGCAGAAAATGAAGCTGTCTTAGAAGAAGTGAGAAGTGAAGTCAAAGCGTTGACAGATGCCTTCCCACTATACGAGGACTAATACTTTTATGGACATTTATATTAAGAAAGCTATTATCCATCAGTTCAGCCCAGACGATACTGAGTTGTTTCTAGCGGATAAGTTTCTCAATATCACTCCAAAAATCGAGGAATACCTACGTAAAAAAATCGAACGCGTGTATTCAGATGAAGCCAAGACTGGGATTTTCGAAGAAGAAAATCCCTTCTTCAATCACATCACGGATGATTTGTTGGAGACATCAGTAACACTGGCTAATCTCTGGAAAGAGGAGTTTAGCATTTCTGAAAATCTCAAGACTAATGACCTGATTTTTGTACAATTTTCTAAAGAAGGTGTTGAACATTTCGCTTTCTTGCGAATTGCTCTACGTGAGACCTTGACCCACCTCGGTGGAGAAGTTGATAACCCAATCAAGCTAACTCAGAATAACCTGCCTGGATTTGGAACGGGGGCTGATGAGGCTCTGGTGGTTAATCTTCAAAGTCGCAAGTACCATCTCATCGAAAAACGCATCAAGTACAATGGGACTTTTTTGAACTATTTTTCAGATAATCTCTTAAACGTTGCCCCTAAGATTTCGCCAAAAAAATCCATCAAGGAACTGGAAAAAACGGCCCAGAGAATTGCTGAGTCCTTTAACACAGATGACTTCCAATTTCAATCCAAGGTCAAATCAGCGATTTTTAACAATCTTGAAGAAAGCAATGAACTGTCACCTGAAAAATTGGCTAACGACCTTTTTGATAATAATCTGACAGCTCGTTTGAGCTTTATTGACCAAGTCAAGGAAGCCGTACCAGAACCAGTCCAATTCGATGAAATTGATGCCAGTCGTCAGCTCAAGAAATTTGAAAATCAAAAACTTTCCTTGTCAAACGGAATCGAACTCATCGTACCCAATAATGTCTATCAAGATGCGGAGTCTGTTGAGTTTATTCAAAATGACAATGGAACCTATTCTATCTTAATCAAAAATATCGAGGATATTCAAAGTAAATAATGTTTAAATTTATAAGAAGAGTGCTTGTGCTAGCAGTCTTCCTTTTCGCAGGATACAAAGCTTATCATATTCATCAGGATGTTAAACAAGTCATGACCTACCAACCCATGGTTCGAGAAATCTTGAGCGAAAGAGATACTCCAGCAAATGAAGAGTTGGTCCTCGCCATGATTTATACCGAAACGAAGGGAAAAGAGCGGGATGTCATGCAGTCTAGTGAGTCTGCTAGTGGCGCTACCAATACCATCAAAGACGATGCCTCTAGTATTCGCCAAGGGATACAGACACTAACAGATAATCTCTATTTGGCACAGAGCAAAGGAGTAGATGTCTGGACCGCCGTTCAAGCCTATAATTTTGGACCTGCCTATATAGACTTTATTGCTCAGAACGGTAAGGAAAATACTTTGGCACTAGCCAAGCGTTACTCCCGAGAAACGGTCGCTCCAATTCTAGGTAATACTACGGGGAAGACCTATACCTATATCAACCCCATTTCTATCTTTCACGGAGCCGAACTCTATGAAAATGGTGGAAATTATTACTACTCGAGACAGGTACAACTAAACCTTTATATCATCAAATGTTTCACTTTCTTTTCAACATCTGGCTAGACCAGGTGTTTTTGCTATAAGTTTTCTTTAAGATTGTTTTATTAACCTAGAAAGGTAAAGGAGGGAATATCCCATGAGAAAGAAATTCTTTCTAACAAGTGCTGCAGTTTTGTGGGCTGTAACAGCTATGACAAGTGTCCACGCAGCAACCGATGTTCAAAAAGTAATCGATGAAACCTATGTACAACCCGAATATGTCCTAGGTTCTTCTCTATCTGAAGACCAGAAAAATCAGACTCTTAGCAAACTTGGTTATGACGCATCAAAAGACACCAAAGATATCAAAACCATGACACCTGATATCTATTCGAAAATCATGAATGTGGCTAATGATGCAAGTATACAGCTCTATTCGTCGGCCAAGATTCAAAAGCTAGGTGATAAATCACCTCTAGAGGTCAAGATTGAAACGCCTGAAAATATCACCAAGGTGACGCAGGATATGTACCGTAACGCAGCAGTGACCCTGGGAGTCGAGCATGCCAAAATCACAGTAGCAGCTCCTATTCCAGTTACAGGTGAGAGCGCCCTAGCTGGGATTTACTACTCGTTAGAGGCCAATGGTGCCAAAGTCCCGCAAGCCAATAAAGACTTGGCGCAAGAGGAGTTAAAAGCCTTGTCCGATATCAATGCTGAAAACAAGGACAAGTCAGGTTACGATGCCAATAAGCTCAATGCGGCTATGACAGATATCAAGGCAGGAATTGCAAAGGCAAAAGAAGCCAAAGGTAATCTGACAGAAGAAGATGTCCGCAAAATTGTAGAAGACACACTAAAAAACTACAAACTCGATCAGGTTATAACAGGAAACCAGGTCAATATCATCATCAATTTTGCTCTCAACCTCTCAAAGAGTGACATTTTGAACAATGCTGATTTCACTAAAACCCTAAATAACCTCAAACAAAGCATTGTTTCCCAAGCCGGAGATAGCTTTAAAAACATCAACCTCAACTTTGATGCTAATAAAGCGCTAGAAGACGGGGGGAACTTCTTTAGCTCTCTTTGGCAAGCCATTGTCAACTTCTTCAAGAGTTTTGGTGCTTAGGTCATTTCATGATATAATAGATGGTAACAGAAATGTTGCCGTCTTTTTTTGTCGGCCGATAGAAAGTGAAGAATATGTTAAAGAAAAATGATATTGTAGAAGTTGAAATTGTTGATTTGACCCATGAAGGGGCAGGGGTCGCCAAGATAGAAGGTTTGGTTTTCTTTGTAGAAAATGCTCTACCAACTGAGAAAATCCTCATGCGTGTCCTTAAAGTCAATAAAAAGATTGGCTATGGGAAGGTTGAAGAATACCTTGTTCAGTCACCTCATCGTAATCAAGACCTTGACCTAGCTTATCTACGTTCAGGTATCGCTGACTTGGGGCATCTTGCCTATCCAGAGCAACTCAAGTTTAAAACCAAGCAAGTCAAGGATAGTCTCTACAAGATTGCTGGTATTAGGGATGTAGAGGTCGCTGAAACACTAGGTATGGAAAATCCAGTCAAGTATCGAAATAAGGCGCAGGTGCCAGTTCGTCGCGTCAATGGTGTCTTGGAAACGGGCTTTTTCCGTAAGAATTCGCATGATCTCATGCCTCTAGAAGACTTCTTTATCCAGGATCCTGTGATTGACCAAGTCGTAGTAGCTCTTCGAGACCTGCTCTGTCGTTTTGATTTAAAACCTTATGACGAAAGGGAACAGTCTGGATTGATTCGGAACCTTGTCGTGCGACGAGGCCACTATTCAGGACAAATCATGGTCATTTTGGTAACTACTCGTCCGAAAATTTTTCGTGTCGATCAGTTGATTGAACAATTAATCAAGCAATTCCCAGAGATTGTCTCAGTCATGCAAAATATCAATGACCAGAATACCAATGCGATTTTTGGGAAAGAATGGCACACACTTTATGGTCAAGATTACATTACGGACCAAATGTTAGGAAATGACTTCCAAATTTCGGGACCAGCATTTTACCAAGTCAATACTGAAATGGCGGAGAAACTCTATCAAACAGCCATTGACTTTGCAGAGTTAAAAGAAGATGACGTGGTGATCGATGCTTATTCGGGTATTGGAACGATTGGATTGTCTGTTGCGAAGCATGTCAAGGAAGTCTACGGTGTTGAAGTGATTCCAGAAGCAGTAGAGAATAGCCAGAAGAATGCTTCTTTGAACAAGTTTACAAATGCATACTATGTTTGTGACACAGCAGAAAATGCTATGAAGAACTGGCTCAAGGAAGGTATTCACCCAACCGTTATATTGGTTGATCCACCACGCAAGGGCTTGACCGAAAGCTTCATCAAAGCAAGTAGCCAAACAGGAGCTAAACGCATCGCCTATATCTCATGTAATGTCGCAACCATGGCGCGTGACATCAAACTCTACCAAGAGTTGGGTTATGAACTGAAGAAAGTACAGCCGGTGGATTTGTTTCCGCAAACGCATCATGTTGAGTGTGTTGCTCTGCTCGCTAAAGCCTAGAAACCTTGGAACTAAAGCCATTTTGAAAAGCCTTGGAATCAAGGCTTTTTCTTATGTGCTAGGGAAGTATCAGAGTGAGAGAATTTTTGGAGTGAGTAGAAGTGATAGCTAGAAACTATCTAATCCTATTTTCATTCACCCTGTGAGTATGTATTTATTTTCATTGAAAAGGAGTTTTAAGGGAAATAAACATAGCTCACGGCCATGAATAAATTATTGAAATGCTTCTTTTACTACCATGATTTTCTGTTCCGAATGTGGTTCAGCATTTGGTAGAAAAAATTGGACTACAAGTCGAGGTAAACGTAAAGTCTGGCAGTGTAACAATCGTTATAGGGTCAAAGGACAGATTGGCTGTCAGAATAACCATATTGATGAAGAAACGCTAGAGAAAGCCGTAGTAATGGCTGTGGTACTATTGAGTGAGAATGTGGATCTATTGCATGGAAAGTGGAATAAGATTCTGGAAGAAAATCGTCCACTAGAAAAGTATTATAGTATGAAGTTGGCTGATATTGTAAACAAGATTTCATGGGAATTCAATTCGTATGAGATGTGTCAGGTGGTGGACAACATAACAATTGCGGAGGATGGGGAGATAAGCGTAAAATTTTTAGAAGGAACTGAGATAGACTTATAGAAAATATAGAAGGCGGTAATGAATGTGTGAAAACACTGTGGTGACAGTCTTCTTTTCGTTTTTTGTAAAATAATAACACTAATAGAATAGATTAACTATATTTAGAAACTTTTAAAAATGATGAATATTCAGATAACAATTGATGTTTTTATATATTTTAGTTGACAAGTATCATAAAAAGTAATGAAGGTAGCAATAAAGTAAATATTGCTATCCGAACCAGGAGTTTTATGTTATAATTAAGTTGAGGAATTTCGATAGATTATATAGAGAGAGGAATGCTTATGACAGATTATTACTTTGAAAATGTTGATGATTTAGTACAGCATTTGTTGTATAAATTTAATGAACTATCTCCATTAAAGTTACAAAAAGGTTTATATTTTTTATTTGCATTTTACTCTGGAAATTATCAGAATTCAGAGGAAGATGGTGTTAGTGAGTCAAATTATGAATATCCGAAATATTTGTTTGATGCAAATTTTGAGGCATGGACATATGGCCCAGTAATTAGGGAAGTGTATTCAAAAAATAAAGCAGAACAATATGTTCCAACAGAGTATGATTTTGGAGTAAGTTCTGTAGATAAAGAAATAAAGAATTTTATTGATGATGTGTTCGAAATGATATTAGAAAAATCAGATTTTGCTCTGGTTGATAGAAGTCATGAAGACAAAGTTTGGAAAGATGCTATTTCTAAAGGAAAATCTTCAATTATGTTGAAAGAAGATATTGCAAATGAGTACCAAGAAATTTTCCAATGTGTGGGGTAACAGTTCCACCAAAACTAGTGCTAAAAAATTTAATAAGGCTTTGAAGTCTAGCAAGGCCTTGAGGAGCAACAAGATATCATCATCTACTGCACTTACCGCAAGTACTAGTTCTAACTTTAGTTTTTATAGTTCACAAACTTTAACCTCTAAGAAATGTCATGAGGAAGAGTTTACTAATTTTTTGAACGAGGATGAACTTAGTAATTATAAATTAAGGATGTTTCCAATACTAGATGAACCTAATAAAATGGCTTCTGCAAATTTTAGAGAGTATTCCGTAACATTAGATTCACGTATAAAAAAGATTATGCTTGAATATATGACGGATGTCGATTTTGAAAATCATAAGGACGATTTTATTAAATTTAGTGTTTTAGATTATTTTGATCAAGTAACACAATACAGGATATTTTTGTATAAAGATTTAGCTAAAGATAAGTATATTGTCTTTTTGGTTGATCCACTTCACTTAGTTATTCCTGACAAAGTTACCAGAGATGCAAATACTTATAATAGAAATGAGAGCAATACTATTTGTATAAGTACTTTACACAGTAAATGACTTATTATTAGTAATGATTCTAAGTTTTGATGTCTAAACCTAATATTTTAAAATGCTATTGCAAGTGCCATAGCATTTTATTTTATGAATCGTTTCAAAGTATCATATTAAATCTAACCAGATTTATTTCGTTCCATAATATAGGTAAGACCTATCAGCACACGTAGAATGTGTAAGTTTGTTAGAGAAACGTGGATAAAACCTCAAAATATAGAGAGTGAAGCCTCAGTTCTTAGAGATGACAACCTAAACTGTTTTTAAGGAGGTGTTATATTGATAGAGAGCAGACCTGAGTTTGAAAAAATCTCATCCTTTGATGAGTTTAATAAATACTACTGGTACCGTGATGAACTTTCACAGATATGCAAGTCATTAGGGCTTGAATATAGAGGTACCAAACAAGAACTTAATGATATTATTGAGCAGTATTTTAAGGGGAATTTGATTAAAAAATCATCAATAAAAAGGAAAAAGAAACAAGTAGAAGTCCTTACTTTAGATACGCCTTTACTTGAATGTGGATTCTCCTTTAATGCACACTTTAGAGAATATTTCTCAACTTTAACAGGTGTTTCGCCCTTTAAATTTACTGCTGATATGGCAACTGCTTGGAGAAAAGTAAAAAAAGAAAATGATTTGAGTTTTACAATCCAAGATATGCTAAAAGTTTATTATGGAGATTCAGATTATGCCAAGTATGACCATTCGGTGTGTCAATGGAATCAATTTCTAAAGGATTTCTGTGCAGACGAAAATAGTCGTAACTACTCAAACAAGTTAAAAGTTGCTTCTATTCTTTGGAAAGAAGTTAGAAATTCAAAAAATGAAAAATTTTATTCAAAGAATCTTTTGACTAAATATGCTGATAGAATAAAAGAGTATTGTAAGTGGAAACGCCATCTCACTTGGTGGCAGAGGTAGCTTATGGTATTCCTTATTGGATAAAGGATAATGCTTATTCTGATTTGGATGAATCCTTAAAGGTTGTAATTAGGTGATGGGAAAATAGAATAAAATTATATTAATCTCCAGTACGTCTGATTTCTATTTTTTGAGCTTTCATTATATAATAGCATTATATGTGATGACTGATGTAGTTACACTAACATTTCTATTTAAAAATTAAGGAGTATTATCAATGAAAAAAGCAATGTTAATTATCAACCCTACCTCTGGTGGGGAAAAGGCTTTGGATTATAAGGTCAAGCTGGAGAATAAAGCCAAAGATTATTTTGAGCATGTGGAAACAAAAATTACCGAAAAAGCACTGGATGCAACACACTTTGCTGAGGAAGCGTCTCGTGAGCAGTACGATGCAGTGGTTGTGTTTGGTGGAGACGGGACTGTCAATGAAGTCATTTCGGGTATTGCTGAGAGAGACTACATTCCTAAGTTAGGGATTATCCCTGGTGGGACGGGTAACCTCATTACAAAGCTTTTGGAAATCAATCAAGACATCGATGGCGCAATTGATGAACTGGATTTCAACTTAACTAATAAGATTGATATCGGTAAAGCAAATGATAACTATTTTGGTTATATTTTTAGTATCGGTTCTCTGCCTGAGGCGATTCACAATGTGGAGATCGAGGACAAGACAAAATTTGGTATCCTTGCCTATGCTGTAAATACCATGAAGTCTGTCATGACGGATCAGGTCTTTAACATTAAGGTTGAGACAGAAAATGGAAATTATGTTGGTGAAGCTAGTCATGTTTTGGTTCTCTTGACAAATTACTTTGCTGATAAGAAAATCTTTGAAGAAGACAAAGATGGCTATGCCAATATTTTGATTCTAAAAGATGCCTCTATATTCTCTAAATTATCCGTCATTCCTGATTTACTAAAAGGAGATGTTGTCAGCAATGATAATATTGAGTATATCAGAGCGCGTAATATTAAGATCTCTTCAGATAGTGAATTGGAGTCAGATGTTGACGGCGATAAATCGGATAACCTACCTGTAGAAATCAAAGTCCTAGCACAGCGAATAGAAGTATTTTCAAAACCGAAAGAGTAGAAGGTAGAAGTTAGTTTATTTTTCACTGCGAAATCGAGTTTCATATCAACGATTGGAGGAGGAATGAATTCTCTATTTGATGAATTTCGAACAATTTGTTCTCATTTAAACCAAGTCGGGATTACTCCGACTCTCATGGGGTCTTTAGGTTTTGAATACCGTTCAAATGAAGAATGGGGGCCGTCTGACATTGACATTCATGTGCCTGGTGACCCTAGAGGTTGGGAAGCACCTGATCATCTCAGGATTTATGACTGGGACAAGATAATGAAAGTGATGAAATACTTAGGCTATGCCTTAAGAGATATTCATGAGCATGAATTCCAAAAGGATGGTCTGAGTGTTGAGTTTGGAAGTATCGATTCTTTACCTGATTTTGCAGGAGTTTCGGAATCGGATATAGAACTGATTCATCTCCAAAACATCACTTTTCGCGTTCCAAATTTAGAACAGTTTTTAAGTATTTACAAGGCTTCTTCCCAAGATTCATATCGAAATGACCACAATAACAATAAGGATTTTAAAAAGATTGAGTGGCTGGAAAGACATTTGTAAATCATCATTTGAAAAGTAGTAAGTTGTATGACTGGCTGCTTTTTTATTTATAGAACCAAACCACTCGAAACTATGAACAAACCTTGCAAATAAAATTTTAAAGTAGTATACTAGAATCACAATTATGAAAACGTTTGCGTCGTAAAGCGATTCAAAGTAAACTAGGAGACAGATACAATGGAATTGACTGCCATTTACCATAGACCAGAGTCGGAGTATGCTTATCTCTATAAGGATAAGACAATGCACATTCGTATCCGGACTAAGAAAGATGATATTGAAAACATCAACTTGCATTATGGAGATCCTTTTATCTTTATAGAGGACCGTTATGAAGCAAGCAAGGCGATGGTCAAAGTGACTTCCGATGCCTTATTTGATTACTGGCAAGCGGAAGTTACGGTTGGCTATGCCCGACTCCAGTATCTCTTTGAACTTAAAGATAAGCAAGGCCAGAGTATTTTGTATGGGGATAAGGGATGTGTTGAAAGCTCACTAGAAAATCTTCATTACGAAGGAAATGGATTTAAAATCCCTTATATACATGAGATTGATGCTTGCCATGTTCCTGACTGGGTGACTGAGACGGTTTGGTATCAGATTTTTCCTGAACGCTTTTCTAATGGAAACCCAAATATTTCACCTGAAGGTGCGCTAGCTTGGGATTCTTCTATCAAACCAAAGACTAACGATTTCTTTGGTGGTGATTTACAAGGTATTATTGACCATCTGGATTACTTGCAAGATTTGGGGATTACAGGACTTTATCTCTGTCCTATCTTTGAATCTCCAAGCAATCACAAGTATAATACGACGGATTATTTCGAAATTGATCGTCATTTTGGAGATAAGGAAACTTTCCGTCAACTGGTGAACCAAGTCCATCAGAGAGGCATGAAAATCATGCTGGACGCTGTTTTCAACCATATCGGGGACAAATCACCTCAATGGCAGGATGTCCTTAAATACGGTGAAGAGTCAGTATATAAAGACTGGTTCCATGTTCAAGAGTTCCCAGTGACCAAGGATAAGCTCGGTGATCCAAGAAAGCTCCCTTATCATACCTTTGCCTTTGCCAGCTATATGCCCAAGCTCAATACGGCAAATCCTCAAGTAAGAGACTATTTACTGAGCGTTGCGACCTACTGGATTGAAGAGTTTGATATTGATGCTTGGCGCTTAGATGTGGCAAATGAAGTGGACCACCAATTTTGGCGAGATTTCCGTAAGGCTGTCTTGGCTAAAAAGCCTGATCTTTACATCCTTGGAGAGGTCTGGCACACTTCCCAGCCTTGGCTAGATGGCGATGAATTCCACGCAGTCATGAACTATCCTCTCTCTGATAGTATCAAGGATTATTTCTTGCGTGGGGTTAAGAAGACGCCTCAATTCATCGATGAGATCAATAGTCAATCAATGTACTATAGACAGCAGATTTCTGAAGTGATGTTTAATCTTCTAGATTCTCACGATACAGAACGCATTTTGGCAACAGCCAAAGGAGATGTTCAACTTGTTAAGTCTGCCCTCGCCTGCCTCTTTTTACAAAGGGGGACACCGTGTTTCTACTATGGAACCGAGTTAGAATTAGATGGAGGTCCAGATCCAGATTGTCGTCGTGTCATGCCTTGGGAACGTGTTTCCGACAGTAATGACATGTTTCGTTTCATGAAGAAATTGATTCAGCTTCGCAAGAGTGTCTCAGATATAATCCAGCATGGGACTTATAGACTGAAAGAAATCAAGCCAGATGTGGTATCTCTGGCTTGGGATTATGATGGACAAAAAATCCAAGCCATTTTTAACCAATCAACTGAAAACTATCTTGTAGACCGTGATTTTGTAGCCCTAGCCAGTCATTGCCAAGAATTGGACCAGCAACTGGTTATTTTGCCTAAAGGTTTTGTGATTTTTTACTAAAGAGAGATTAAGAGTGACAGGAAAATTCTAGTATAGAACGCATTTTACAAACAGACTATTTGGTGTCTTGCTACACCTGATATATAATTTAACTTAGAGAGAATAGGAGGATTAATCAGATGGAATCACAAGATTTTACAGAAAAAGAACAAGAAATGATTAAAAAGGGACTCACTTTTTCTAAACTGAACGATAAGGAAACAGCCGATAAGATTATCGCCTTAATTCCTCAAGATATGATTAAACGGATTCCATTTTTTGTTAGAAAACATGCAATTACGCGTACGATTAAGAGAATTTCTCTTGAATATCCGGAATTGTATGCTATAGCTGAACAAGAAGGCCAACTTCCTGAAAAGGAAGCTCAAGAATTGCGACAAATTATTACAGATATTTTCCAAGAGAAAATGAATAAGCATAAAATCAAGTAGGAGCGCCTAAACGCTCATCTATTTGATTTTATGCTTACTAATGACTAAAGCTAACACTCCATCATTCCCACATGCTATGTTGGGCTCTGACGCCATAACTATCTATGGAACCATCTGAATTGAACTTGGCTTCAATCCTGTATCTTTTCCAGAGGTCGTAATCTGCCGTTTGAATGGTTAGGATGTAGTTTGAGTCAGTCTCAGCGACATTGTAATCAGCAGGATTGACTTCAAAGATATCGATTAATTTTCTTGTTTGAAAATCTTGGAGCTTGAGATTTGCTAAACTGACATGATTGATAGAAATCCCCTGCAATTGATGGGCATCCTTAGGCGTTCTATAGTAGGTAATGACACAGTTTTTGAGTTGATCAGTATCTTTGCCAGTAGGAGTAAGGGTCATAAAACCATAGGACTGATCTTCACGCTTGATTTCGAGAAGCTGGCCGTAGTAGAAATGGTCGTTTTTTGGATTGGTGATAGGACTATTTGCACCTTTATCTTCGAAGGTAAAGCCTTGGTCTAAAAGCTCGGAAGCCTTGGTCTCACCGATAATGACTGTGGTATTTTGAATGGTGACTGGAACAGGTTGAGATGGAAGGCCACTCATCATGATGCAAAACATAAAAACATAACTCGTTAAAAAAGCTGTCCCGATAAAAGCGTTGGTTGATGCATAGACATGACTGTTATGAAAGTTTTTGCTTATAGCCAGTACAACAAATTTACCAATACTTTTTAAAACCATACTAAAAAGCACAATGAAAAATTGTTTTTTCAAACATTCATAAATGGCTTGAGGAAAGCTATTACCATGATAGTAGAAGACAGCCAATACGAGTAGATTTACGATTAAATAGATTAGCAAGAACCAATGAATCTCTTTAAGGGCATTAGCATCTGTGATTTCTTCATAGTCAACGTGAATTCTTCCTTGAATTGCATGGCCGAGTTTATAGATCCATTTTGGGACATCTTTCCCTTGTCTGACCGCAACTACAAGTCTAATATAGAGATAAAAGGTAAAGGATAAGGATAGAAAGAAAAGAGCATAAAAAATCAAAACAACAGTAGTGAACATGGCTATTTCCCCTTTTTTCACCAATGAATACAGAACAATTTATTAGCTCCATTATAGCACTTTCTTGGGAAACAGAGCTAGAAATATCAGCAATATTCTTAAAGATAAAAAGATGGGAATGATTGCCATTTATGCTATACCGATTGTACTGATAGAAGGTAGTCCTTTCTTAATAATCGTTTTATTAGTCGGGAATTTGCTTTTAATGAGAAAGAAAAGATTTGAGATAGAACATAAAGGAGTAGAGAGCCATGGGTAGAACAGTGATTATAGGTACTTTAATTGCTTTTGTAATCTTTAATCTGCTGCTAGGTCTGGGTTTTTATCTCTTTCTAAAAAAGAGGAAAGAGAATGGACAGTCATTGTACGAAACTCCTGTAAATCAACAAACTCGAACAGAAAAACTGGGTCTAGGCGAGATTTTGGTCTACCTGACCCTGATTGTCATCGCAGGGATCTTTGCCTTTCAGACCTTAAATAGAGGCGGTGTGGGGAATTCTATTTTAGCCAAAATGATCCTCCTACCTGCTCTAATGGCCCTTTTCAATGCAAGAAAACGAACTGGGAAGTCTATGCTTGCCCTCCTTATAACTTTGATGGTCTTTCTAGTAGGAGTCACGTTTAATCTCACGATTGGTTTGCCACCTCAAGCACCGATTTTACAAATTAATGAAAGTAAAATCATTTTAGCTGGAACTAAATCCAGTGAGCTGATGGACGCTGGATTTGACATCTATGTAAGACAGGGCGATGGTGGTAGCGATTATGAAGACCTCCTGACAAGTAACAGTTTCCAAAAGTATCCTGGAGATAAAACAGTTACCATCGAAAAAGGCTTCAGGCTTGATAGCAATGCTGTTCCTTACGCTCCCTATCTCCTAGCAAAAGATGGCATAGTACTGGGCAGTATTTCCTTTTACGGTGCTGAGGACCATGATGTGGCTATAGAAGATTCTAAGGTTATTCAGGTTCGATTTAACAAGGACAGTATTGAGGCAGCGAAAAAACATTCTATTACTTTCAAATTAAATGAACTTGACTTGACTACACGACTGGATGTTTCTCTTGTTCAAGAAACCTTCAAGAAGCATCTATGGTCAATTCCGCCATCAAATACAAGTGATGTCACTCAACTATGGTATGGATTAAAGTGGTCCAGCAACAGTGATTCGCTATTTTGGAATGAGTACTATGGTCTCATCCGCCTAGATGAAAATTATATGATGACTGATTTTGAACTAGCTGTTCAAGTAGCACGAGATAAGTAGATAAGATTTTGAATAACTGACTATACTTACGATTCAACAAAGGAACTAATCGATTTAGTTCCTGTTTTTGTTTTTTGATTTCAATTTAAAACGATTTCTTTTTATTGTTGACTAATATTTCACGAACAAAAAATGAAATTCTTTAAAAAACTTTCACAAAATACTTTACAAGCTCTTGTAAACATGATATAGTTATAAGGCTTAGAAAATGAGATGATGTTTTCTAGCAAATATAAACCCGAGTAAAAAATGCCTACGGACAGGCAGGGTTGAATGCCGAAGCGTGGTTGGAAAGCCGCATTATTGATAGGGTTAAAAGCCTACTTTTATAAGTTGATGTTAGGACATTAGTTCTAATTCGTATACATTTGTTAGTGTGGTGAAAGCACACGTCATCTTGTGAAACGATCAATAAAGTACGTAATATTTGCTACTAGAGAGTTAGGAAACATCAGGAACAGACATACTCAACAGAAACCAAAATACACACGTCAGAAGATTGCAGTGCAGGTGAAAACCTGCTCTTTTTTCATAAGTCAACCTTTAGTCGCCTTTATCTTCTTGAGGTGCTAAAAATACGGTAAAGGAGTATGTCTTGAAAAAGTTAGATCAGAATCAGGCCCCTATTTATAAAGGACTGATTAAGTTACGAAAGAAAAGGATTGTCCCCTTTGATGTGCCAGGTCACAAGCGTGGACGAGGAAATCCAGAACTTGTCGAACTGTTAGGTGAAAAATGTGTTGGCATTGATGTCAATTCGATGAAACCCTTGGATAATCTTGGTCATCCCATTTCGATTATTCGGGATGCGGAGGAATTGGCTGCAGATGCTTTTGGAGCGGCGCATGCCTTTCTGATGATTGGGGGAACAACCTCATCAGTTCAAACCATGATTCTTTCCACCTGTAAGGCAGGAGATAAGATTATTCTACCGAGAAATGTCCATAAATCTGCCATCAATGCGCTGGTTCTATGTGGTGCCATTCCCATCTATATCGAGATGAGTGTAGATCCTAAAATCGGCATCGCTTTAGGTCTTGAAAATGACCGTGTGGCGCAGGCAATTAAGGAGCATCCAGATGCCAAGGCCATTTTGATTAACAATCCTACTTACTATGGAATTTGTTCAGACCTTAAGGGTTTAACGGAAATGGCTCACGAAGCTGGCATGATGGTTTTAGTAGATGAAGCCCATGGAGCGCATTTGCATTTTACAGATAAACTTCCAATTTCTGCTATGGATGCAGGTGCTGATATGGCAGCAGTTTCCATGC
Organism: Streptococcus sp. ST16; assembly: GCF_046098135.1. Taxonomy (NCBI): domain Bacteria; kingdom Bacillati; phylum Bacillota; class Bacilli; order Lactobacillales; family Streptococcaceae; genus Streptococcus; species Streptococcus sp. ST16. Next base: position 9,678 of record NZ_JBJUSE010000006.1, on the reverse strand, counting down.
ATAAGTCTGGTGGGAGTTTGACCCAGAGCTCCATCCTTCTTATCGGGGAGCAGATGAATCCTGAGTACGTTCGTCAGATTATCAACTTGACCCAGTCTACATCTGCCTCTTACTTGTTGATGGCTAGTTTGGATATTTCTCGTCGCAACTTAGCCCTTCGCGGGAAAGAGTCTTTTGAGAAAGTCATTGAGCTCTCCGAGTACGCTCGTCGTGAAATCAATGCTATCGGTGGTTACTACGCCTACTCAAAAGAGCTCATAGACGGTGTGTCTGTTTGTGATTTTGATGTAACCAAGCTGTCAGTTTACACTCAGGGTGTTGGGCTAACAGGGATAGAGGTTTATGATCTCTTGCGAGATGAATACGATATTCAGATTGAATTCGGGGATATTGGCAATATCTTGGCCTACATTTCCATTGGTGACCGCATCCAAGACATCGAGCGTTTGGTCGGTGCTTTGGCTGACATCAAGAGACTTTATTCGAGAGATGGAAAAGATTTGATTGCTGGAGAATATATCCAGCCCGAGTTAGTGCTGTCTCCTCAGGAAGCCTTTTATTCAGAGAGAAAAAGTTTGACCTTAGACGAATCAGTCGGACAAGTCTGTGGGGAGTTTGTCATGTGCTATCCTCCAGGAATTCCTATCTTAGCTCCAGGTGAACGCATTACACGAGAAATTGTAGACTATATCCAATTTGCCAAGGAACGTGGTTGCTCCCTCCAAGGGACGGAAGATCCAGAGGTCAATCACATCAACGTCATTAAGAGAAAGGAGAACTAGATGGATTTATGGTTTTCTGAAGTTCATACTCCAGATGTGAAATTGTCCTTGAGAACTGCCAAGCAACTCTATGCTGGAAAAAGTGAATGGCAGGATATCGAAGTCTTGGATACGCCAGCTTTTGGTAAAATACTGATTTTAAACGGGCACGTCTTGTTTTCAGATGCAGATGATTTTGTTTACAATGAAATGACCGTCCACGTTCCCATGGCTGTCCACCCGAATCCAAAGAAAGTCTTGGTTATTGGGGGTGGTGACGGTGGTGTTGCTCAAGTATTAACCCTCTATCCTGAACTGGAGCAAATCGATATTGTGGAACCAGATGAGATGTTGGTTGAGGTCTGTCGTGAGTATTTCCCAGACTTTGCTGCAGGGCTAGATGATCCTCGTGTTACCATTTACTACCAAAATGGGCTACGCTTTTTACGAAACTGTGAAGATGACTACGATATTATCATCAACGATGCGACAGATCCATTTGGACATACGGAAGGGCTCTTTACCAAGGAATTTTACGGAAACAGTTACAGAGCTCTGAAGGAAGACGGCATCATGATCTATCAGCATGGGAGTCCCTTCTTTGACGAAGATGAGTCAGCTTGCCGAAGTATGCACCGTAAGGTCAATCAAGCCTTTCCAATCAGCCGAGTCTATCAGGCCCATATCCCAACCAGTCCAGCTGGCTATTGGCTATTTGGATTTGCATCGAAAAAATACCACCCTGTCAAAGATTTTGACAAGGAAGGCTGGAAAAAACGCCAGCTTTTCACAGAATACTATACTGCAAATTTACACGTGGGTTCCTTTATGTTGCCCAAGTATGTTGAGGATATTTTAGAAGAAGAGGAAGGAAAAAAATGAGTCGTTTATTAGTTATCGGATGTGGGGGCGTTGCCCAAGTTGCTATTTCAAAGATTTGCCAAGACAGCGAAACTTTTAAAGAGATTATGATTGCTAGTCGTACCAAGTCAAAATGCGATGATTTGAAGGCTAAATTAGAAGGAAAAACAAGTACTAAGATTGAAACTGCTGCACTTGATGCTGACAAGGTTGAAGAAGTGATTGCCTTGATTGAAAGCTACAAGCCAGAAGCCGTTTTGAACGTTGCTTTACCATACCAAGACTTGACCATTATGGATGCTTGTTTAGTGACTGGAGTTCACTATATCGACACAGCTAACTACGAGGCTGAGGATACAGAAGATCCTGAGTGGCGTGCCATCTACGAAAAACGCTGCAAGGAACTTGGTTTTACAGCCTACTTTGATTATTCATGGCAGTGGGCTTATCAGGAGAAATTCAAAGAAGCAGGCTTGACCGCTCTGCTTGGATCTGGTTTTGACCCAGGTGTGACCAGTGTCTTTTCAGCCTATGCTCTCAAACACTATTTTGATGAAATCCACTATATCGACATTTTAGACTGTAATGGTGGTGACCACGGTTATCCATTTGCGACAAACTTCAACCCAGAAATAAACCTACGTGAGGTTTCTGCGCCAGGTTCTTACTGGGAAGATGGAAAATGGGTAGAAGTCGAAGCTATGTCTATCAAACGCGAGTATGATTTCCCTCAAGTTGGGCAAAAAGACATGTATCTCCTTCACCATGAAGAAATCGAATCATTAGCGAAAAACATTCCAGGAGTTAAACGGATTCGTTTCTTTATGACCTTTGGTCAATCTTATCTAACGCACATGAAATGCTTAGAAAACGTTGGTCTCCTTCGTACGGATGCTATTAACTTTAACGGTCAAGAAATTGTGCCAATCCAATTTTTGAAAGCCTTGCTTCCTGATCCTGCAAGTCTTGGACCACGTACTGTCGGTAAAACCAATATCGGTTGTATCTTTACAGGTGTCAAAGATGGTGTTGAAAAGACCATCTACATCTACAATGTTTGCGACCATCAGGAATGCTACGCAGAGGTTGGCTCACAAGCGATTTCTTACACGACAGGCGTTCCAGCCATGATTGGAACAAAATTGGTTATGAATGGTACTTGGAAACAAGCTGGAGTTTATAACCTTGAAGAATTGGATCCAGATCCATTTATGGAAGCTTTGAATGAGTATGGTTTGCCTTGGGTTGTGGTTGAAAATCCACAAATGGTGGACTAATGAAGCTAGAACAAGTACCAACACCAGCTTATGTCATTGACTTGGCAAAGTTAGAAGCCAACTGCCGCATTTTACAAGAGGTTCAGGAAAAGTCTGGTTGCAAGGTTTTGCTCGCCCAGAAGGCTTATTCCCTCTACAAGACTTATCCCTTGATTAGTCGCTATCTATCTGGAACTACTGCCAGTGGTCTTTATGAAGCCAAATTGGCAAGGGAAGAATTTTCTGGTGAAGTCCATGTCTTTGCGCCTGCTTTCAAGGATGCTGACATGGAGGAATTGCTTGAGATAACGGATCATATCGTCTTTAACTCAGAGAGACAGTTGCGTAAACACGGTCCTCGTTGCCGAGAGGCTGGTATTAGTGTAGGTCTCCGTATCAATCCTCAATGCTCTACTCAGGGAGATCACGCGCTCTATGACCCTTGTGCGCCAGGTTCTCGCTTTGGAGTGACACTAGATAAAATTCCTAGTGATTTGTTGGATTTAGTTGATGGACTTCATTTTCATACCCTTTGCGAGCAAGGTTCAGAGGATTTAGAGACAACTTTGAAAGCAGTAGAAGCGCAATTTGGCCCTTATTTACATGAGGTAAAATGGCTCAATCTGGGTGGGGGACACCATATCACAAGAGAAGACTACGATGTGGACTTGCTGATTTCTGAAATCAAGCGTATCCGAGAAACTTACAATCTTGAGGTCTATATCGAGCCGGGTGAAGCTATTGCGCTTAATGCGGGTTATCTAGCTACTGAAGTATTGGATATTGTCGAAAACGGTATGGAGATCTTGGTTTTAGACGCCTCTGCGACCTGCCATATGCCTGATGTACTTGAGATGCCCTATCGCCCACCTTTGAGAAATGGATTTGAGGCGCAGGAAAAAGCTCATACTTATAGACTTTCTTCCAATACCTGTCTAACGGGTGATGTGATTGGCGATTATAGTTTTGAAAATCCTGTCCAAATCGGTGACAGACTCTATTTCGAAGATATGGCTATTTACTCATTTGTCAAAAATAATACCTTTAACGGTATTGGCTTGCCAAGTCTCTATCTTATGGACGAGCAGGGTGACTGTAGCTTAGTCAAAGCCTTCGGCTATCAAGACTTTAAAGGGAGATTATCATGATAGACAGTCCAAAGAAATTAGGTTATCGTATGCCAGCAGAGTACGAACCCCATCATGGTACCCTCATGATATGGCCAACTCGACCAGGTTCATGGCCCTTTCAAGGAAAGGCTGCCAAAAAAGCATTTAGCCAGATTATCAAGGCCATAGCAGAAGGAGAAAGGGTTTATCTTTTGGTGGAGCAGGACTATCTATCTGAAGCACAATCCTATCTTGGAGACACGGTTGTTTATCTAGACATTCCCACCAATGATGCCTGGGCCCGTGATACGGGTCCGACTATTCTACTCAATGAAAAAAGAGAAAAGTTGGCAGTTGATTGGTCTTTCAATGCCTGGGGTGGGGCTGTAGATGGTCTCTACCAAGACTATGAAGATGATGATCAAGTAGCCAGTCATTTTGCTGAGGCCTTGGAAATACCTGTTTACGAGGCTAAACCTTTTGTACTGGAAGGAGGCGCGATCCATAGCGATGGTCAAGGAACCATTCTCGTGACTAAAAGTTGCCTACTAAGCGCTGGTCGCAATCCCTACTTGACTAAAGAGGAAATCGAGAATACCTTATTAGAGAGCCTTGGAGCTGAAAAAGTTATTTGGCTTCCTTATGGTATTTATCAGGACGAAACCAATGAACACGTTGACAATGTTGCTGCCTTTGTTGGTCCTGCGGAACTTGTCTTGGCTTGGACAGATGATCAAAACGATCCCCAGTATGGTATGTCTGCAGCTGACCTTGCTCTTTTAGAGAAGGAAACGGATGCAAAAGGTCGTCCCTTCACTATTCATAAGCTTCCTATCCCAGCTATTTGTCAGGTTGTCACTAAAGAGGATTTACCAGGCTATACCTATGAAGAGGGGGAAGAGGAGCGTTATGAGGGCGAGCGCCTTGCTGCTTCCTATGTCAATTTCTATATTGCCAACAAGGCTGTCTTAGTTCCACAGTTTGAGGATGTAAACGACCAAGTGGCTTTAGATATTCTCAGCAAGTGTTTCCCAGACCGTAAAGTTGTCGGAATACCAGCCAGAGATATTCTCTTAGGTGGTGGAAATATCCACTGTATCACCCAACAAATCCCAGAATAGGAGAAAAAGATGAGAAATATAAGAGTTGCAGCGATCCAGATGCAATGTGCTAAGGATGTGGAAACAAATATCCAAACAGCTGAACGTCTAGTTCGACAAGCTGCTGAGCAAGGAGCCCAAATTATTCTTTTGCCTGAATTGTTTGAACGTCCCTATTTCTGTCAGGAACGCCAGTATGATTACTACCAGTATGCCCAGTCGGTGACAGAAAATACAGCTATTCAGCATTTTAAGGAGCTTTCTAAGGGACTAGAAGTTGTTTTACCGATTAGTTTCTATGAAAAAGATGGTAATGTCTTATACAATTCTATTGCTGTCATTGATGCAGATGGTGAGGTTCTTGGCGTTTATCGGAAGACCCACATACCAGATGACCATTATTATCAAGAAAAGTTTTATTTCACGCCTGGTAACACTAGTTTCAAGGTCTGGGATACTCGCTATGCTAAGATTGGGATTGGCATCTGTTGGGATCAATGGTTCCCTGAAACAGCGAGATGTCTTGCATTAAATGGAGCAGAGTTACTCTTTTATCCAACAGCCATCGGTTCAGAGCCAATTTTGGATACAGACAGTTGTGGGCACTGGCAACGTACCATGCAAGGGCACGCAGCAGCGAATATTGTTCCAGTCATTGCAGCCAATCGCTATGGTTTGGAAGAAGTCACTCCAAGTGAGGAAAATGGTGGACAGAGTTCCAGTCTTGACTTCTACGGTTCCTCCTTTATGACGGATGAAACAGGAGCTATTTTAGAGCGAGCTGAAAGACAAGGTGAAGCTGTTCTGTTAGAAACCTATGACCTTGACAAGGGAGCAAGTGAACGCCTTAACTGGGGCTTGTTTCGAGATAGAAGACCAGAAATGTATCAACGTATTACGGACTAGTAGGAGAGAAATGAGAGATTCATTCTGCTAGATTAACTTCTTATTTTCAACTATAAGGATACTATGTTGTCTAGTAAGTGGATTTTATATTTTAACCCTCTAAGGCTTTCTCGCGCTTTTATGCGAGGAGCTTTTCTGTTTAAGCTTTATCAATAAAACATGCTATAATAGTTGCAGAAAGGTTGGTATTTATGACCAGGATATTGGTTATTGAAGACAATAGTGACATTCAAGAGATTTTACGAACACTTCTTACTGAGGAGCATGAGGTGGTTCAAGCCTTTTCTGGTACAGAAGGAATCATGCTTTTTGACCAAGGTGGGATTGACCTTGTTTTGCTAGATATCATGCTTCCTGGGAAAAATGAGGATCAGGTTTTAAAAGCCATCAGGGAACAAAGTCAAATCCCAGTCATTATGCTAACGGCCTTGAGCGATAGGAAGTTAATCAGTCAATACCTCTTAGACGGTGCCAATGATTACATAGTCAAACCTTTTGATTTGGACGAAGTCTTTGCTAGAGTTACTGTTCAATTACGCCAAAGTGCAGAAAAACAGCCTATGGAAATAGGAAAAACTGAAAATCTACCACAAAACTTGAAAAATATCCAGTTTGATGCAGAAAGTTTTGAAATCAAAAATAGCCAGAAAACGATTCGCCTTGCCAAAAAAGAATGCTTGATTCTCCAAACTCTCCTTAAACACCCTAAGAAAATTTTCACCAAGGAAGAACTTTATGAATTGGTCTGGGAGGATAGCTATCTACCTGGAGATAATACTCTCAATACGCATTTGAGTAATCTTCGTAAAAAATTAAACCAGCTTGACCCAAATCAAGAATATATTGAAACCATTTGGGGAGTTGGGGTAAGATTAAAAGGAGACAAGCAATGACCTACATGATAATTTTTGTCCTACTAGTACTCCTAATTATTTTATCGATTGCATTGCTTCGCTACCATCTAGCACTTAAGAGCCTGAGTCAACAGATTGAAGACAAGATTATCACAGGTAGTATGAAAAGAGTCGGAGTCAGTATTTTTTCCAAACATTTTTTACATCTCTACCAGCAGATTGAGAATCTATTTCAGGAAGTAGAACAGTCTCGGTTGGTTATGAAAAGGGAAAAGCAGACTCTGGATATGGCCATCAGCAATATCGCCCATGATATTCGGACGCCTCTGACTATCGCTTCAGGCTACACCCAACAATTGATAAAGTCTCCTGAAGACAAATCAGAAACCTTACAAAAAATAGCCCAGCATCTTGATTTAGTTTCCAAACGTTTGGAGGCTCTCCTAGAATATCGTCGTTTAATGGAAGGAGCTGTCAAACCGAAACTGGAAGAATTGGATCTTTCAGCTTTTATCACCAAAAAGACTCTAGCTTATTATGATGTTTTTCAGGCGGCAAATATCATGCTTGATTTTAAGGTTGAAGCTGGTTTAAAAATGAGAACTGATGAGGACTTACTGGATCGAATTTTACAAAATCTGCTTGGAAATGTCCTCAAGCATGGCAAGGAAGAAGCGCGTCTATCTTTGAGAAAGGAAAAGGAACAGCTTGTCTTAGAGATTGCAAACCTTGTTAAACAGCCCATCAAAAGAATAGAAAATCTCAGTAACCGTTTTTATTCTGAAAATCTATCAGACACCGAAGAATCCTCTGGTTTAGGCCTTTATATCACTGAGGAATTATGTCATCTTCTTGGTGCAGAAATGAAACTAGGCACAGATGGGCAGTGGTTATCGGTTTTCATTTATTTTTAAAGAAATAAACCTCCTCTAGCCTACAGAGGAGGTTGTTTTTTATAGACTTTTCTTTTTGAAAACTGTCAGTCCACCTATATTAAAGATTACAATAACAGCTAAGCTAACTATAAGTGTGTAGCAAATTGACTCACTATTAGCAGTCATAGCATAGGCAAACTGTAATGATAAATATGGTAAAATTTTGATATTTGGAAAAATGAGCATTGGCATAGAAAGTAAGATAGAGCTGACCAAATAACCAATAAATACCGCAAGATAAGAATGACTAACATAGAGAATGAAGGAAACAATGGAAATCCAAGCGAGGAGACAAAGGAATTGAAGGGAAATGGTTATCAATAGATTGCCAATAAATCCATCAGGCATGGTCCCAAATCCATTTAAGATAGTTGCTGGAATAAAGGCAATCACAAGGCTGGCGATGAGTTGTAAGAGAGCGATACTAGCAAGTACAAAGGTTTTGGCAAGGAAAAACTCTGTACGAGAAACACCAACTGTCAAACTATTTTTATAGAGCTTGCCGATTAAATCAACTCCAAGAACGAGGCATGCCAGAATGATGCAGAGAAAAACGAAGTTTGAACCATTGCTAGACGCATTGATAAGAGCTTGGACGCCGTCCCAACCTTTGGTCGGAAATTCTGTTTCAGGTGTAGTATTTACTGACATTAGATGTCCTGTAGCTCCGATAGTAGCACCCATTAACATAAGTGCAAAGAGAATGAATTCTGTAATCCAGAATCCTTTGGAGCGGAAAAGACGGTAAAAATCTGCTTGAATGGTGTGTATCATGATTTTTCTCCTATTCTACTAATTGGGTGAAGTATTCTTCTAGGTTTTGACGGGCAAAGTAAATCTCATCAATAGCAACATCGGCCAAAGTTAGTTGCTTAAGAATCTGTTTGACATCTTGTTCATTACCAAAGATATGGATTTCATTTTCAGGATTGACAACCTTAAATTGGAGTTGAATTTGTTCTTTCAATACCTGACAAGCTCTTTCTTTATCGCTTGTTTTAAGCACAATATAATCCTCACTCAGTGTTTCAAATTCAGCTTTACTGATTTCACGGATAATCTTACCTTGATCCAGAATACCAAAGCGACTAGCTAAGAGATAGAGTTCTGACAAGATATGGCTAGAAATGAGGATAGTTATGCCTTTTTCTTGATTTAGTCGCTGGATCATGAGGCGAAATTCTTTGATTCCAATTGGGTCGAGACCGTTAATGGGTTCATCAAGAATCAGGAAATCAGGTTTGGATAGGAGGGCAATGGCGATACCAAGTCTTTGCTTCATTCCTAGCGAGAAATCACGGAAGACTTTTTTACCTGTATCTGACAAACCTACATAATCCAGTGTTTCTTGAATGACTTTATCAGCATTTGGAATATGACGTATCATACAATAATATTTCAGATTCTGGTATGCTGTTAAGTGATTATGGGCTACAGGTGATTCGATAACTGAACCTACTCGAGATAGAGCCTTGGTCCACTCATTTTCCGATTGACTAGAAAAGAGGGAAATAGTTCCTTTATCCGCAAACAATAATTGTGTAATGATTTTGATAAGAGTAGTTTTACCTGCTCCATTTTTTCCAATTAGACCATAAATATCTCCCTCTTTTATGGTTAGGCTAAGATCTTGAAGAATAGCTTGTTGGCCGAATTGTTTGGTCAATCCATGAATTTCGAGTACTGTTTTCATGATTTTCTCCTTTAGATTTTTTTCTAACTTTAGTATAAGGTATAGAAATCAAAGAAAGCTCAAGTATTTCTAAAGAGTTTCTAAAGTTTTCAGATTTTTAAAATGTCAAAAACCCAGTTAAGGATTTGAACTGCACCCCAAAAGTTAGACAGAAAAAATCTAACTTTTGGGGTGTTTTATTATGAAATTGAGTTATGAAGATA